>NZ_MSGP01000051.1:0-11188 GCF_002078235.1 Streptomyces viridosporus
CCGGGAGGCCCGCCGTCAGCGCTGCGCGCGGCGGGCCTCCCGGACGCGGCGCAGGCGGTTGACCGTCACCGGGTCGTGGGCCAGGGCGCGCGGGTCGTCGAGCAGGGCGTTGAGGAGCTGGTAGTAGCGCACCGGGGCCAGGCCCAGTTCCTCGCGTATCGCCCGTTCCTTCGCGCCGGGGCCGGAAAAGCCACGGCGCTCCAGCGCGAGGATGTCCTGTTCGCGCCGCTCCAGCCGTTCCTCGTCCATGCCCCGCACGGTAGCCCCCGGCACCGACAGCAAGGCCCCCGCGGGGCCTACTCCGCGCTCTCCGCCCGCACGGCCGTCGCCTGGAGCCCGCCCAGGACGCCCGCCGGGCTGCCACCCGGGGCGACCGCCTTGCCGATCTGCTGCTTGATCTCCGCGCTGACCGCCGCCCAGGAGGTGGTGCCGACCGGGTAGTGCTCCGAGGTCGGCAGCTGGTCCAGGAAGGGCTTGAGGTGCTTGTCCCGCGCGGACCCGCTCATCGTCCGGGACGCGGAGTTGGTGACCGGCAGCAGGTCGTACTCGCGGGAGAAGTCGAGCACGTTCTTCTCGCTGTAGACGAAGTCGAGGAAGTCGCCGACCTCGTCGCGGTGGCCGTTCTCCTTGAAGGCCATCATCCAGTCGGCGACGCCGAGCGTGGGCCGGCTGTCGCCGTCGGCCGTCGGCGTCGGCACCATGCCGAAGTCCACGCCCTTCTTCTCGGCCATCTCCATCAGCGTGGGATGGCCGTTGAGCATGCCGACGTCACCGGCGGCGAACGCGGCGAACGCGTCGGCCCGGTCGAGCTTGCCGGGGGCGACCGGGCCGGTCAGGCCCTTGCCGACCAGCTCGTTCTTCAGCCAGTTGAACGTCTCGACGTTCTCCGCGGAGTCGAGGGCGTACGTGCCCATCATGTCGGTGTAGCCGCCCTCGCCGCTGAGCAGCCACTGCATGGTCTCGGCCTGCGCCTCCTCCTTGCCCAGCGGCAGCGCGTAGGGGTACTTCACGCCCTCGGCCTTGAGCGCCTCGGCGTTCGCGGCGAGCTCGTCCCAGGTCGTCGGCGGGGTGAGGTCGGCCTCGGCGAACAGCTTCTTGTTGTAGAACAGCACGCGCGTGGAGGAGGCGAAGGGCATGCCGTACTGGATGCCGTTGACCTGGCCCGCCGTGGCCAGCTGGGTGAGGAAGTCCGCCTGCACGGGGATGGAGAGCAGGTCGTCCGCCTTGTAGAGCATGTCGTCGGCCGCGTAGTCGGCGTACGCGCCGATCTGCGCCAGGTCCGGCGGGTCGCCCGCGTCGACCATCTCCCTGACCTTGCGGTCGACGTCGGTCCAGGAGTGGACGCGGACGTCGACCTTCACGCCGGGGTGGTCGGCCTCGTAGCGCTCGACCAGGTCGGCCCAGTACTTCTTGGAACTGGTGGCCGCGCTGTTGCCGTAGTCGGCCGCGACCAGTCTCAGGGTCACGTCGGAGGAGCCGTCACCGCCGCATCCGCCGAGGACTCCCGTCAGTCCCAGTGCGGACACCACCGCGATCGCCCTTGTCCTGACCCGCCGCTGCACTCTTCCCGCCCCAAACCGGCGCCTCGCGCCGTCCGACGACATTCCGATAATCGGAACAAGGTCTACACCACGCAAGTGGACTAGACCTCTCCCGGGTCCCCGGGCCACACTGTCCCCGTGAGACATGTCATCGCCCTCGACGTGGGCGGCACCGGGATGAAGGCCGCCCTGGTCGGGGCGGACGGCACGCTGCTGCACCGGGCCCGCCGGTCCACCGGCCGCGAACGCGGCCCGGACGCCGTGGTCGCGGACATCCTCGACTTCGCCGCCGACCTGCGCGCCCACGGCATCGAGCACTACGGCGAACCCGCCCGTGCCGCCGGCGTCGCCGTCCCCGGGATCGTCGACGAGGCGGAGGGTGTCGCCGTCTACTCGGCCAACCTCGGCTGGCGCGACGTCCCGCTGCGCGCACGGCTCGCCGAACGGCTCGGCGGCGTCCCCGTCGCCCTCGGCCACGACGTGCGCGCCGGCGGGCTCGCCGAGGGCCGGATCGGAGCGGGCCGGGGCACCGACCGGTTCCTGTTCGTGCCGCTGGGCACCGGCATCGCGGGCGCCATCGGCATCGACGGCCGGGTGGAGGCGGGCGCGCACGGCTTCGCGGGCGAGATCGGCCACATCGTCGTACGGCCCGGGGGCGCCCCCTGCCCGTGCGGTCAGCGCGGCTGCCTGGAGCGGTTCGCGTCCGCGTCGGCGGTGAGCGAGGCGTGGGCGGCGGCCTGCGGCGACCCCGGTGCGGACGCGGCCGACTGCGCCGAGGCCGTCGGGGCCGGGGACGCCCGGGCCCGCGCGGTGTGGCAGGAGGCGGTGGACGCGCTGGCCGACGGGCTGGTCACCGCGCTCACCCTGCTGGATCCGCGCACGCTGATCATCGGTGGTGGACTGGCCGAGGCGGGGGAAACCTTGTTCACACCACTGCGGGAGGCCGTCCGGCGGCGGGTCACCTTCCAGAAGCTGCCGTCCCTGGTCCCCGCGGCGCTCGGGGACACCGCCGGATGCCTGGGCGCGGGACTCCTCGCCTGGGATCTCCTCGAAACCGCCGGCTCCCCGGCCCCTTCAGCCCCCTCGGAGGTAACCGCCTGATGGCCCCCACCAAGGTTCTCACCGGTGCCCGGGTGGTCCTGCCCACCGGCACCGTGGACGACGGCCGCGTGATCGTCGACGGCACGCGGATCGCCGCTGGGGGGTCACCCGCGAACGCCGAGACGATCGACCTCTCCGGCCACTGGCTGCTCCCCGGCTTCGTCGACCTCCACAACCACGGCGGCGGCGGGGCGTCCTTCACCTCCGGGACGGTCGACGACGTCCTGCGGGGCATCCGCACCCACCGGCTGCACGGCACCACCACCCTGGTCGCCTCCACCGTCACCGGCGACATGGACTTCCTCTCCCGGCGCGCCGGCCTGCTGTCCGAGCTGGCCGAGCAGGGCGAGATCGCGGGCATCCACTTCGAGGGGCCGTTCATCTCCCCGTGCCGCAAGGGCGCGCACTCCGAGCGGCTGCTGCGCGACCCCGACCCGGCGGAGGTCCGCAAGCTCCTCGACGCGGCGCGCGGGCACGCGAAGATGGTCACGCTCGCCACCGAGCTGCCGGGCGGCATCGACTCCGTACGCCTGCTGGCCGAGCACGGCGTGATCGCGGCCGTCGGCCACACGGACGCCACCTACGAGCAGACCGTGCAGGCCATCGAGGCCGGCGCCACGGTCGCCACCCACCTCTTCAACGCGATGCCGCCCCTCGGCCACCGTGCCCCCGGCCCCATCACGGCCCTGCTGGAGGACGAGCGGGTCACGGTCGAGCTGATCAACGACGGCACGCACCTGCATCCGGCCGCGCTCCGACTGGCGTTCCACCACGCGGGCGCCGGGCGGGTCGCGTTCATCACGGACGCGATGGACGCGGCCGGCTTCGGCGACGGCCGCTACATGCTCGGCCCGCTGGAGGTGGAGGTCGCGGACGGCGTGGCCCGGCTGGTGGAGGGCGGCTCCATCGCGGGCTCGACGCTCACCCTGGACCGTGCCCTCCAGCGGGCGGTCACGGTCGACGGGCTGCCGGTGGAGGACGCGGTCGCGGCCCTCTCCGCGAACCCGGCGCGGCTGCTGGGCATGGACGACCGGATCGGCTCCCTGGAGCCCGGGAAGGACGCCGACCTGGTGGTCCTGGACGCGGACTTCGCCCTCAGGGGCGTGATGCGCCGGGGTGAATGGGTGGTCGATCCCCAACCGGCCTGATTCGTCCCGCAGTCGGAGGAGGGCGGCCGGTCCCGGGGGTGGGCCGGTCGCCGTCTCTTTGGCATGATCGTGCCCCCGGAGCGCACCGCAGACGCAGGCAAAAGGGGAGGTCGGCCCGGTGATCCTCACGGTTACGCTGAACACCGCTCTCGACATCACCTATCGCGTGCCGTCCCTGCGGCCGCACGCCTCCCACCGGGTCTCCGAGGTGACGGAGCGCCCCGGCGGCAAGGGGGTCAACGTGGCCCGGGTGCTCGCGGCGCTCGGCCACGAGGTGACGGTCACCGGTTTCGCGGGCGGCACCACGGGCCGGGTCCTGCGGGACCGGCTCACCGGGACCCCGGGCGTGCGGGACGCGCTGGTCCCGGTGTCCGGCACCACCCGGCGCACCATCGCCGTGGTCGACGAGCGCTCCGGGGGAACCACCCAGCTCAACGAGCCCGGTCCGACGATCGACCCCGCCGAGTGGTCCGCCTTCCAGGAGGCGTACGGGGACCTGCTGGCCTCGGCCTCGGCGGTGGCCCTGTGCGGCAGCCTGCCCCCGGGCGTCCCGGTCGGCGCCTACGCCTCACTGGCCCGCATCGCCCGGGCGGCCGGGGTGCCGGTCCTGCTGGACACCAGCGGGGCGGCGCTGCGCCGCGGGGTCGCCGGGCGCCCCGACGTCCTCAAGCCGAACGCCGAGGAACTGGCCGAGCTCACCGGCTCCCACGAGCCGCTGCGCGCCACCCAGGACGCCCGCCGCCGCGGCGCCGGCACGGTGGTCGCCTCCCTGGGCCCGGAGGGCGTCCTCGCGGTGACCCCCGAGGGCCGCTGGCGCGCCACCCCGCCGGCCCACCTGCACGGCAACCCCACGGGCGCCGGCGACTCCCTGGTCGCGGGCCTGCTCGCGGGCCTGGTGGAACACCTGCCGTGGCCGGACCGCCTGATCCGCGCGGTCGCCCTGTCGGCGGCGACGGTGCTGTCCCCGGCGGCCGGCGAGTTCGACCGGGCGGCCTACGAGGACCTGCTGGGCCGCATCGCGGTGACGGCGGAGGCGAGCGCGGCCTGAGGCAGGCCCGCCGGCCGTGCTACTTGGTGACCTGGCCTTCCTTCAGCCAGAGCTGGTCCAGCAGGACGTTGCACTTGTCGCCGTCGTTGCAGGAGACCGAGATCGTGTTGGTGCCCTTGTTGAGGGTGGGCCAGGCGTAGGTCTTGGTCCAGCCCTTGGAGAAGTCGCCGTCCGCGGCGCGGGCGAAGTTGTCCATGTTCAGCTTGTTGCCGAACTCCTTGCCGTTGACGGTGAGCGTCATCGACTGGGGCTCGTCGGTGGTGCTGTAGCGGACGAAGACGGTGTAGGCGCCGTCCTTCGGGATGTCGTCGACGGTCCAGGTGACCGAGGCGCCCGGCTGGTTGAGGTTGGTCACGTAGATGCCGCCGTCGGACTGCGCGCCCTCGACGTCCGACGCGAGGGAGGCCGTTCCGCCCAGGCGGAGCGCCTTCGCGTCGATCGTCGGCAGCTCGGCCTTCTCCTCCTGCTCGCCGGCGCTGCTGCTCGCCGTCGGGCTCGGCTCGCTGGTCTGGGACTGGGTCGGAGTGCCGTCCGCCTGGTCGTCGCCGCCCTTGTCCTCGTCGTCACCGCTGATCATGGCCACGCCGATGCCGATCACGACCGCGGCGACCACCGCGATCGCGCCGATGAGCAGGACCTTGGTGTTCGGGCCGCGGCCCCGGCCGCCGTGGCCGCCGCGGCCCGGCTGCGGCGTCTGGGCGGTGGCGCCGGGCAGCGTCTCCGGGGCGGCGTAGTGCGCGTTCGGCTGGCCGTAGACGCCCTGCTGCGGCGGTGCCTGGGGAGCGGGTCCCTGCTGGCCGTACTGGCGGGTCCCGACCGGCCGCACCCGGTTGACCGAGTTCGGGTAGCCGTAGCCCCCGGACGGCGGCTGGGCTCCGTTGGCCTGGCCGTCGGCGTAGAGGTAGCCGAACGGGTCGTCGTCCTCGGGCGTGCTCGCGCCGTTGTTGCCGGGCGTCATCCCTTGGTGCTCCTAGGTGCGGATCGGATGCGGTACGAGTGTGAGCAGGGCGAGCCTACCTTCCCCCCACCCCGGATTCACTCGAACGGGGGGTCCCGCACCCGGTGGTCCGAACCGGTGAGACGGCCCGCATCCTTCCCTTGACCTGCGGTTCACCTCGTACGTGACCCGCCGTTCACCCCGCGCGCCTGTGCTGTTTGGGACGAGATCGTTTCTCGACGTACATCCGCTCGTCGGCGGACTTCAGCACCTCGTCCGCCGTCATGCCGCAGTGGGCCCACCCGATGCCGAAACTGGCCCCGACGCGCACGGCCCGGCCCTCGGCCCGGATGGGCTGGATGATCTCGTTGCGCAGCCGTACGGCGAGGTCCTGGGCGTCGGCCCGGCCGAGCCCGTCGGCGAGGATCACGAACTCGTCGCCGCCGAGCCGGGCGACGGTGTCGCCGTCGCGGACGCCGTTGCCGAGCCGGCGGGCGACCTCGATGAGCACCGCGTCTCCCGCGTTGTGCCCGAACCGGTCGTTGATCGACTTGAAGCCGTCGAGGTCGCAGAAGAGCACCGCGAGCCCCTTGGTGCCGTCGTCGGACTCCTCGGTGGGGGCGATGGTGTGCACGTGGTGGTCGTACGCGTCGGCACCGGGCGGGAAGTCGAAGTCGTGGCCGCGGTCGAAGACGGGCGGGCCCTGGGCGGCGTCCTGGGAGCCGTAGGAGTCGAAGGAGTCGAAGGACTCGTAGGGGGCCAGGGAGTCGACGGCGGCGGGCACGCCCTGCGGCGGCTGCCGGCACAGCCGGGCGGAGAGCCGGGCGCGCAGTTCGGCGGAGTTCGGCAGGCCGGTGAGGGAGTCGTGGGAGGCGCGGTGGGCGAGCTGGAGCTCGCGGCGCTTGCGCTCCTCGATGTCCTCGACGTGGGTGAGCAGGAAGCGGGGCCCGTCGGCGGCGTCGGCGACCACGGAGTTGCGCAGGGACACCCAGACGTAGCTGCCGTCGCGGCGGCCCAGGCGCAGCTCGGCGCGCCCGCCCTCGGCGGAGGTGCGGAGCAGGGTGCCTATGTCCTCGGGGTGGACGAGGTCGGAGAAGGCGTAGCGGCGCATCGCGGAGGCGGGGCGGCCGAGCAGCCGGCACAGGGCGTCGTTGGTGCGCAGGATCCGGCCGTGCTGGTCGCCGCCCATCTCGGCGATGGCCATGCCGGAGGGGGCGTACTCGAAGGCCTGCCGGAAGCTTTCCTCGCTGGCGCGCAGCGCCTGCTGCTCGCGCTCCAGGCGGACCAGGGCGCGCTGCATATTGGCACGTAGACGCGCGTTGCTGATGGCGATGGCGGCCTGGAAGGCGTACATCTGGAGCGCCTCGCGGCCCCAGGCGCCGGGCCGGCGGCCGTTGCGCGGGCGGTCCACGGAGAGCACCCCGAGCAGCTCGCCGGAGGTGCCGCCGCCCTGCGGGCCGGGTGCGTACATCGGGGCGAAGAGACGGTCGGAGGGGTGCCACTCGTCCTCGAAGCGGGGCGCGGGCCCGTCGGTGTACCACTGCGGGACGTCGTCGTCGTCGAGGACCCAGCCCTCGGTGTGGGGGATGAAGATCAGGTCGCCCCAGCGCTCGCCCATGGTCAGGCGGCGCTCCCAGGAGTCGCGCGAGCCGACCCGGCCGGTGATGAGGGCCTCGGCGGCGGGGTTGCCGGCGAAGGCGGCGACGACCAGGTCGCCGTCGGCGCGTACGAGGTTGACGCAGGCCAGCTCGTACCCGAGGGCGTTCACGACGCCGTCGGCGACGGTCTGCAACGTGTCCGCCAGGCTGCGGGCCGTGTTCAAGGCGGCCATGACCTGGTGCAGTTGTCGCAGGGACGCAAGACGGACGTAGGGTTCCGAGTCGGTCTCCATCCTCGCCCTCCCCCCGAGACCTCGGAGTGAATCAAGGGTTCTCTTCGGCGCCTTTCCCGATGGTGCCCCGGCAGCTTCCCGCCACTGAATCACAGCGCGCTGCTCACTCGGTACACAGGGTCAACAATTCCCGTCCCTTGTGACTCAAGTCACAGCCAAACGTGAACAATTACGCGGCCTTTCCAGAGTTTTCCGTGCATGCCCCGAACACGTCCTTCACGGCGGTTGCGCGCGGTTCGCGCCCGGGTCGGCCGCTGGTCCTAGGTCCTCGCTCGGGCCGGGGCCCGATGCGGCGGGTGTGAAGCGGAGATTAGCGTTCCCGGTGTGCCGAACACTCCAGCCACCCCCTCCGTGATCACCCCCGTGCCCGCCGCCCGGCATGCTGAGGGGGTGAGCAACGACGAGTTCCGCGCCGCCATGTCCCGGCTGGCCTCCGGCGTGGTCCTGGTGACCGCGCAGGAGCCGCCGCTGGACCCGGACGACCCCCGGGCGCCGGCCGGCGAGGACGCCGGCATGACGGCGACCGCGTTCCTGTCGGTCTCCCTGGACCCGCCGCTGGTGCTGGTCAGCCTGCGCGAGGGCTCCCGCATGGACGACCTGCTCGACGAACAGCCCCTGTGGGCGGTGTCCGTGCTGTCCGAGAGCCAGCGGCACATCGCGGGCCGCTTCGCGATGAAGGGTCGCCTCAGCGACCGCCTCCTCTTCGAGGACATCCCGTACGTCCGGGGCGAGTACACCGGGGCGCCGCTGGTGGGCGGTGCGCTGGCGACCCTGGAGTGCCGCACCGAGCAGCGGGTGACCGCCGGGGACCACACCCTGGTGATCGGCCGCGTCCTGACGGCCCGGCTGCCGAGCGCGGGCGGGGAACCGTTGATGTATTTCCGCGGCCGTTACCGGCAGTTGGGCTGAACGCCGGCCACCGGCGCCCGCTTTTCCGGTCGTGAAATCCCTTTTGCCGAACGGGATTTCCGACCCTAGGGTGCCCGAATGACGACGACCGCGCCCCGCCTGGAAGAGGTCACCGCCGAAAATCTCGACGCCGCCCTCGGCGTACGGGTCCGCCCCGACCAGGAACACGCGGTCGCGCCGGTGGTGAAGTCCCTCGCCGAGGCCTACGTCCACCCCGGCACCGCCTGGCCCCGGCTGATCGTGGACGGCGACCGCGCGGTCGGCTTCCTGATGGCCTTCTTCGACATCGACTGGCACGACGACGGCGGCAGCGTCGTCCGCTCCGGTCTGTGGCGGCTGAACATCGCCGCCGAGGAGCAGGGCAAGGGGTACGGCCGCTTCGCCGTGGAGTCGGTGGCCGCCGAGATCCGCCGCCGCGGCGGCAAGGAGCTCCACGTCACCTGGCACCCCGGCCCGTCCGGCCCGGAGGGCTTCTACCTGGGCCTGGGCTTCCGCAGGAACGGTGAGGTCGTCGGGGGCGAGACGGTGGGCGTGCTGGAGCTGGGGTGACCGCCCGCCGGGGCCGACCGGCCCCCGGGGCACCCCGGGCGGCCCGCACCGGCCGGTCCGGTCAGCCCCAGTCCCGCGCGGAGCGCCCCCGCTTGGTCTCCGAGCGGCGCTTCTTCTCCCGCAGCCGGCGCTCGTTGATGCCGCGCGGGACACGGGTCGGCCTGCGGGGCCGGGGCGGCGGCGCGGTGGCCTCGGCGAGCAGTGCCGCCAGACGCACGGCGGCGGCCTCGCGGTTGCGCCACTGGGAGCGGTGCTCGGAGGCGCGGACGGTGACGACGCCCCCGACCAGCCGGCCGGCCAGCCGCTCGAGCGCCCGCTGCTTCCACACCTCGGGCAGCGCCTCCGTCCGGGCGAGGTCGAACCGGAGTTCTACCTGCGAGTCGCTGGTGTTCACGTGCTGCCCGCCGGGCCCCGAGGAGCGCGAGAAACGCCACATGAGCTCGGCCTCGGGCAGGGAGACGGAGCCGCGGACGGGATAGGGACCGGACATACCCTCCATGTTCCCGCCCCTGACCGGTCCACGTCACCCGAATAAGTCGCGTAAAGAAAGTAAAGGGACCCGGAACCCCGCGCCCCCCTCTCCGCGTTCAAGGGGATGGCTGTAGCTTCAGCTTCTGGCCGTACGCACACGAGGGAAGGGACTCCCAACAATGGCTGTAAGCCTGTCCAAGGGTGGCAACGTCTCGCTCACCAAGGAGGCTCCGGGCCTGACCGCCGTCACCGTGGGCCTCGGCTGGGACGTCCGCACCACCACCGGCACGGACTTCGACCTCGACGCGTCGGCCATCGCGGTCAACGCCCAGGGCAGGGTCTACTCGGACGCCCACTTCGTGTTCTTCAACAACAAGCAGACCCCGGACAACTCCATCGTCCACACCGGCGACAACCGCACGGGTGAGGGCGCCGGTGACGACGAGGCGATCAACGTCAACCTGGCCGCGCTCCCGGCCGACATCGACAAGATCGTCTTCCCGGTGTCGATCTACGACGCCGAGAACCGCAGCCAGAACTTCGGCCAGGTGCGCAACGCCTACATCCGCATCGTCAACCAGGCCGGCGGCGCCGAGATCGCCCGCTACGACCTGTCCGAGGACGCGGCCACCGAGACCGCCATGGTCTTCGGCGAGCTGTACCGCAACGGCGCGGAGTGGAAGTTCCGCGCGGTCGGCCAGGGCTACGCCTCGGGCCTGGTCGGCATCGCCCAGGACTTCGGCGTGAACGTCTGACGGACGCCCCGTCCGGGCCCCCGCGGAAGCGGGGGCCCGGGCCGCCTCCAGCCGCCGGGGCAGTGCGCTCGCCCGTCGTCGACGCAGGGCGCGGGGCGCCCCCGGCCGGACAGGGCGGATGCGGACGGCGGCGGGGGGTCAGGGCCGCCGCGGCTTCCCCTCCCCGTACAGCCAGTCCGCCCAGATCCCGCCGAAGTCCTTCTCAGGGGCCGACTCCTCCACGTACGCCGTGAAGTCGCCGGTGTCCGCGTTGCCGTGGCGGTACTTCTCCGCCCAGCCCTTCAGGAGGGCGCGGAACGGACCGTCGCCGACCGTCTGCCGGATCTTGTGCAGGACCATCGCGCCGCCCTGGTAGACGGGGACGCCGGAGATGTGCGCCGCGTCGGGCGGCCGGGCCGGCGGGAACGACCAGAGTTCCTCGTCCGACTCCGCCTCGTCGAAGTAGGTGCCCGCGTACAGCGCGTCGAAGGTCCGCTGCGCGGTGTCCCCGCCGTGCTCCTCCTCCCACAGCCACGTCGCGTACGTCGCGAAGCCCTCGTTGAGCCACATGTCCCGCCACGTCTTCGGGGTGACGGAGTCGCCGTACCACTGGTGGGCGATCTCGTGGACCAGCAGCTCGGTGGAGGGGGCGCCGGGGAAGACGGGGCGGTTCTGGGTCTCCAGGGCGTACCCGGCGTCCCCGGGGCGTTCCACGATCGCGCCCGTGGAGGAGAAGGGGTACGGGCCGAAGGTCCGCTCGCCCCACTCCACGACCTCGCCGAGCCGTGCCAGGACCGCGCGGCTCGCCCGAGCCTGGTCCGGGTCGACCGCCGTGTACACGGGCAGACCGCCGGCGGTC
>NZ_MSGP01000051.1:11215-11897 GCF_002078235.1 Streptomyces viridosporus
GCTCGCCATCGGCTCGGTGGTGCGCCAGCGGTACGTCGTACGGTCCCCCTTCGTCTCCTCACCGGCCGGCTCCCCGTTGGACACCGCCCGCAGCCCCTTCGGCACGGTCGCCGCAAGGGTGTAGGTCGCCTTGTCGGAGGGGTGGTGGTTGCCGGGGAACCACGCCATCGACCCCGTGGGCTGCCCCAGGGCCAGCGCGCCGTCGGCGGTGCGCAGCCAGCCCTCCTCGGAACCGTCCGGGTCGGTGACGGTCACGGGGGCGCCGGAGTAGCGGACGGTGACGCGGAAGCGCGCGCCGCGGTCGATCCCCTCGCGCGGGCGGACCGTCAGTTCCTGGCCGTCGCGGTACCGGCGCGCGCTCACGCCGTCGACGGTGACCTTCCCGACGTCCAGGCCCTTGAGGTCGAGGTTCAGCGTGGAGAGGTCCCGGGTCGCCCGGGCGGTGAGCGTCGCGGTGCCGGTCAGGTGGTGGGCGCCGGGGTCGTAGGTGAGGTCGAGGGCGTAGTGGGTGACGTCGTAACCGCCGTTGCCCGACTTCGGGAAGTACGGGTCGCGGACACCGCTCGCGCCGGGAGCGCCGCCGACGACGCCGCCGCCGCACGCGGTCGCCGCCACCGCCGTGACGACGGTGAGCAGGGCCAGGGAGGCCGCAGAGGTCGCGGGGGTCGCGGTGGGGGGGCGG
>NZ_MSGP01000510.1 GCF_002078235.1 Streptomyces viridosporus
TCCGGGGCCGTGCCCCCGCCGTCCGGGGCCGTGCCTCCGGACCCCGCCTCGTACGGCCCGCCGTACCGCCCCTCTCCTCACCCCGATTCCCCGGAAGGACAGATGTGAGCATGAATTACGTGGAGAACCCCGAGCAGCGCGGTTGGATGATCTCCGAGGTCACCGCGGTGCCCGGCGTACGGCTGGCGATCGTCTTCAGTTCCGACGGTCTGCTGCTGGCCAACTCCGAGGGCGTGGACCGTGACCTGGCCGACCGGCTGTCGGCGAGCTGTTCGGGTCTTCAGTCGCTCGGCCGTGGTCTCGGGCGGGAGTTCGGTGAGGACGGCGGCGCCGTGCACCAGCAGATGGTGGAGTTCAACGGGGGCTTCCTGTTCATGCGCAGTGCCAGCGGCGCGCACCTCGCCGTGGTGACGGGGCCGGTGGTCGACCCCAAGCTCGTCGCGCGGCAGATGCAGGCGCAGGTGATGAAGATCGGCGCGCGCAACCTCAGCAGCCCGCCGCGCCAGGGCTCCGCGTGAGCGGGTCGGGAGCGGGCTTCACGAACGGCGCATTACGCCCGTACGTGATCACCAAGGGTCGCTCCCGGCCCTCCCGCAACACCATCGGCGTCGAAACACTCCTGGTCGCGGCCGACCCCCCGCGGGCCCTCCCCCTCTCCGCCACCAGGGAGGAGATCGCCCTCGTACGGATGTGCTCGCAGCTCCTGTCGCTGGTGGAGGCCGCCGCCCATCTCCAACTGCCCGTCAGTCTGGTGAAGGTGCTGGCGTCCGACCTCGTCGACAGTGGGCACCTGACCGCGCGCTCCGGTGTTCCACGGGCCGCACAGCCCGACAAGCAACTGCTACAGGAGGTACTGGATGGTCTCCGTCGGCTCCGCTGACCGTTATTTGCCCGACACGGTGCAGCAGGCCGTCAAGATCCTCGTCGTGGGCGCGTTCGGCGTGGGCAAGACGACGCTCGTCGGGTCCGTCAGCGAGATCGAACCGCTGCGCACCGAGGAGGTCATGACGGAAGCGAGCGTGGGCGTCGACGAACTGGCCGGTCTGGAAGGCAAGACGACCACCACCGTCGCCATGGACTTCGGCCGGGTCACGCTCAGCTCCCGGCTGGTCATGTACTTGTTCGGAACCCCGGGGCAGCGGCGGTTCTGGGACCTGTGGGAGGGGTTGGCCGAGGGCGCGCTGGGGGTGCTCGTGCTGATCGACACCCGCCGGCTGGAGGACAGCTTCGACGTCCTGGAGCAACTGGAGATCCGGGGGCTTCCGTTCGCGGTGGCGATCAACCAGTTCCCGGACAGCGAGCTGTACTCCGAGGAGGAGCTGCGCGGCGCGCTCGATCTGCTGCCGGAGACACCCATCGTGACCTGCGACGCCCGCCAGCGGACCTCATCGGTCGACGCCCTGATCACCCTGGTGCAGCACGTGTCGGGCATGGGTGCGGCGCGGGCCGCGGGGGCCGCCTCGTGAGCATGCCGCCGCCGCCGGGGTGCCCGGCGCACGCACACCACGGCACCGGTCCGGTTCCGCTCGCCGCCGTGGTCGGGTCCCCCGATCCGCGTGCGGTGTACCGCGAGCTCCGCGAGAAGTGGGGCAGCGTCGCGCAGGTCGAGCTGGAGCCGGGTGTCCCCGCCTGGCTGGTGATGGGGTACCGGGAGATGCTGACCATCACCCGGCAGGAGCAGCTGTACTCCCGCGACGCCCGCAACTGGCGCGACCTCAACGAGGGGGTCGTCCCGCCGCATTCGGGGCTCCTGCCGATGATGGGCTGGCGTGCCAACGTCATCGGGGCCGACGGCCCCGAGCACCGGCGCCTGCGCAAGCCCCTCGACGACGGCATCGCGCGGATGGACCAGCGCAGGGTACGGCGTGAGGTGGAGGCGCTGTGCACGGACCTGATCGCGGCGTTCTCCGAGCGCGGCAGCGCCGACCTGGTCAACGAGTACGCCACGATCGTCCCGATGCTCTCCCTCGCCTCGCTGTTCGGCCTGGACACCGAGGAGGGCCGCGAGCTGCTCGACGCGCTCATCGCCCTGTTCGGCAGCGCGGACAACTCCCAGGCGGGCAACCGCACCTTCGAGCAGATCCTTCTCGACACGGTGCGCGAGCGTCGGCGGAACCCGGCCGACGACATGACGACGGTCTTCATCAACCACCCGAATCTGCGCAACGAGGCGGAGCGGCTGCAGTCGATCGTCGTGATGATCTCCGCGGGCAACGAGACGGTCACGGCGTGGATCTCCCACACCCTCCGTCTCATGCTCACGGATGCGCGGTTCGCCGCCCGGCTGCACGGCGGGCAACTCGGCGTGGACGACGCCCTCGACGAGGCACTGTGGCGCGATCCGCCCATGAACAACATGCCCGCCCGGTACGCGCTGCACGACACCGAGCTGGGAGGCCGGCCCATCCGCCGCGGCGACTGCCTCATCCTCGGGCTCGCCGCCGCGAACGACGATCCGGAGGTCCGGCAGGACGGTCCGGACGACGGGTGGGGCAACCGCTCGCACCTGGCCTTCTCCGCGGGCCCGCACATGTGTCCCGCGCAGGTGCCCGCACGGCTGATCACCCGTACCGCGGTGCAGACCGCTCTGCACCTGCTGCCGGACATGAGACTCGCCGTTCCCGCGGACGAGCTGACCTGGCGCCCCTCCCCCTGGACCAGGGTGCCGGTGGCCCTGCCCACGGTGTTCTCCGCAGCCCGCGTACCGGCCCGCGTGCCCACCGGCGCGGGGTCGTGAATCCCGAACCCCCGCATCCGAAAAGACCCCCGCACGGCGGCGGGTCCTGAGACAAGGAGCAGCCCAGCATGACGTCGTCCACGAACTCCTCCGCCGAGGGGCACGTACCCGTCATCACCCTGGATCCGCACGGAAAGGACCACCACGGCGAGGCCGCCAAGCTCCGCGAGCTGGGCCCCGTGGTCCGGGTCCGGCTGCCCGGGGAGGTGATGGCCTGGTCGGTGACCGACCACGTCCTGCTGAACGACCTGGTCACCGACGCTCGTTTCAGCAAGGACTGGCGCAACTGGAACGCCATCATCCGGGGTGAGATAGCGGACGGCTGGCCGCTCATCGGCATGGTGAAGGTCACCAACATGGTGACCGCGGACGGCCAGGAGCACCGCCGCCTGCGCAAACTCGTCACCCAGACGTTCACCCCGCGCCGGGTGCAGGAGCTGCGCCCCCGCATCGAGCAGATCGTGGGGCAGTTGCTGGACGACCTGCCGTCGCACGCCGCGGCCGACGGCAGCGTCGACCTCCGCCGGCACTTCGCGCACCCCGTGCCCATGCAGGTCATCTGCGAACTGTTCGGGGTGCCGGCCGACGAGCGTCCTCGTCTGCAGGAGCTGATGGACAACATCTTCCGCTCCGATCTGCGGCCCGAGGAGGTCCAGGCGAGCCAGATCGAGCAGTACGAGCTGCTGGCGCGGGTGGTCGAGGGCCGCAGGCGCGAGCCGGGCGACGACCTCACCAGCGCGCTGATCGCGGCCCGTGCCGCCGACCCGGACGCGCTGAGCGAGGAGGAGCTGGTCGGCACGCTGCTGCTCATGCTCTCGGCGGGGCAGGAAACCACGCTGAGCCTGATCACCAATGCGGTCCGCGCGCTGCTGACCCATCCCGACCAGCAGGAGATCGCCGTACGGGGGGACGCGGACACCTGGGCGAAGGTGGTGGAGGAGACGCTGCGCTGGGACGCTCCGATCGGCAACTTCCCGTTCCGCTACCCCCTGGAGGACGTCGAGATCGCCGGCGTGCGTATCCCGAAGGGCGAGGCGATCATGGCCCCGTTCAGCGCCGTCGGACGGGACACGGCCCAGCACGGCGAGGACGCCGACCGCTTCGACATCACCCGGGAGCAGCGCAGGCACCTGGCCTTCAGCAACGGCCCGCACTTCTGCCTCGGCGCACCACTGGCGCGCCTGGAGGCGGCAGTGGCCCTTCCCGCGGTGTTCGAGCGGTACCCGGATCTGTCGCTGGCCGTCGATCCGGACGACCTCGTGCCGGTGCCGTCCCTGTTCTCGAACAGTTCCTCGACGCTGCCGGTGCGGCTCGGGAACTGAGCCGCTGTGCGGCCCGGCGGACGGGGGGTTCCGCCGGGCCGCCCGAGCGGGCACGGGGCCGGCGGGCGCGGGTGAGGTCAGTGCTTGCCGGTGGGCGCGGCGTCGGTCTCCGCGTCCGGGTGCTCCGGTTCGTCGGCCGTGAAGTCCCGGTCGAACGGCGGGGCCTGGTCCGTCCACCGCATCGCCGTGAAGGTGATGTAGCCGGTGAGCTCCCCCGGCCGGTGTCCGTCGCGGGCCGAGGTCGCGTACGACTCCTCCGAGAGCGGCAGTCCGGTCTCCTTGTCGAAGATCAGGCGGCGCTCGTTCTGCGCTCCGGGCCGCAGGCTCCTGATCTCCACGGCGTACCCCGGGCGCCCGGACCGGTCGGTGACCTCACCGATGTCCCGCACGCCCGGCAGCGAGGCGCGCACCCGGTAGGCCGCGGCCCGCAACCGCGGGGAGACCGGCAGCTCGACGGCGAGGTTCTCGGCCGTGTCGCCGAGCAGCGCCTGCAGGATGTGCTCCGGCGCGTTGTACTGCTCGTCGACGATCTGCTCCAGCCGCTCGCGCAGCCGCTCCGGGTCGGTGGGCAGCGACTGCAGTTCCGTCAGGTCGATCTCCGCCCCGGCCGAGACCGTGTCCGCGACGCCTCCGGGGGCGTCGCCCGCGAGCTCGCCCTTGCCGTCCCAGGTGACGATCTCCGGTTGGGGACCGGGGGACGTGTCGTCGCGCCCGTGCCGGTTCCCGTCGCGCCGGGCCTCGTCGTAGTCCGTCAGGTCCCACTTCTTCGGCGAGCCGTCGGCGCGCCAGGCCTTCTCGTCGGCCGGGGTGGCGGGCCGGGCCCCGGCGTCGACGTGCAGCGTCCAACGCCGGTCGCGCTTGCCGGTTCCCTTCGTCAGCCATGTCCTGGTCTCGTGCCGGACGTCGAGCCTGTAGTCCTTGCCCGGGACCTTCAGCAGTGATCCCGTGCGCACCTCCTGGTACCAGTACGCACCCGACGTCGCCGCCGTCCTCTCGACGTCGGAGGCGGCCGCGAGCAGGATGCGGGACTCGGAGAAGGCGGTGGCGGGCGCGCCCGTCCCGGGCCGCGGCCCGCTGCCGGGCGGCCCGACGACGGTGACGACCAAAGCCGCGGCGGTCGCGGCCGCCGCGCCGGCCAGGGCCACGCTCCACGCCGGCCGCACGCCGACGCGGATCCTCCCCCGTCTCACCGGCGCCGCCTGCGGCTCCTCGGACCGCCGCATGACATCCTGCAGCTCGGTCCGCCGGACCTCGGGGTCGACCGGCCCGCCGGGGTCGAGGTGTCCGGGACGGGCGTCGGCCAGCCGACGCATCAGGTCGTCGTGCTTCATCACGCTTCCTCTCCTGCCGTGCTAACCCGGGGGCGGACACGAGGGCTTACCGGCGACACCTCGTCCCGTACCGCCACCGCCCTGGCCAGCCGGCGGCGCGCACGATGGAGCCGCACGCGCAGGGTGGCGGCCGTGCAGCCGACGACGTGGGCGGCCTCGCGAGGGGTGAGTCCCTGCCACGCGGCCAGGATCAGCACCTCGCGGTCGTCGTCGCCCAGGGACGCCAGGGCATTCCGGAGCGCGATCCGGTCGGCGACGTCGTCGGCGATGTCGCCCTCGACCGTGTCCGTCCACTCCCGCAGTTCGGCGGCCAGCGAGGCACGCCGGACCTCGGCGCGTCCGGTGTCGCGCAGGACGTTGCGGGCCACGCCGAGCAGCCACGGCAGCGGCGGCTGGGGTATGTCGCCGATACGGCGCCAGGCCACGGTGAAGGTCTCGCTCACCACCTCGTCCGCCACCTGCCGCCCCGCGCGGCTGACCGCGTACGCCCAGACGCGTTGTCGGCAGGTGTCGTACATCGCGGTGAAGCGTGCCGCATCATCGGACACGGCGTGCACCTCCGTCCTCCAGGTTCATCTGTCACCGGGAAGTGGTGTGCGCCGCCCGATCGTTACAGCATGATCCGGAAGATTCCGCGGGTCCCCGAAGGGGTCCACGCCATGGGGAGTCACGCGGACACCGCCCGGACGGAGGGCGGCACCCGACGGTGGGGGCGGCGGCCGTGTCGGCCGCCGCCCTCGCCGTCAGGGGTTCTCGATGGTGATGAAGGGGTCCCATTGGAAGTACCCCTTCAATTGCCGGTGCCGGTCCAGGATCTGGAAGGAGAAGTGGTACACGACCTTCCCGGCCCTTTTGACGGTCGTCCGCCAGTAATGGTCCTGGTAGTTCTGCGTCACGAATTCCGGCCTGCCTTCGGCCCCCTCCCGCGGCATCGGGTAGATGCCGTCGATCACCTCGATCTCCGGCGTCCTGATGAGGACGTGGCTGCTGTCGCTGCTCACGTACTTGTACAGCAGGGCCTTGTAGTCGCTGCTGAGCGACAGGGTCGTCTCCCGCCACCTGATGCTGTCCCCGGGTTCGGCCCGGAGGTTCAACTCGGCCCCCGACGTGCCGATGATGTGGTCCTGACGGGTCGTCATGTAGATCAGGCGGTGGTCGACGTACGTCGGCGCGTCGGGGTTCCTCGACGCGTTGGGGTTCTGCTCGACGATCGTGGCCGCGTCGAACGCGATCAGTACGTTGAGATCAGCCATTTCCCGCTCCTTCGAACACGAGGATCGCCTGGGACGCGCCGCCTCGGCGCGCCCTTTTTCCCTCTCACCTCTCCGGCCCGTCAGGCCGTCGCGGTGGGCTTCGGCACCTTGTACGCCATCGCTCGCGGGTAGTCGTGCCGGCTCAGGCGGACGCGGACCAGCAGCGGTCCGGCGTTGACCGGGTCGGCCGGGTCGGCGAGGCGGGCCAGCAGGGCGTCCATCTCGGAGGTGTCCGCGACGACGACCCCGTTCGCCGGGGTGTTCTCGCCGGCGAAGACGGCCGCGAGGCGGTCGTAGTGCCACGGGTGGAGGACGTTGTAGAAGTCCGGGCCGGCCGGGTCGGTGAAGCCGTCCTGGCCGGTGGAGCCGTCCGAGCCGGTGGAGCCGTCCGGGCCGGTGGAGCCGTCCGAACCGGTGGGATCCGGCCCGGTGTAGTAGGACGGGCGGACCAGCATCTGCTCGATGCCGTAGAAGTGCCCGTTGTCCATGACGAACACCACCGACCGCAGCCCGAGCCGGGTGTGGGTGGAGACCTCCTGGCAGGTCTCCTGGAAGGCGCCGTCTCCGACGAACACCATCGGGCGGGCGGGCGTGCGCTTGGGGGCGAGCGCGGCGCCGGTGGCCGCGCCGACCGACCAGCCGATGGACAACCAGCTGACCTGCGACAGGAACCCGCCCTCGGGCAGGGACAGGTTCATCGAGCCGATGAGGGAGAAGGCGGCGTCGGAGACGACCGTCCAGTCCTCCCGGGTCTCGTGGCCCAGGAAGTGGTTGATCCGGTCGAACACGCCGTCGTAGGTGAGCCGTTCGACGCCCCGGGACGAGCCCGGGACGTGGAGCGAGGCTCGGTGGTGCTCCAGGCCGGCGGGGCGGTGCCCGGGTGCGCCGTGGTGGTCGTGGGCCTCGGCGTAGTAGTCGGCGGCCAGCCCTCCGGAGCCGTAGGCCTTCACCAGCGCGTCCTGGAGGGCGGGCAGCAGTTGTTCGAGCCGGACGTCGGGGAAGTAGGAGGTGCCGACGCTGACGCCGCCGTTCGCGGCCATCACCCAGTCGCCGCCGACGCACTGCTCGCCGCCGAGGTTCTTCGAGGTGGACCAGGCGCCGAGCCCGATCCGGCAGGTGGCCCAGTCCTTGAAGACCCAGTGCACGTCCGGGTGGCTGGCGTGGCCGTTGTAGACGCCGTGGAACTGCGGCTGGTCCTCGTCGACGACGGCCTTGGCGCCGACGGTGGTGCAGAACGGCACCCCGGTGGCCTCCACCAGGTCGGTGAGCCGCCCGCCGAGGCGGAACCGGTCGATCTCCTCGCCGGCCCACACGATCGGGCGGGGCCTGCCGTCCGGGCCGGGGTGCTCCTCGATCAGGGTGAGGATCGCGTTCACGGCGTTGTCCAGCATGGTCTGGTGGCGTGCGCCGAACGGCCGCTCGCGGCGGAGGATCGGCCCGTCGGGCCCGGCGCAGGGCTCGTCCCACAGGTCCTCCATGACCTCCAGGTAGACCGGCCCGTGCTCGGAGAGGCAGGCGGTGAGCGCGGCGTCGATCTGGCCGGGGGCGCGGCCCGGGTGGGAGATGGCCTGGGCGTCCACGGTGACCTGCCGGTAGGCGTCCAGGTTGCTCTCCGGGCGGGGGCTCATGTGTGAGGTGAGCATGCCGAGGGCGCGGTAGTTCTGCCACTGCTCGTAGGGTGGGGAGGCGTTGATGGCGACGAGCGGAACCTGTTCGACGTAGGCGCCGCCGCAAGCGTTGAGCAGGTTGAACGCGCCGACGCCGTAGGTGACCGCGGCCGCGCCGACGCCGTGGATGCGGGCATAGGCGTCGGCGGCCTGGCCCGCGCCGCCCTCGGTGGGGGTGCCGACCCACTCGATGCCGCCCTCGGCCCGCAGGGCGGTCAGGAACGGACCGAGGTGGTTGCCGGGGACGCCGAACAAGTGGGTGATGCCCAGCTCGGCCAGGCGCAGGGCGAGGTAACGGGCGACCGTGCACCCGGGGACGATCGCGGTCACGGGCGCTCCTCCTCGCCGCCCGGGCCCGGCGTGGTCACCGGCGGGGCCTGGTGGACGGCGACGGCGGCGCGGACGGCGCTCTCCGGGGCGCCCCCGGTCCAGGCGTGCTCGAGGGAGGCGTGCTCGAGGGAGGTGTGCTTGCGGGTGGTGTGCTCGCCGGCGCAGTGCACGGGGCCTTCGGGCCGGGAGGCGTCCAGGTGGAAGCCGGCCATCCAGTGCGCGGTGCGAAGGGGTTCGCGGACAAGCTCGAGACAGGTCTGCCAGCGTGCACGGGTGGCCGAGTTTTCCCGTGGAATGTCGGTCATGGTTTTCGATCGTAGGGATGGGGAAACGGTTTTCCGATTTCCCCTGGAGGTAAAGTCCAAAAAACACCGACCGCACCGCTTGGCGAGAATTCGACTTTCTCGGGTTCCTCTCGACGGACGGTAGGTCCACCAGGGACGGGTGAGGAGAGAGAAACGAAGCCGAATCGATCATTCACTTGTGGAGTGCAGAAATACCGGCGCCTCCATGGTGGTGGTCTCGCCGTCCGGCCGGGCCGGAAAGGACGCCGGGACGGCGATTTTCCGCCCGGCCGTTCCGGGCCGCCGGGCGGATGGCGCACCCCTCGCGTCCGCCGGGGAGGGATCAGCGGTGCTCGGGGTTGTCCGCACCCGGGCGGCAGCCGGCGTCCCACTGCGAGCGCTGGTTGCCGTGGGCGGGGATGCCTCCGGCGCGCTTCAGCAGGGCGGCGAGGTGCATCAGGTTCCAGGTCATGAAGGCGGTGTTGCGGTTGGTGAAGTCGTTCTCCGGGCCGCCCGAGCCCGGGTCGAGGTACGACGGCCCGGGGCCGGCCGCGCCGATCCAACCGGCGTCCGCCTGGGGCGGGATCGTGTAGCCGAGGTGCTGGAGGCTGTAGAGGACGTTCATGGCGCAGTGCTTCACGCCGTCCTCGTTGCCGGTGATCAGACAGCCGCCGACGCGGCCGTAGTAGGCGTACTGCCCCTGGGGGTTGAGCAGTGAGGAGCAGGCGTAGAGACGCTCGATGACCTGCTTGGTGACGGAGCTGTTGTCGCCCAGCCAGATCGGGCCGGCGAGCACGAGGATGTCGGCGGCCATCACCTTCTCGTACAGCCCGGGCCAGGCGTCGGTGGCGAAGCCGTGCTCGGTCATGTCCGGGTAGACGCCGGGTGCGATGTCGTGGTCCACGGCGCGGATCAGGTCCGTGGTCACGCCGGCGGCGTCCATGACGGCCCGGCTCCTGTCGATCAGGCCCTGGGTGTGGCTGAGCTGCGGGGACGGTTTGAGGGTGCAGTTGACGTAGAGGGCGGTCAGGTCGTCGTAGCGGTACGGGGTGTCGGTGGGGGGTGAGGTCGTCATGGGGGGCAGCCTCTCGCACGCTTTCCGGTTCGCCCCGGTTCGACGCACCCGCGCCCGCCTCACCCGCACGCCTCACGGGGTCGTGGCGCGCGGGCGCGGTCCCGTGGTGCGGCGCCCGCGCGGACCTAGCGTGACCGTGTGCGCGTACTGGTCACCGGCGGTGCCGGGTTCATCGGGTCCCATGTCGTCGCCGCGCTCCGGGAGCGCGGACACGAGCCGCTCGTGTTCGACGTGCGGGAGGATCCCGGCGCCGACGTGCGGGACCCGGCGGCCGTCGGCCGCGCCCTGTCCGGTGTGGACGCCGTGTGCCACCAGGCCGCGATGGTCGGGCTCGGCGACGGGGTCGCCGACGCGGCGGAGTACGTCTCGCGCAACGACCTGGGCACTGCCGTGCTGCTCGCCGCCATGGCGGAGGCCGACGTCGGGCGCCTCGTGCTGGCCGGGTCGATGGTCGTCTACGGGGAGGGGCGGTACGCGTGCCCGCGGCACGGGGACGTACGGCCCGGGCCGCGGGCCGTCGCCGACCTCGACGCGGGCCGGTTCGAGCCCACCTGCCCGGTGTGCGGGGACGGCCTCTCCCCCGGCCGGGTCGGCGAGGACGCCCCGGTCGATCCCCGGAACGTGTACGCGGCGACCAAGCTCGCCCAGGAGCACCTGGTCGCCGCCTGGGCCCGCTGCACCGGCGGTTCGGCGGTGTCGCTGCGCTACCACAACGTGTACGGCCCCGGCATGCCCCGCGACACCCCGTACGCCGGTGTCGCCTCCTTCTTCCGCTCGGCGCTCGCCCGGGGCGAGGCACCGCGCGTGTTCGAGGACGGGCGGCAACTGCGGGACTTCGTGCACGTCCGGGACGTGGCGGCGGCCAACGCGGTGGCGCTGGAGGCGGAGGCCGCCCGGGGGGCGCTCACGGCGTACAACACCGGCAGCGGTGAACCGCACACCGTCGGCGAGATGGCACGGGCGCTGGCCGCCGCGTACGGCGGGCCCGAGCCGGTCGTCACCGGCGAGTACCGGCTCGGGGACGTACGGCACATCACCGCGGACTCGTCGCGGCTGCGGGCCGGGCTGGGCTGGAGGCCGGAGGTCGGTTTCGAGGAGGGCATGGCGGAGTTCGCGCGGGCCGGGATACGGGAGGCGTAGGACCGCGGTGGACCGGTGCGGTGGCGCCGTCCGCGCTCGAGGAACGACGGCGGGCGGCACCGGGTCGGGCGCGGCCGGGACGCGGGGATCCGTCGGCGGGCCGCGTCCCCCGGGGCCCGTACGGCTCCTGCCGCGCGCCTCCGGCCCGGCACCGCGCCCCACCGGTGCGCGCCCCGACCACCGCCTCCGGCCGTGGACGTCCGCGTTTCCCGAGGGGCGGGAGTCCGCTATGCCCGGTTCGCGCCCGTAGGGTGAGGCCGTGACAACGGCTCCTTCGGACGTCGACGTGGTGCTGCCCTGCCTGAACGAGGCCGAGGCCCTTCCCTGGGTGCTCGAACGGATCCCGCCGGGCTGGCGCGCGCTCGTCGTCGACAACGGTTCCACCGACGGCTCGGCCGAGGTCGCCCGCGCGTGCGGAGCGACCGTCGTGCACGAGCCGCGCCGGGGCTTCGGCGCCGCCTGCCACGCCGGGCTGACCGCCGCCACCGCCGACGTGGTGTGCTTCTGCGACGGCGACGCCTCCCTCGACCCGTCGCTCCTCGTCCCCTTCGTCCGTGAGGTCCGGGACGGCGAGGCCGACCTGGTGCTCGGCCGGCGGCGTCCGCGGGGCCGCGGCGCGTGGCCCGCGCACGCCCGCGCCGGCAACCTGGCGCTCGCGCGGATGCTGCGCCGCCGCACCGGGCTGTGCCTGCACGACCTCGGTCCCCTGCGCGCCACCCGCCGCGAGCCCCTGCTCGCCCTCGGCCTCACCGACCGGCGCAGCGGCTATCCGCTCCAGATGGTCGTCCGCGCGGCCGACGCCGGCTGGCGGATCGCCGAGCACGACGTGCCGTACCTGCCGCGCACCGGGTCCTCGAAGGTGACGGGCACCTGGCGCGGCACCTGGCAGACCGTACGGGACATGAGTCGCGTGTTGCGCGAACCCCCCGTGCACGGAGGAGGAACCGGCCGTTGACCACGCTCCTCGTCATCGCCAAGGAGCCGCGGCCGGGCCGGGTCAAGACCCGGCTCACCCCGCCGTTCACGCCCGGTCAGGCGGCTCAACTGGCCGAGGCGGCCCTCGCGGACACCCTGCACGCCGTGGCGGCCACGCCCGCCTCCCGACGCGTCCTCGTCCTCGACGGCACCCCCGGCCCCTGGCTGCCGCCCGGCTTCGACGTCGTACCGCAGTGCGCGGGCGGGCTGGACGAGCGGCTGGCGGACGCCTTCGCGCGCTGCGACGGCCCGGCCCTGCTCATCGGCATGGACACCCCGCAGGTGACGCCGGAGCTGCTCACCGTGGACTTCGCCGACTGCGACGCCCACCTCGGCCCGGCCGAGGACGGCGGCTTCTGGGCCCTCGGCCTGGCGCGCCCCGATCCCGGCCTGCTGCGGGGCGTCCCCATGTCCACCTCGGTCACGGGAGCGGCCCAACGGGACCGGCTCCTCACCGCCGGCCTGCGGGTGCGCGACCTGCCGTCCCTGCGCGACGTCGACACCGCCGCCGACGCCCACGCCGTCGCCGCCCTGGCTCCGCACGGCCGCTTCGCGGCACGGCTGGCCCGGTGCACGGCGGCCGCGGGCCCGGACGCACGGCCGGGCACGGGGGCCGGCCCGCCCCCGGCCGCACCCCGATGAGCACCCCGGCCGCCACCGCCCTCGCCCGGGCGACCGCCGGCGCCGGCCCTACGCCGCCGCCCTGCGCAGCCGCAGCGCCAGCAGCAGCGCCGAGCCGCCGAAGAGGACGGCGGTGATCAGCAGCCAGCGGGCGAGGAACACGTCCGCCGGCAGCCCGGTGCCGAGCCGGTAGCGCTGCTCCACCCTCCCGCCGATCAGCGGGAACCACACGAGGAGGAGCAGCCCGGAGAAGGCCGCCGGTACGCGCACGTACAGCGCCCCCACCCGGCGCCGGACCGCGCCGAGCCCCCGTACGGCCGCCCGGTCCGCGACCGTGTACAGGGGCAGCAGCACGAGGTCGTGTAGCAGCGCCACCCCCACGAACCACAGCGCCACGCCGAGCCAGTCGTCCGCGAGCAGTCGCACACCCGCGTAGGCGGCGAGCGCGAACGAGCAGGCGAGCAGCAGGAGTCGCAGGGGACTGCCGAGCGGAACGCGCACGAGCGGCGGAAGCATCACAGGTCTCCGAACGTCATCCGGGCCACCCACTTGGTGTTGAGCACACCGGGCGCGGCGGGCACGATGATCCGCGCCGGACGGCCGTGGTCGAGGGACAGCTCCTCGCCGTTGACGTACAGGGCGAGCAGGGAACGCGGGTCGGCCACCTGGTTGGCGCGCAGGGCGGCTTCCCGGAAGGCGCCGCTCCGCTGGAGGGACTCGACGAACACGTCCGGCGGGTCGTCGCCGTACCCGACGAGCGCCGCGAGGTCGCGCAGCCGCACCCCGCGCCACCACTGGTCCGACGTCGACCAGCCCTCCACGCAGGCGATGGGCAGTGCCGCGCTGTACTGGGGGAGCCGGAGCAGTTCGTCCCGGCGGAGGCGGACGGTGCCCGTGCGTCCCGTGACGACGAGCCGCCATACGTCCTCGCCCGTCTCCGCCGCGTCGATCCCGGCGTACGCGGCGGTCTTGTTGATCTGGAAACCGTTCGGGCCGCTGCCGGGATCGGCGCCGCCGTGCGGTGCGAGGAGGGCGGTGCGCCGCAGCGGACCGTCGAAGTTCTGCCCCACCGTGGTGGCGAACAGCAGCAGCGAGCCGCCCCCGACGAACCACAGGGCGCCCCGCCGGGAGACGGTCGGCTCGGCGGGGCGCGGGGACACCAGGTCGTTCCTCTCCTCCCGCGGGTGCCGCAGGGTGCGCAGCACCGTGGGCATCCTCAGCAGCACGTGGACGACGAACGCGGCGAAGAACACCCACGCTCCGTAGAAGTGCAGCGTGTAGAAGGAGCCGGGGAAGACGTAGTCGAGCTGGATGTTGAGCACACCGGTCACGAACTGGAACAGGGCGCCGCCCACCAGGAGCAGCAGCGAGACCCGCTCCAGGGCGTGCGCGAGCGAGCGGGCCGGCGGCAGCGCGAACAGCCTCGGCACCACCGACCACAGCTTGGCGAGCAGCACGGGGATCAGGGTGATGCCGAGGGTGACGTGGACGCCCTGGTTGAGCCGGTACAGCCAGTGCGGGTCCGTCGGCCAGGCGAAGAGGTAGAAGCCGAGGATCCCCTTGTCCGGTGTCTTGTCGTTCACCGGCGACAGGTCGGGGTTGTAGGCGGCGTACGAGACCAGGCCCGTCACGAACAGCACGGTGATGCCGACGAGCAGGACGAGGCCCAGCACCGAGGTGAACCAGGGGCCGCGCAGGGGGCTGCGCCAGAAGCCGGGCGAGGAGGGGGACCGTGGGGCGTCGGGGTCGCGCATGTCCCGACGGTAGGCCGGGACCACCCCGCGAAAGGGTGAGCGACCCCTGACGAAACGCTGACACCGGGCCCGAACGGCGGTCCGTGACCGGCCGCGCGGCCTAGCGTTCCGGTGTGATCCGCCCCCGGCCCTCCACCGAGCCCGGCGCCGCGCGCTCCGGCGTGCCCCGTGGCCCGAGCCGTGACCTGTGCGCGGCAGGGGCCGCCGTGCTGCTCGTGACGGCGGCCGTGCTGGTCGGCCGTCACATCCAGGGGACCAGCCGCACGCTGTTCGCCGACTGGCCGCCGCTGCTGGCGTCCTGGGAACCCCACCTCGGCCCCGGCACTCCGGCGGCCGTCCTGGTGGCGATCGCCACCGTGGCGTACGGCCCCGCCCTCGCGGCCCGCCTCCCCTGGCGGGCCCTGCTTCCCCTGACGTGGGGCACGGCCGTGGCGTGGACCTGCTCCCTCGCCCTGGTCGACGGCTGGCAGCGGGGCATCGCCGGCCGGCTCACCACCCGCCACGAGTACCTCCAGGTCATCGACCGCTTCCACGACATCCCGGCGGCGCTGCGGGGCTTCACCGGGCACATCCTGGTCGGTTCCCCCGATAATTGGCCCGCCCACATCGCCGGCCACCCGCCCGCGGCCACGCTCACCTTCGTCCTGCTCGACCGGATCGGACTGCGGGGCGGAGGCTGGGCCGGGATGTGGTGCATCACCGTCGGGGCGACGGCCTGCGTGGCCGTGCTGGTCACGGTCCGCGCCCTGGCCGACGAGCAACTCGCGCGGGGGGCGGCGCCCTTCCTCGTCCTGGCCCCGACCGCCGTGTGGATGGGCACCTCGGCCGACGCGTACTTCGCGGCGGTGGCCGCGTGGGCGGTGGCGCTGCTCGCCCTGGCGGTCACCGGACGGTCCCCGGGGTGGGCGGGGGCGTCCGGGCTGCTGTTCGGCCTGGCCTGCTACCTGTCGTACGGCCTCACGCTGGTCGCGCTGATCGCGGCGGCGGTCCTGGTGCTCGGCCGGCACGGGATCCGGGGGCGCCCCGCCCTGCTGGTGCCCCTGCTCGCGGGACTGGCGGTGGTCCCGACGGCGTTCACGCTCGCCGGGTTCAACTGGTGGGAGGCGTACCACCTGCTGGTCACCCGCTACTACCAGGGCGTGGGCGGCATCCGCCCCTACGGCTACTGGGTGTGGGCCAACCTCGCCTGCACGGTGCTCCTCACGGGCCTGGCGACGGCGGCGGGCCTGCGGCGGACCGGTGCGGTGCTCGTCCGACGCCGCGGCGCCGCGCTCCTCCACCCCGGGGCCGCCGCGGCCGACGTCCGTCTCGCGCTCCTCGTGTCCGCCGCCCTCCTCGCCCTGCTGGTCGCCGACCTGTCCGGCATGAGCAAGGCGGAGACGGAACGCATCTGGCTGCCCTTCGCGCTGTGGCTGCTCCCGGCGTGCGCGTTCCTCGCCCTCCCCCGGGCTTCCGGCTCCGCTCCCGCAGGGGGGATCCCCGTCCGTGCTTGGCTCACCGCCCAGGCCCTGCTCGCCCTGCTCCTCAACCACCTGCTGCTCACCGGGTGGTGACCACTCCCGGGGAGGCGGAAGCCCGCGGAAGCCCGAGGCCGTGACGATCGCCTGGCGATCGCCGTGACGGCCGGGGCGGCCTCGGCACCGGGGCCGAATCCGCCCCCACGGCGTGCTCCCCGAGCTCGCCCCGGCCGTCGGCGTCACCGCCGCCCTCGTGGTCGGGGGCGGCCGCCGCGCCTCGCGCCGGTTCCGGTCAACCGCGGCCCTTCGTGGGTTCCTCGCCGTGCTGATCGGTGACCGCGCGCTCCATGACGGCGTCGATGCCGTACAGCGTGTCGGTCGTGATGCCCCTGGCCTCGTCCTTGAGGTACGAGCGCGAACCGAGGTAGGCGAAAGTGTCCTTGTCGAAGATCCACTCGCTTCGTGTCGCGGAGGAGGCGTCCTCGCGGGTGATGCCGACGCCGTGACGGCCGGCGGCGTCGACGGCGTCGGGGATCTCCGTCACGCCGGGGATCCTCTCGGCCGCCTTGTAGAAAGCGGCGGCGTTGGCGGGCGGCATGATCGTCGTGCTCAGCAGGTCGCCGATCGTCCCGAACACGGCCTGGTGCTTCGACTCGCCCTCGCCCACCCTGGTCCGGGCGTAGAGCAGTTCCAGCAGGGCGTCGGGATCGGTGGGCAGCGAGGCCAGCCACTTGTACGTGGGGCGGTCGATGCCCACCGGGACGGGGTCGGCGGACTCGATGGGGAGCGTCCGACCGGGCATCACCGCGTCCTTCCCGGTCTCGCGGCCCCACCCGGTCCTGGCGACGGGGTCGGGGGTCTGCGCCGTCCAGACTTCCCGCTGGTGCAGGGCACCGAGCCGCACGGGTCCGTCGAACGTGCCGGTGTTCTCGCGGACCAGGCTCCTCACGTACACGAATTGATCGTCCCTCACCGGCGTCGCGTCGGTCTGCATGGCCGCGGCGGCGATCCGGTCGAGGGTGACGGACGCGCTGTTCCTCCCGGCGCTGTTCCTCCCGGCGGTGCTCCCCCCGTCGGTCGCGGTGACCGCTCCGTTCGCCGGGGCGGGGCCGTGGCCACCGTCGAAGAAGGTGACGGCGAGTGCCCCGGCCAGCGCCACCGACGCGACGGGCAGCACCAGGGCCGGGCGGGGCAGCCGGCGGCGGCGCGGGGCCGGCGACGACGGGGAGGAGCGGGCGTGGTCGCGGTCGATCTGCTGCATCAGGACTTCCTTGTGGTGGAGATGACGGCTCGGCGGGAGGTCCCACGCGGCGGGAGCCGCCAGCAACTCCTCGGCCCGGCTCCGGGGCGCGCCGGCGCGGGGCGGGTGGTCGGCGTTCATCGGGTTTCCTCCTGCAGGAACAGGGCCGCGAACGCGGCCTCACTCTCCACCTCTCCGCGAGCGCCCCGCGGTTCCGCCTCTCCGTGGCCGGTTCGACCGTCGCTGAGCCGGGCCAGACGCGCGCGGGCGCGCGACAGCCGCGAACGCACGGTGCCGACCGGGACGCCGAGGGCCTCGGCGGCCTGCCGGTAGTCCAGCCCGGCCGCCACGCACAGGGCGAGCACCTCGCGGTCCTTGCGCCGCAGTCGGCGCAGCGCGTCGTGGACCAGCGCGAGACGGCGGGCGTCGTCGATCCGGCCCGCCGTCTCGTCGGCGAAGTCCTCGACCGGGGGCGGGGGCGGGCAACGGGCCAGGAAGGAGAGCCGGCGGCGCAGCCCCCGGTTGGCGTTGTGCGCCTTGTGCGTGGCGATGCCGAGCAGCCAGGGCTTGAGCGAACCGCCCTCCGGCTCCACCGTCTCCCGGGTACGCCAGGCGGCGAGGAAGGTCTCGGACATGGCTTCCTCGGCCTCCGACCAGTTGCCGGTCAACCGCAGGGCATGGTGGTAGACCGCCCGCGCGTGCTGGTCGTACAGCTCGGCGAAAGCCGCACGGTCCCCTGCCCGTATCCGCGCACGCAACGACTCTGCTGGTTCTGTGTGCCTCACACTTCTTTGCTCTCTGCACGGGCAGGGGAGTTCCTGTGACACGCGCCATATCCGCCGGGGCGTGGTCGGCCGTCCGGTGCCGCACGGATCAGATCGGTTCCGGCTTCGGCTCCGGTTCCGGTTCCGGTTCCGTTCGTGGCTGTGGGTGTGGGCGTGGTTGTGGTTGCCGTGTCGGTGCGGCCTTCGGTTCCCACGCCGCGGTGGTCCGTACGTAGCCGTGGATCACGGAGGCCATCGCCAGCACGAGCAGGGGGCCGGCCACCCACGGGTGCTCGGCCATCTCCGACGGCAGGAAGCGGTAGGACAGCAACAGCGCGGCGAAGACCGTCGCCCCGTGAGCGACCAGCCGGATCCCCGACCGGTCCCAGCCCCGGTCGAACGTCCGCAGAGCCGCCTCGACCGTGAGCACGAACACCACGCCGGCGATGAGGTCCACGCCGTAGTGGTAGCCGAATCCCAGCGTCGCGGCGAGCGTGGCGATCAGCCAGAACGTTCCCGCGTACCGCAGGACGCGTGGGCCCTTCCGGGTGTGGAGGAAGATCGCGGCAGCCCACGCCGTGTGCAGGCTGGGCATGCAGTTCCGCGGGGTGATCCCGTCGAAGGGCATGGGGTGCGGGGTACCGAGCGGCGGTGGCGTCCGCGGCCACAGGTCGGCCACCGCCCAGTGCTCGCTGGACGGAATCTCCGGCGCCCACAGGCTGACCGCCGCCCAGTGCGCGGTGCCGGTGCCGTAGGCGAAGAGCGGTCCGACCACCGGGAAGATCATGTAGAAGGCCGGCCCGATGAGGCCGATCACCAGGAAGGTGCGCACCAGGTGGTGGCTCGGGAAGCGGCGCTCGGCCGCCACGCCGCGCAGTTGGTACAGCGCGACGACGACCGCGGCCACCGCGAGCTGACCGTAGACGACGTCGAGGACGTTGAAGCCGACGGAGCCGGTGGCCGTGACGACCCGGCCCACCAGCCACGACGGATTGCCCAGCGCGTGATCGGCTGTCGCCACGTACTGGTCGAGCACCTCCGGGCGGGTCTTCGATGTGATGAGCAGCCAGGTGTCGCCGGTCTTGCGACCGGCCACCAGCAGCAGGCCCAGTCCGACGCCCTTCAGCAGCAGGACACGTTCCCGGCCGGTGCGGCGGGTGACCGCGATGACCGCGTGGCCCAGGATCACCCACAACGCGCCGTTGCCGAAGGGGTGGCCGCCGGTCGTCTCGGCGTCCACCGCCCACCGGACCAGCGCGAAGACGATGTCGACACCGATGGCCGCACCCGCCGCGATGAACCGTTGCCGCCAGGTGAGGACCACCATCGTCAACGCCAGGGCGGCGTACAGCAGGCCGCCCGACTTGGGGGCGGCCACCATCTCCCGCACCTGGCTGGTGAGCGGCCCCGGCAGGCCGTGGCGCCGCGCGGCGAACTCCAGCGCGACGAGGAATCCGAGGGCCACGACACCCGCCGCGGCCCAGAGTCCCGCCCGTGTTCGACGCCCCACGGAGGACATGGTTCTTCGGTTTGTTCGCGGAGAGTCCCGCGGTGGTATGTATCTCAATTCCTGGCTGCTTTGTTAGTTTTTGTTCGTGTTGGGACGGGCTTTGCTCGTCACCTTCCGGTCGGAACCGCTTTCCCCCGCAAAGGGCTGCCCGTCGAAGCAAGACGGACAGATCACAGCCCGGGTTGCGGCGGATCCGTCGTCACGGGCGACGCCCGGGGGGACCCGCGGTGCAACAGCGGTGGCGGTGAGGTCAGGGGGTTCGTCCGGCGGACGTACGAGGACCACTACGGGCCGGCAGGGGCACAGGGCCGCCGGGTAAGGGGCGGCGGCCTCGTGGCGCCCGCTGCCGGGACAGGTCCGGTCGAGGTGGGCACAGGGGCGAAGCGGTCACTTCGCCCGTGATCCCGATGTGTCCCCCCAAGCCCCGAGACACCTCATTCC
>NZ_MSGP01000511.1:0-8906 GCF_002078235.1 Streptomyces viridosporus
GTGTAGAGGGGGAGGCGGGGGTCGACGGCGTGGTCCGGCCAGGTGTCGCGGATCCAGGCGTGGTCGGGGTGGTCGCAGATCAGCCAGGCGCGCTCGGCCTCGGGGCCCGCCATGACGTTGAGGTAGTACATGTGGTGGCCCGGCACGGCCATGGAGGGCCCGTGCCAGCCGTCCGGGATGAGGACGACGTCGCCGTCGCGGACCTCGGCCAGCACGTCCGTGTCGCGGCCCGGGCCGGAGGGGGAGACCCGCTGGTAGCCGAGGCCGGGGACGCCGTCGTGGCCGGCGAACTCGAAGTAGTAGATCTCCTCCAGGACGGACTCCTCGCCCGGCCGGTGCTCGTCGTGCTTGTGCGGCGGGAAGGACGACCAGTTGCCGCCCGGGGTGAGGACCTCGACCGCGATCAGCTTGTCGCACTCGAAGACCCCGGCCGCACCGAAGTTGTTGACCTGGCGCGAGCAGGCGCCGGTGCCGCGCAGCTCCACGGGGACGTCGGCGGCCGGTCCGTAACGGGCGGGCAGCCGGCGGGTGCAGCGGGCCCCGGTGAGCGCGAACCGCCCGCCGCCGGCCGAGGTCACCGTCGCACGGGCGTCGCGCGGGACGTAGGCGAAGTCGCTGACGCCGTCGAACACGCTGCTGCGGCCGGTGAGTTCGAAGGCGTCGTGGCCGAAGTCGTCGTCGGCGGTGACCGTGCAGCCGCCGTTCAGCGGGAGCACGATCCACTCGCTGTCACCGGTGTCGAAGGTGTGCGTGCCGCCCGGCGGCAGCTCCAGCACGCGCAGCGAGGAGTACCCCCAGCCGGCCGTCTCGGGGGTGACGTCGACGAGGTAGGGGCCGGCGAGGGCCTTGCCGGCGGGAAGGTGATACGTCATGCCATGCCTCCGTCTGGGAACAGGCGTGTCGGAACAGCGTGCCGCAACGGGCGTCCCCGGGCGACGCCCCGGGACCGGCGTCTCACAGCAGGCCGACGGCGGTGTCCACCGCCGCCTCCACACTGCCCTCGGCCGGGTAGAGCAGCGACCGGCCGACGACCATGCCCTGCACGGAGGGCAGCCGCAGCGCCTTGCCCCACCGCTCGTAGGCGGCCTCCTGGTCGCCGACCTCGCCGCCGAGCAGCACGACGGGCAGCGTGGAGGTCTGCAGCACCTCCGCCATGTCGTCGGCGTCGTCGGTGACCGGCAGCTTCAGCCAGGTGTAGGCGGAGGTGCCGCCCAGGCCGGACGCGATGGCGATGGAGCGGGTGACGGCCTCGGCGGACAGGTCGTTGCGGACCCGGCCGTCGATCCGGCGGGAGATGAACGGCTCCACGAACACCGGGAGCCGGCGCGCGGCCATGGCGTCGACGGCGCGGGCGGTGGACTCGAGGGTGGCCAGGGAGCCCGGGTCGTCGTAGTCGATGCGCACCAGGAGCTTGCCGGCGTCGAAGCCCAGGCGCTCGATGTCCTCGGGGCGGTGGCCGGTGAAGCGGTCGTCCATCTCGAAGGCCGCGCCGGCCAGGCCGCCGCGGTTCATCGAGCCCATGACGACCTTGTTCTCCAGCACCCCGAGCAGCAGCAGGTCCTCCAGGACGTCGGCGGTGGCGAGCACCCCGTCGACGCCGGGCCGGGACAGCGCGGTGCAGAGACGTTCCAGCAGATCGGCGCGGTTGGCCATGGCCAGCCGCCGGTCGCCGATGCCGAGCGCGCCCCGGGCCGGGTGGTCGGCGGCCACGATCAGCAGCCGTCCGCTGTCGCCGATCAGCGGCCGGCGCGCCCGGCGGGCGGCGGCCTCGGCGACGGCCTCGGGACGGCGGGCTCGGACCGCGGTGAGGTCGGGGATGCTGAGGTTCAAGGAAGGGCTCCGTTCAGGGCTGGCTCGGCCGGCTCGCACCGCTCGGCGACGCGGCCCGCGCGAGGAGGTCCGCGACCTCCGACTCGGTCGGCATGGCGGACGAACAGGCGAGGCGCGAGGCGACGAGGGCCCCGGCCGCGTTGGCGTGGCGCATGGTCCGCTCCAGGTCCCAGCCGGAGAGCAGGCCGTGGCAGAGCGATCCGCCGAAGGCGTCGCCCGCGCCGAGGCCGTTGACCACCTCGACCGGCACCGGCTCCACCTCGGCCCGGCCGCCGTCGCGGTGCACGGCGAGCACGCCCTTGGGGCCCTGCTTGACCACGGCCAGCTCCACGCCCGCCGCCAGCAGCGCCTCGGCGCACGCCTCGGGCTCGCGCACCCCGGTGGCCACCTCGCACTCGTCGAGGTTGCCGACCGCGACCGTGGCGTGCCGCAGGGCCTCGCGGTAGTACGGGCGGGCCTGGTCCGGGTCGCGCCAGAACATCGGGCGCCAGTCGAGGTCGAAGACGGTGGTGTCGGCCTTCGCGCGGGCCTCGAGCGCGGCGAGCGTGGCCGAGCGGCTCGGCTCCTCGCTCAGACCGGTGCCGGTGATCCAGAAGATGCCGGCCGCGCGGACGGCGGCCAGGTCCAGTTCGTCGGAGCGGATCTCCAGGTCGGGGGCCTTGGGCCGGCGGTAGAAGTACAGCGGGAAGTCGTCCGGCGGGAAGATCTCGCAGAACGTGACCGGGGTGGGGTACGCCGCGACCGGCGTGACCCAGCGGTCGTCGACGCCGAAGTCCCTCAGCGCGTCGTGCAGATAGGCACCGAAGGGGTCGTCCCCCGTACGGGTGATCACCGCCGTGGAGCGGCCCAGGCGGGCGGCGGCGACCGCGACGTTCGCGGCGGAACCGCCCAGGAACTTCCCGAACGTCTCCACCCGGGACAGCGGCACACCGGTCTGCAGGGGGTAAAGATCGACCCCGATGCGGCCCATGGTGATCAGGTCGAAATACTGTGGTGAGTCGGCCATTGAGCGACGCTCCTCGAGCTGCTGGGGGACGCGGGTCCCGGAACGCCCCGCCGCGGTGGGGCGAGGGTCCCGGGACCTGCCGCCTCTCAGGTGTAGGTCTCGGAGGGCGGCGGTGTCAATAGTTTGTACTTACATTCGGACTAGCTCGTGAAATGATGTCTTAACAAAGTATTGACAGCAGACGCAACAGGGGATTGGATCCCGTCCCAGCACGACAGCCGTGTTCCACGGCACACCACCCGGACTCCCGAGGCTCCGGGCACCGGATCCTCGGGCTCCCGCCCTTTCCCCGCGTAGCACAGTGAGGTGCAGGAACGATGGACCGCTCTTCTCACACCCGCTCCCGCAGAATCGCGCCGTTCGTCGCGGTCGCGGCGGCAGCCGCCCTGACCCTCGCCGGCTGCTCCAGCGATTCCGGGGGCAAGAAGTCCGAGGAGGACGGAGCCGGCGCCTCCGCGGGCAAGGCCTCCACGCCCCGCATGAAGGTCGCCCTCGTCACCCACCAGGCGCCCGGCGACACCTTCTGGGACATCGTCCGCAAGGGTGCCGAGGCCGCGGCCGCCAAGGACAACGTCGACCTCGTCTACTCCGCCGACCCGAACGCGGGCAACCAGGCCAACCTGGTGCAGAACGCGATCGACCAGAAGGTGGACGGCATCGCGGTCACCCTCGCCAAGCCGGACGCGCTCAAGGACGTCATAGCCAAGGCGGAGGCGGCCGGCATACCCGTCGTCGGCCTCAACTCCGGGCTGAGCGACTGGAAGGACCTCGGCCTGCTGCAGTTCTTCGGCCAGGACGAGTCGGTGGCGGGCGAGGCGTTCGGCAAGAAGCTGAACGAGGTCGGCGCCAAGAACGCCGTCTGCGTCATCCACGAGCAGGGCAACGTCGGCCTCACCCAGCGCTGCGACGGGGTGAAGAAGACCTTCGAGGGCAAGACCCAGGTCGTCAACGTCAACGGCACCGACATGCCGTCGGTGAAGTCGACCATCACCGCCAAGCTCAAGCAGGACTCCGCCATCGACTACGTCCTCACCCTCGGCGCGCCCTTCGCGCCGACCGCGGTGCAGTCGGTGGGCGACGCGGGCAGCAAGGCCAAGGTCGCCACCTTCGACCTCAACAAGGAGCTGACCAAGGCGATCCAGGGCGGCGACATCGAGTTCGCCGTGGACCAGCAGCCCTACCTCCAGGGCTACCTCGCGATCGACGGTCTGTGGCTCTACAAGAACAACGGCAACTACAGCGGCGGCGGTGAGCAGCCGGTGCTGACCGGTCCGGCGTTCGTCGACAAGTCCAACGTCGACGCGGTCTCCGAGTTCGCCGCGAAGGGCACTCGGTGATGAGCATGACCCACCAGGCTGAGCCGGCGGTGAGCACACCGCCGGCCTCCGGCCCGCAGCAGACCGACGGCCGTACCGTGCGGCGCCCGCTGGCGCTGCGCCTGCTCGCCCGGCCCGAGGTCGGCGTGTTCCTCGGTGCCGTGGCCGTCGCGGTGTTCTTCCTGTTCACCGCCCCGCCGGTGCGCGACGGCAGCTCGATGGCGAACATCCTGTACCAGTCGTCGACCATCGGGATCATGGCACTGCCCGTGGCCCTGCTGATGATCGGCGGCGAGTTCGACCTCTCGGCCGGTGTCGCCGTCGTGGCCTCGGCGCTGACCGCGAGCATGCTCAGCTACCAGCTCACCCTGAACGTCTGGACGGGTGTGATCGTCGCCCTGGCGGTGTCCCTCGCCGTCGGCGCGTTCAACGGCTGGATGCTGGTGAAGACCGGGCTGCCGAGCTTCCTGGTCACGCTCGGCACCTTCCTGATCCTGCAGGGCGTGAACCTCGCCGTCACCAAACTCGTCACCGGCAACGTCGCCACCGACGACATCAGCGACATGGCCGGCTTCGACCAGGCCAAGGCGATCTTCGCCTCCTCCTTCGAGGTCGCCGGCGTCCAGGTGAAGATCACGGTCGTGTGGTGGCTGGTCTTCGCCGCCCTGGCCACCTGGGTCCTGCTGCGCACCAAGTACGGCAACTGGATCTTCGCGGTCGGCGGCAACAAGGAGAGCGCCCGCGCGGTCGGCGTCCCCGTCACCTTCACCAAGATCTCGCTGTTCATGCTGGTCGGCTTCGGCGCCTGGTTCGTCGGCATGCACAACCTGTTCTCCTTCAACACCGTGCAGTCCGGCGAGGGCGTGGGCCAGGAGCTCATCTACATCGCCGCGGCGGTCATCGGCGGCTGTCTGCTGACCGGCGGCTACGGCTCCGCGATCGGCCCGGTCTTCGGCGCCTTCATGTTCGGCATGGTGCAGCAGGGCATCGTCTACGCCGGCTGGAACCCCGACTGGTTCAAGGCCTTCCTCGGCGTGATGCTGCTCGGCGCCGTCCTCATCAATCTGTGGGTCCAGCGCACGGCGACCCGGAGGTGACCGCAATGACCGACAAGACGACCGGTACCCACGGTGCCGTCCTGAAGGACACCCCGCCCGAGGGGGACCGCCCCCTGGTCGAACTCCGGGCAGCCGGCAAGTCCTACGGCAACATCCGCGCCCTGCACGGCGTCGACCTCACCGTCCACCCCGGCAAGGTGACCTGCGTCCTCGGCGACAACGGCGCCGGCAAGTCCACCCTCATCAAGATCATCTCCGGTCTGCACCAGCACACCGAGGGCGAGTTCCTCGTCGACGGCGAACCGGTGCGCTTCGCCACCCCGCGCGAGGCCCTCGGCAAGGGCATCGCCACCGTCTACCAGGACCTCGCGGTCGTCCCGCTGATGCCGGTGTGGCGGAACTTCTTCCTCGGCTCCGAGATGACCAAGGGTCCCTGGCCCGTCCGCCGCCTCGACATCGAGCGCATGAAGAAGACCGCGGACGAGGAACTGCGCAACATGGGCATCGTCCTGGACGACCTGGAGCAGCCCATCGGCACGCTCTCCGGCGGCCAGCGCCAGTGCGTCGCGATCGCCCGCGCCGTCTACTTCGGCGCCCGCGTCCTCATCCTGGACGAGCCGACCGCCGCCCTCGGCGTCAAGCAGTCCGGTGTGGTGCTGAAGTACATCGCCATGGCCCGCGACCGCGGCCTCGGCGTCATCTTCATCACCCACAACCCGCACCACGCCTACATGGTCGGCGACCACTTCAGCGTGCTGCGCCTGGGCACCGTGGAACTGAGCGCGGCCCGCAGCGAGGTCGGCCTCGAGGAGCTCACCAACCACATGGCCGGCGGCGCCGAACTGGCCGCCCTCAAGCACGAGCTGGCACAGGTCCGCGGCGTCGACACGGAGGGACTGCCCGAGGAGGGCGACCTCCAGGCCCCGGTCGCGGCAACCCCGGAAGGAAAGTCCTGACATGGCAGTCGCACTCGACCGCATCCGGGTCGGCTCCGCCCCCGACTCCTGGGGCGTCTGGTTCCCCGACGACCCGCAGCAGGTGCCCTGGCAGCGCTTCCTCGACGAGGTCGCCGAGGCCGGCTACTCCTGGATCGAACTCGGCCCCTACGGCTACCTCCCGACCGACCCGGCCCGCCTCACCGAGGAGGTGGACAAGCGGAACCTCAAGGTCTCCGCCGGCACCATCTTCTGCGGACTGCACCGCGGCCCGTCGGAGTGGGACGCCACCTGGGAGCAGGTCGGCCGCGTCGCCGCGCTCACGCAGGCCATGGGCGCGAAGCACCTCGTCGTCATCCCCTCCTTCTGGCGCGACGACAGGACCGCCGAGATCCTGGAGGCCCCGGAGCTCACCACCGAGCAGTGGGGCCACCTCACCCGGGGCATGGAGCGCCTCGGCCGCGAGGTGCGGGACGCCTACGGGCTGGACATCGTCGTCCACCCGCACGCCGACACCCACATCGACACCGAGGAGCACGTCGAGCGCTTCCTCGACTCGACCGACTCCGACCTGGTCAACCTCTGCCTGGACACCGGCCACTACGCCTACTGCGGCGGCGACAGCGTCAAGCTGATCGAGACCTACGGCGAGCGCATCGGCTACCTGCACCTCAAGCAGGTCGACCCGGACATCCTCGCCGACGTCGTCGCGAACGGGATCCCGTTCGGGCCGGCCGTGCAGCGCGGGGTGATGTGCGAACCGCCCGCCGGCGTCCCCGAGCTCGGCCCGGTCCTCACGGCCGCGCAGAAGCTGGGCGTGGACCTCTTCGCCATCGTCGAGCAGGACATGTACCCCTGCGAGCCGGACAAGCCGCTGCCGATCGCGGTCCGCACCCGCAAGTTCCTCCGCTCCTGCGGCGCCTGACGACCCGAAGAGGAGGCGAGAGAGATGAACCGGCGCGAGCCCCTGGGCATCGCCGTCATCGGCACGGGCCGCATGGGCGCGGACCACGTGCGACGCATCGACCGGGTGATCAACGGCGCGCGGGTCACCGCCGTCGTGGACGTCGACGCCGAACGGGCCAAGGCCGTGGCCGCGGGCGTCGACGGCTGCACCGCCCACACCGACCCGGCCGCCGCGATGGCGGCGGCCGACGTCGACGCCGTGCTCGTCGCCTCCCCGGGCCCGGCCCACGAGGCCGCCCTGCTCACCGCGTTCGAGCACGACCTGCCCGTCCTGTGCGAGAAGCCGCTCACCCCCGACGCGGCCTCCGCGCTGCGCGTCATGGAAGCCGAACAGGCCCTCGGCCACCGCCGGGTCCAGGTCGGTTTCATGCGCCGCTACGACGCCGAGTACGTGAAGCTGAAGGCGCTGCTGTCCACCGGCCAGCTGGGCCGTCCGCTGATGCTGCACAACCGCCACCGCAACGTGGCCAGCCCGCCCTTCTTCACCAGCTCCATGCTGATCAGCGACTCCGTCGCCCACGAGGTCGACGCCACCCGCTGGCTCCTCGGCCACGAGATCACCGCCGTCACGGTGCTGCGCCCCACCCCCTCCTCCGGCGCCCCCGAGGGACTGCGCGACCCGCAGTTCGTCGTCCTCGAGACCGACGGCGGCGCCCTCTCCGACGTCGAGATCTTCGTCAACTGCGGCTTCGGCTACCAGGTGCAGGCCGAGGCGGTCTGCGAACGCGGCACCGCCCGCATCGGCGACGGCCACGCCCTGGTCACCCACATGGCCGGCCGCTGGGGCGGCACCGTCGCCCAGGACTGGACCGAACGCTTCGCCCAGGCCTACGACGACGAGGTGCAGGCCTGGGTCGACGCCACCCGGCGCGGCGAGGTGACCGGCCCCAGCACCTGGGACGGCTACGCCGCGGCGGCCGTCTGCGAGGCGGGCGTCCGCGCGCTGGAGGACGGCGTCCGGACGGCGGTCGACCTGGTGGAGAAGCCGGCGCTGTACCGCTGACGAGCGTCGTCCGGCGGGATCCGGGACCCCGGATCCCGCCGACCTCACCGTCGGGGACCACCGCGCCGGAAAGGCGCGCGACAGGACACGGCGGACGCCGGGATCCGGTCCTCGGGGAGGGCATCCGGTGCTCGCGGAACCGGCGGCCTCCACGGCTGCTCCTGCTCCTGTTCACACCCCGGCAGCGCATACGTGCCCCGGTGGCCGTGCCGCCGAGGCTCGACGACGAGGACCGCCCGAGGGGAACCCGGCCACGAAGCCGGGGCCTCGTCGACGGCCGACGGCCGGGTCCGCGCCCCTCCCACGGGCCCGGACCCGGCCTTCTTCGTCCGTCCCGTCCGTCAGGCCTCCCTCACCTCGGCGATCGTCACCGGCCGGTGCTCGCGCAGCGACAGGGTGCACGCCTCGGCGATCCAGCCCGCCTCCAGGGCGTCCTCGACCGTGCAGGGCGAGGGGCGGGAGCCGGCCACGACCTCGGTGAACGCGGTCAGTTCGGCGCGGTAGGCGGCCGCGAAGCGGTCCATGAAGAAGTCGTGCGGGGTGCCCGCGGGGAAGGTCGTGCCCGGCTCCACCGACCGCAGCGGCAGCTTGTCCTCCAGGCCGACCGCGATGGAGTCCGCGAAGCCGTGGAGCTCCATGCGGACGTCGTAGCCCCGCGCGTTGTGGCGGCTGTTGGAGACCACCGCGAGGGTGCCGTCGTCCAGGGTGAGGATCGCGCCGGTGGTGTCGGCGTCGCCCGCCTCCGCGATGAAGGACGCGCCCCGGTTGCCGCCGGCCGCGTACACCTCGGTC
>NZ_MSGP01000511.1:8980-9108 GCF_002078235.1 Streptomyces viridosporus
GCGTCGAAGCGGCGGTTGTAGCCGATCTGGACCGGCACGTCCCGGCCCCCGACGGCCTTCAGCACCTCGACGCCCTCCGCCATCGTGCGGGCGACGGGCTTCTCGCAGAAGACGGGGACGCCGGCCTC
>NZ_MSGP01000512.1 GCF_002078235.1 Streptomyces viridosporus
CGGCTCATCGGGCCCTCCGTGCACGCGGTGTCGTGCCTCTGTTGTAGAGGACGCCCACCGCTTTATGCAACTAGTTGCATAAGCGTGACGGAGGGCACAGCGGTCCGGTGGCGCCGCGCCCGGGGCCCCGGACGCGGCGCCACCGGACCGCTGTGCCCTCCGTCACGCTTATGCAACTAGTTGCATAAAGCGGTGGGCGTCCTCTACAACAGAGGCACGACACCGCGTGCACGGAGGGCCCGATGAGCCGTTACCCCCACCTGTTGACCCCCCTCGACCTGGGCTTCACCACGCTGCCCAACCGGGTCCTCATGGGCTCCATGCACGTCGGCCTGGAGGAGGCCGAGGGCGGCTTCGCGCGCATGGCCGAGTTCTACGCCGCCCGAGCCCGCGGCGGAGTGGGCCTCATCGTCACCGGCGGCATCGCCCCCAACGACGAGGGGCGGCCCCACGAGGGCGGCGCGCGGCTCACCACCGAGGCGGAGGCCGAGCAGCACCGGGTCGTCACCGAGGCCGTGCACCGCGAGGGCGGGCGCATCGCGATGCAGATCCTCCACTTCGGCCGGTACGCCTACCACCGGGACCTGGTCGCCCCGAGCCCCCTCCAGGCGCCGATCAGCCCCTTCCCGCCCCGCGAGCTCACCGACGCCGAGGTCGAGCGCACCGTCGACGACTACGCCCGCGCCGCCCGCCTCGCGCGGCAGGCCGGCTACGACGGCGTCGAGATCATGGGCTCCGAGGGCTACCTGATCAACGAGTTCATCGCCACGCAGACCAACCACCGCACGGACCGCTGGGGCGGCTCCTACGAGAACCGGATGCGCTTCCCCGTCGAGATCGTCCGCCGGGTGCGCGAGGCGGTCGGCGAGGACTTCATCGTCGTCTACCGGCTCTCCATGCTCGACCTGGTCCCCGGCGGCTCCACGCTGGGCGAGGTGATCACGCTGGCCAAGGCCGTCGAGGCGGCCGGCGCCACGATCATCAACACCGGCATCGGCTGGCACGAGGCCCGCATCCCCACCATCGCCACCTCGGTCCCGCGCGGTGCGTACACCTGGGTGACCAAGCGCCTCATGGGCGAGGTGTCGGTCCCGCTGGTCACCACCAACCGCATCAACACCCCCGAACTCGCCGAGCGGCTGCTCGCCGAGGGGTACGCGGACATGGTGTCGATGGCCCGCCCGATGCTCGCCGACCCCGACTTCGTCGCCAAGGCCGCGGACGGCCGCCCCGAGGCGATCAACACCTGCATCGGCTGCAACCAGGCCTGCCTCGACCACACCTTCAGCGGGCAGATCACCTCCTGCCTGGTCAACCCGCGCGCCTGTCACGAGACCGAGCTGGTGCTGGCCCCGACCCGGCGCCGCAAGCGGATCGCGGTGGTCGGGGCCGGCCCGGCCGGCCTCGCCTGCGCCGTCAGCGCCGCCGAACGCGGCCACGACGTCACCCTGTTCGACGCCGCGAGCGAGATCGGCGGCCAGCTCAACGTGGCCCGCAAGGTCCCCGGCAAGCAGGAGTTCGACGAGACCCTGCGCTACTTCCGCACCCGGCTCGCCGAACTGGCCGTGGACGTACGGCTCGACACCCACGTCACCGCCGACGACGTGTCCGGTCACGACGAGGTCGTCGTCGCCACCGGCGTCACCCCCCGCACCCCGGACATCCCCGGCGTCGACCACCCGAGCGTGCTCGGCTACCTCGACGTGCTGCGCGACGGCGCCCCCGTCGGCGAGCGGGTGGCGATCCTCGGCGCGGGCGGCATCGGCTTCGACGTCGCCGAGTTCCTCACCGACGGCGGCGACAAGGCGCACGAGAACCCCGAGACGTACTTCCGCCAGTGGGGCGTCGACCTCGACTACCGCGCCCCCGGCGGCCTCGCCGCGCCCGAGCGGCCCGCCCCGCCGCGCACCGTGCACCTGCTCCAGCGCAAGACGTCCAAGGTCGGCGCCGGCCTCGGCAAGACCACCGGCTGGATCCACCGCACCGAACTCAGGCACCGCGGGGTCACCATGGTCCCGGGCGTGCGCTACGACCGGATCGACGACGCCGGGCTCCACCTCACCATCGACGGCGAGAGCACCGTCCTGGAGGTCGACACGGTCGTCCTGTGCACCGGACAGGAGCCGCGCCGCGACCTGTACGAGGCGCTCGTCGCCGCCGGCCGCACGGTCCACCTGATCGGCGGCGCCGACGTGGCCGCCGAACTGGACGCCAAGCGCGCCGTCAAGCAGGGCACGGAGCTGGCGGCGGCGCTGTAGGGGACCCGCGGCCCGTCCCTAGGATGAGCCCCATGTCACTCCCGCACGCGATCCTCACCGCCCTGCTCGAGAAGCCGTCGTCGGGGCTGGAGCTGACTCGCCGGTTCGACAAGTCGATCGGCTACTTCTGGTCGGCGACGCACCAGCAGATCTACCGCGAGCTGGGGAAGCTGGAGGCGGAGGGCCTGATCCGGGCCCTCCCCGCCGAGCAGCCGGCCCGGGGGCAGAAGAAGGCGTACGAGGTCCTGCCGGCGGGACGCGCGGAACTGGCCCGCTGGACCGGCGCGCCCCAGGACCCCAAGCCGCACCGCGACGCGCTGCTGCTGCGGCTGAGGGCGGCGGCCGTGGTCGGCGCGGCGGGGCTCGAGGCCGATCTGCGGCGCCATCTGGAGCTGCACGAGCGCCAGCTGACGGAGTACCGGGAGATCGAGCGGCGCGACTTCCCGCCCGGCAAGGACGGGACGGAGGACCGGCTGCGGCACCTGGTGCTGCGCGCCGGTATCGACCTGGAGACCTTCTGGATCCAGTGGCTCGGCCACGCGCTGTCGGAGTTCGCGCGCCTGCCGGACCCGGGGGAGGCGGAACGGACCGGGGAGCCCCGGGCGTGACCCCCCGGGGCTCCCCGGTGGAACGACGCCGGCCGCCCGACCGGAGCGCGTCGGACGTGATGGCGGCCGGCGCCGGGCCTACAGGTGGCGCGGCCTGCTGCGCCGGCGCACGTACCAGGCCGTGGCGAGGAGACCGGTGCCGACCAGAGTGCCGCCCGTCACCAGCGCCGCCGTGCCGTAGTCCTTCGAGCCGCCGCCGATGCCGCCCATCACCCCGAGGGACGGCGAGGCCGCGGGGGAGGCCGCCGGCGGATCGGGCGCGGGGGAGACGATGACGGACTGGGTGCCGGCGGGGTTGCCGTTCGAGCACATCACGATCACCGTGTACGTGCCCGGGGCGACGTCCCCCCACGCGGCGGACTGTCCCGAGGCGGTCCCCGACAGCGCCACCTGACGGCCCTGGGAGAAGCTCGTCTGGCTGCTGGTGAGCAGCGAGGCGTTGCCCCAGCTGCCGTTGGCCTGCGTGCACGCACTGGTGGTGACCGAGACCGTCGACCCGGTGGTACTGACGGAGATCCCGGTGTTCGCGGTGGCCGGACCGGTCAGGGCGAGGGCCAGCACGGCGGCCGCCGCGACCGGACCGGAGCCGAGCAGTGGCTTCGAGGTGCGCATGTGGACTGCCTTCCGGGGGCACGGCCGGCGGTGCGTTCCTCGCTCCGCCGAGAATCGGGGGACACCCGTGCCGCCACACGACCAGCCAAGACGCACCCGGCCCGCCGCGCACTCCGGTCGCCGCCGGGCAGGTGACGCCCTGCACCGTCCGGCCGACCGGAGGGCACCGGTCAGCGCCGCGGGCCCGTCGTCACCGTGCGCTCCGCCGAGAAGCCGCCCCAGGTTCCGTCCGGCAGCATCGCCCGGATCCGGACCCGATGGGTGACCCCCGCCTCCCGCCCCACGTAGAAGCGGTACGCCGCCCGGTCGCGCGAGGCGTCGCCGCCCTGGACGAGCGAGGTGGCCGCGCGGCCGTCCAGGTGCACCTCGTACTCGGTGACCACTCCGTCCACCCGCGGCGGCACCCAGCTCAGGTCGAGGTAGTACGCCCCGTCGGAGCGGTGGCTCGTGGCGCGGAAGCCGGTGGGCGCGGTGGGCGCGGCGGCCCCGCCGCCGGCGGTGGTGAGGCGGACGGCGGCGCCGGCCGGGGAGAGGTTGCCGGCCGCGTCCCGGGCCCGGACGGTGAACACGTAGCGGGTGCCCGGCCGCAGCCCCGTGACCACGGCGGCCGTCTGGTTCCCGCCGACACTGTGGATCTTCGTTCCGCCCTGCTGGATGTCGTAGGACACCACGCCCCGGTCGTCCGTCGAGGCGGACCACGACAGCTGGACCGCCCGGCTCCCGGCCGCCCGGCCGCGCAGCTTCGCCGGACGGGTCGGGGCGGAGTCGTCCGCTGCCGCCGCCCCGGGGGTCCTCGCCCGGACCTCCCGGCTGCTCGGTCCGAGCCGCCCCTTCGCGTCACGCGCCCGCACGGTGAAGACATACACGGTCGAGGGACGGAGCCTGGTGACGTCCACCATGTGCTCGGAACCGGGTACTTCCTTGACCTTGGTGGTGCCCTGATACACCTCGTACCGGCTCACCTCGGCGTCGGCCGCGGCGACCGCGTTCCACATGACGTGCACGCTGGTGGCACTGCCGGCCTCGGCCGTGACGCCCGTCGGTGCTCCGGGCGGCCGGTCCGCCGCTCCCTCACCCGATCGGCCCCCTCCGCAGGAGGTGACCAGCAGGAACACCGCGCAGAGCGCGGCAAGGCGGCGCGGGGACACGACAGCGGGAACGCCTCGCACGACTCTGCCTCCGGGGCGGCACACGGCAGGGGCCCGGATGGGGGCCCGGGTAATGGTCCGGACCAATATGGCCCCGATGACGGGGTCACATCAAGAGGGTGCCGGTGAACGGCGCTCCGGCACATTACGTATGCTGAAGGTGCGAACGGCTGAACTGCCCATGAGGGCTCGGGAGTTCAGGCCCGTGGCGCGGACCGCTGTCGTCGCAGATCCCGCGCCGGCGCGGGCGGCCGGGGGCCGGAGCGGACACGGGTTCGGGCCCCCGGCCCTGTCACGGCCGCCGACGCGACCGTCCACCGTCCGGCCCTGCCGGGGTGGCGCCGGCACCGCCGCGGGATCAAATGGGGCCGAGTGACCGTCAGTGTCCCCGACGAGAGGCCCTCTTGATCGTGTCCCGAATACAGTCGTTCACCCTGGCCGTAGCCGGTGCCGTCCTGCTCGTTCCCATGACGCTTCCCGCCGCCGCCGTGCCGCAGACCCGCACCGAACCGGTCGCGTGGCGCGCGGCCCCCGTCTCCGCCGCCGAACTGCTGGCCGAGGTGCGCGACTGCGCACCCGTCTCCCAGGGCCGCTACCGCGAGGACCACGGCTCCTCCGCCACCGTCCCGGTGTGCGGCACCCACGACGCCGTGTTCTGGAAGGCCGACATGGACATCGACTGCGACGGCCGTCCCGGCCGCCACTGCAACCCCCTGAACGACCCGTACTTCTCCGCCGCCACGGCCTTCGCCCAGTCCGACGGCCTCCCGCTGAGCTCCGAGGACCTGCCCTTCGTGGTGGTGCCCGCGCCCAGCGCCGTATGGGACTACCGGGCCCACGGCGTGCGCGGCGGATCGGTCGTGGCGGTGGTGTACCAGGGCCGGGTGCAGTACGGGGTCGTCGGCGACACCGGCCCCACAAACGTCATCGGCGAGGCGTCCTACGCCATGGCCGAGGCGCTCGGCATCAACCCCGACCCGCGAAGCGGCGGCGCGCCTTCCGGTGTCACCTACATCGTGTTCAAGGACAGCCGGGCGACCCCCATCGAGGACCACCGGGCAGCGGTGACCGAGGGGGAGCGGCTGGCCCGGCAGTTCGTGAACGGCGGCTGAACCGGCCGCAGGGACGTCGCACGGCCGGAACCACCGGCTCGGGGAGCCGGTGTCGGCGGGGGACGGCGAAGGGGAGGCGGCGGGGCGGAGGGAGCCGCCCCGCCGGCCCCTCGCGCCCGCCGGCCCCTCACGTCTTCCGGTACGTGTACGCCTCCGAGGCCGCCGCCTCCACCGCCGCCAGATCGGCCCCCGCGGCCGCCGTGACCACCGCGGCCACCGCGCCCTCCACGAACGGCGCGTCCACCAGACGGGTGTGCTCGGGCAGCTCGTCGCCCTCGGCGAGCAGCGCCTTCACCGTGAGCACCGCGCTGCCCAGGTCGGCCAGGACGGCGACACCGGCTCCGCGGTCGACGGACGCGGCCGCCGCGGAGACCAACTCCGCGCTCGTGCCCAGGCCGCCGCTCTCGGTGCCGCCCGCCGGTGCCACCGGCACCGCGGTACCGGCGCCCGCCAGCCCCTTCGCCAGCTCCGCCACCGACGCGGCCACCGTCGCGCTGTGCGACACCAGCACGATGCCCACCGTCTTCCCGTCACTCATCCCCGGCCCCCGCCCCCGAAGCGGCATCGGCCAGCGCGGCGATCAGCAGCGCCGCCGACGTGGCCCCCGGGTCCTGGTGCCCGATGCTCCGCTCGCCGAGATAACTGGCCCTGCCCTTGCGGGCCCGCAACGGCGTCGTGGCCACGGCGCCCTCCTCGGCGGCGCTGCGGGCCGCGGCGAACGAGTCACCGAGCGCGTCCACGGCGGGCAGCAACGCGTCGATCATCGTCTTGTCGCCCGCCGCGGCACCCCCGAGCTGCATCACCGCGTCCACCCCGGCACGCAGGGCCTCGGCCAGCTGCCGCTCGTCGACCTCGGTGGCCTCCCCGAGCGCCTTGCCGGTGCGGCGCAGCAGCGTCCCGTACAGCGGGCCCGACGCACCGCCCACGGTCGAGACGAGCAGCCGTCCGGACTGGACCAGCACCGCGCCGGGTGTGGTGGGTGGTTCCTTCTCCAGCGCGGTCCGCACCGCCGCGAATCCGCGCTGGAGGTTGCTGCCGTGGTCGGCGTCGCCGATCGGCGAGTCGAGGGCGGTCAGCCGGTCCGCCTCGCGGTCCACGGATGCGGCGGTCACCGTCATCCAACGGCGGAAGAAGTCGGCGTCGAGCACGGGATCTCCTCGCGTACTAGGTCTTCGTGAAGCATTTCCCGGCGTCCCTCACATGCCCCAGCGCAGCCCCGGCGTCCGCACCGGCGCGTCCCACAGCCGCAGCAGGTCCTCGTCGACCTGGCACAGGGTGACCGAGGCGCCCGCCATGTCCAGGGACGTGACGTAGTTGCCGACGAGGACCCGGGCGACGGGCACACCGCGCTCGCCGAGCACCCGCTGCACCTCGGCGTTGAAGCCGTACAGCTCCAGCAGCGGCGTCGCGCCCATGCCGTTGACCAGGACCAGGACGGGGTTGCGCGGGGTGAGGTCCTCCAGGATCGCGTCGACGGCGACCCCGGCGATCTCGCCGGAGGTCATCATGGGCCGCCGCTCCCGGCCGGGCTCCCCGTGGATGCCGATGCCCAACTCCAGCTCACCGGCGGGGAGGTCGAAGGTCGGACTGCCCTTGGCGGGCGTCGTGCAGGCGCTCAGCGCCACACCGAAGCTGCGGGAGTTCTCGTTCACCTGCCGGGCGATCGCCTCCACCTGCTCCAGCGTCCGGCCCTCCTCCGCCGCCGCGCCCGCGATCTTCTCCACGAACAGCGTCGCCCCCGTGCCCCGCCGCCCGGCCGTGTAGAGGCTGTCGGTCACCGCGACATCGTCGTTGACCAGCACCTTCGCGACCCGGATGCCCTCGTCCTCGGCCAGCTCGGCGGCCATGTCGAAGTTGAGCACGTCACCGGTGTAGTTCTTCACGACGAACAGCACCCCGGCCCCGCTGTCCACGGCCGCCGCCGCCCGCACCATCTGGTCGGGCACGGGCGAGGTGAACACCTCTCCGGGACAGGCCGCCGACAGCATCCCCGGTCCCACGAACCCGCCGTGCAGCGGCTCGTGCCCGGACCCCCCGCCGGAGACCAGGGCCACCTTCCCGGCCACGGGCGCGTCCTTGCGCACGACCACCCGGTTCTCCACGTCCACCGCCAGCTCGGGATGGGCCGCCGCCATGCCGCGCAACGCGTCCGCCACGACGGTCTCCGGGACGTTGATGAGCATCTTCATGGGTGCCTCCTGGGAGCTCAGTGGGTGGGTTTTCGGTCTGCGTCTTCGCTGGTCGGATCGGGTACGGGGACTTTTCGACCTTGGTGGTCGGTAGCGGCCGGAAGCGGGCTGTGGCGGTACTGACGCCGATGCGACGCCGACTTCGGTGACGGGCCGTCAGGGCGATCGGGCGGTCGGGCGGTCGGGTGGGAATCGGATGGAGTGCCGCTGTCGGCAGTATCGGTCTTGCGGCAGCGAAGGGCACGCGCGAGGACGTCGTGGGCGTGCCCCGGTTCCGGAGCGGGCGGGTCCGGTCGTGACCGGACGGCGGCGTCCTGCGTGGAACGTGTCGGGCGGACACCTGGGCCGCGGAGGTCGCCCGCCGCCCGTATCGCGACCGTCGCCCGCGGCGGCTCACGCGCACCGGCCGGCACCGCCCGGTGCGCGACGTCCGGCACCGGAACCACCGGCGGAAAGGAACGGGCGCCGCCGAATGGCCGCAAGGGCGTCAGCCCCGCCCCGTGGCGGCGGGCGGCACGGCCTGCTCCAGTCGCGCCCGCAGCGTGCCCTCGAAATCCTCGGCCCGGGACAGCTGGACCCGGAGCTTCTCCACCTGTTCGGCGGCGACCCGCTGATAGGCGCGGACCCGGTCGAGGAGTGCCTCGCGCTCCTCGCCGTCGAGCCCGCCGTCGGCGTCGAGGCGGTCGGTGGCGTCCAGCAGGTCGCGCATCTGGTCCAGGGTGAAGCCGAGCGGCTTCATGCGCCGGATGACCATGAGGCGCTGCACGTCGGTCTCGGTGTAGAGGCGGAAGCCGCCCTGGGAACGGGCGGAGGGGATGACGAGACCGGTCTCCTCGTAGTGGCGGATGGTGCGCAGGGACAGTTCGGTCCGCGCGGCGACCTCGCCGATCTGCATGTGCTTGCCGTCCACGCCGCTGATCCTCTGGTCCTTTTGGTCTCCGTCGGCCCGGCCCGGGTGGGCACCGCCGATCTCTACCCTAACGTTAGGGTAGAGTTGCTGAACGGCGAGGGCGGTGTGCCGCTGCCCCGCCGTTGTCGTGTCGGGGCCGACGACGCCCCCGTCGGAATCCCGATTCTTGCAGGAGAGAAGCGTGCGCGAGCCCACGACGCCCGGCGCCGCCTGTCCGCCGTGACACTCCACCCCCGGACATGAGTCCGGCCGCGCCGCCGCACGGCCCCGCTCCGTCTCCTTCGCCTCCCGGCTCCGCGTCCCGCGGTGCCACCCGCGGGGTGCCGCCCCGGCCCCTCCGCGCCCTCCCGCACACCCCCCGCCTGCCGAGCGGGGTGTGCCCGAGCACGACAGGTTCCGTCTCCCTTGTCTTCTGCCGCACCCGCCCCGTCCCCGGCCGCACGTCTGCGCGGCCTGAAGCCCGACTGGATCTCCGACCCCAAGGTCTGGCGCACCGAGGTCCTGGCCGGCCTGGTCGTCGCCCTGGCCCTGATCCCCGAGGCGATCTCGTTCTCGATCATCGCGGGCGTCGACCCGGCGATCGGCCTGTTCGCCTCCTTCACCATGGCCGTCGTGATCTCGGTGGTGGGCGGTCGGCGAGCGATGATCTCCGCCGCCACCGGTGCCATCGCCCTGGTGGTCGCCCCGCTGAACCGTGAACACGGTCTCGGCCACCTGATCGCGGCCGTCATCCTGGCCGGCGCCTTCCAGGTCGTCCTGGGGGCGCTCGGAGTGGCGAAGCTGATGCGGTTCATCCCGCGCTCGGTGATGGTCGGCTTCGTCAACTCCCTCGCCATCCTCATCTTCATGGCGCAGGTGCCGGAGATGCGGAACGTGCCCTGGCCCGTGTACCCGCTGATCATCGGCGGCCTGGCGCTGATGGTGTTCTTCCCGAGGATCACCACCGTCGTCCCGGCCCCGCTCGTCTCGATCGTCGTCCTCACCGTGATCACGGTCGCGGCGGGCATCGCCGTGCCGACCGTGGGCGACAAGGGCGAGCTGCCGTCCTCGCTGCCCGTGCCGGGCCTGCCGGACGTGCCGTTCACGCTGGAGACGCTGACGACGATCGCCCCGTACGCGTTCGCGATGGCGCTGGTCGGACTGATGGAGTCGCTGATGACGGCGAAGCTCGTCGACGACATCACCGACACCCGCTCCGACAAGACCCGTGAGTCCATCGGCCAGGGCATCGCCAACATCGTCACCGGCTTCTTCGGCGGCATGGGCGGCTGCGCCATGATCGGCCAGACGATGATCAACGTGAAGGTCTCCGGCGCCCGCACCCGCCTGTCGACCTTCCTCGCCGGCGCGTTCCTGATGGTGCTGTGCATCGTCTTCGGCCCGGTCGTCTCCGACATCCCCATGGCCGCCCTGGTCGCCGTCATGGTCATGGTGTCGTTCGCGACCTTCGACTGGCACTCCGTCGCCCCGAAGACGCTCCGGCGGATGCCCGCCGGCGAGATCGCCGTCATGCTCGTCACCGTCGCCTGCGTCGTCGCCACCCACAACCTCGCCATCGGCGTCGTCGTCGGCTCCGTCACCGCCATGGTCGTCTTCGCCAAGCGCGTCGCCCACCTCGCCGAGGTCACGGCCGTCACCGACCCCGACGGCACGACCGTGGTCTACCGGGTCACCGGCGAGCTGTTCTTCGCCTCCTCCAACGACCTCGTCGGCCGGTTCGCCTACGCCACCGACCCGGAGAAGGTCGTCATCGACCTGAGCTCGGCGCACATCTGGGACGCCTCCTCCGTCGCGGCCCTCGACGCCGTCGAGACCAAGTACGCCCGGTACGGCAAGACCGTCGAGATCACCGGCCTCAACGCCCCCAGCGCCCAGCTCCACGACAAGCTCACCGGCGAACTGTCCGCCCACTGATCGTCACCCCACTGACGGCGGCGGGGATCCCCCGGCCCGGTGGCCGGGGGACCCCCGCACGGGTGGGCGGGTCACCGGTCGTTCGCCAGGGCGACGAGGTCGGCGAGCAGGCCGCCGGCGTCGACCAGGTCCTCGTACCGTCCGTGCCCGACGACCCGGCCCTCGTCCATGACGAGGACGCGGTCGGCGAGACGGGTGCCCTCGAGCCGGTGGGTGACGACGACGGTCATGCGTTCGGCGGCGATCCTCCTGATCCGGAGGAGGACGGCGTGCTCGCCGCGGGCGTCCGTCCGGGAGGCCGGTTCGTCCGGGACCAGCAGCGGTGTCCGCCGGTCCAGGGCACGTCCGCACACCAGGCGCTGCCACTGTCCTCCGGACAGTGAGGAGTCCGGGCGCGGCCCGTCAGCGACGTCGGCGGGTGTTGAGCCGGGCGGCCTGCCGTGTCAGGTGGTCGCGCTCGGCGAGGTCGGGTGCCTTCCGGGCCGCCTCGGCGTACAGCCGTGCCGCCGTCGCCAGGTCGCCGTCGCGCTCGTGGAGGTACGCCGCCACCGCGGTGTGGCGGGGCAGTGAGGCGTCCAGTTCCGCGAGCGCCGCCAGTCCGGCGCGCGGTCCGTCGGCCTCGCCGACGGCGACCGCGCGGTTGAGCCGGACGACCGGGCTGTCGGTCAGGCGCGTGAGCTCGTCGTACCACTCGACGATCTGCACCCAGTCGGTCTCCTCGGCGGTGGGCGCGTCGGCGTGGAGCGCCGCGACGGCGGCCTGGGCCTGGAACTCGCCCAGCCGGTCGCGGGCGAGGGCCGCCTGCAGGATCTCGACGCCCTCCGCGATCAGCGCGGTGTCCCACCGGCCGCGGTCCTGCTCGGCGAGCGGCACCAGGCTGCCGTCGGGAGCGGTCCGGGCGGCGCGCCGGGCGTGGTGGAGCAGCATGAGGGCGAGCAGCCCCGCCACCTCGGGGTGGTCGATCGCGGCGGCGAGCCGCCGGGTGAGCCGGATGGCCTCGGCGGCGAGGTCGACGTCGCCGGAGTAGCCCTCGTTGAAGACCAGGTAGAGGACGCGCAGCACGGTGGAGACGTCGCCGGGCCGGTCGAACCTTCCCCAAGCTCTCGGCTTCGCTCGAGCAGGGGAGACCCCAACGCCGGAGACGGTGCGCTTGGCCCGGCTGATCCGCTGCGCCATGGTCGCCTCGGGCACCAGGTAGGCCCGGGCGATCTGGCGGGTGGTGAGTCCGCCGACGGCGCGCAGCGTGAGCGCGACCGCGGACGACGGCGTCAGTGACGGGTGGGCGCACAGGAAGTAGAGCTGGAGCGTGTCGTCCACCGCGGGCGCGGGCCCGGGCGCCGGTTCCTCGTCGACGAGGTCCTCGCGCCGGCGGCGGGCCGCGTCCGCCCGGGCCGCGTCGAGGAACTTGCGCCAGGCCACGGTGACCAGCCAGCCCTTCGGGTCACGCGGGGGAGCGGTCGGCCAGACGCGGACCGCCTCGATGAGCGCGTCCTGCACGGCGTCCTCGGCCGCCGCGAAGTCGGCTCCGCGGCGGACGAGAACGGCGAGCACGCTCGGCGTGAGGCTCCGCAGGAGGACCTCGTCCATCGACGAGGTCACTCCGTGATGGTGGGCGGCGCGGCCAGGAACGGGCGCACCTCGAGCCACTCGTGGATCGGCTTCCCGCCCGCCCCGGGAGCGGCCGACAGTTCCCCGGCCAGCTCGACGGCGCGCTCGCGGCTGTCGACGTCGATCACCATCCAGCCGGCGATGAGGTCCTTGGTCTCGGCGAACGGGCCGTCGGTGACCGGCGGGCGCCCCTCGCCGTCGTACCGGACGAACATGCCCTCGGGGGCGAGCGCCTGACCGTCGACGAACTCGCCGGTCTTCTCGAGCCGGGCCGCGAAGTCGTTCATGTACTGCACGTGGGCCGAGATCTCCTCCGGGGTCCACTGGTCCATGGGCACGTCGTTGACCGGGGCCGGGGCGCCGCGGTAGTGCTTGAGCAGCAGGTACTTGGCCATCGTGTCTCTCCTCGGTGCTGGTGCGACCCATTGTGGTCGCGTTCACTGCGGGGACGGAGCCGGCCACGGGTTCTCGACATCGCCGCCCGACTTTTTTCGGGCCCTCCCGGACGAGCCCGGGGACGCCGTCCCGCGGTGCCGGGGTCGGCCGCCGGATTCCAGGGCGCCGCGCTGTCCGAGACGAACGACTCGAGAAGGCCGTCGAGGCGTACAACGCGCAGTCCGTCCACACGCACCACCTGCGCTCGCCCGAGCACATCGGGAGCTTCCTACGGGGGCTGCGTCTGGTCGAACCGGGCCCGGTCAGGTTCACCGACTGGCGCCCGGACCCCGACTCCGCGGGCATCCCTCACGAACAGGGCCACGCCGTCGGGGCGGTGGGCCCCAAGGAGTAGGGGCCCTCCCGGTCGCATGCGCGGGGCCCGCCCGGGCAGGAGGCGTCAGACCCGCTCCAGGGGGCGGTGCGGCCCGCTGGGGAGTTCCGCCTCGATCGTGTCGCCCGGGCGCACCGTGCCGCCCTCCTTCACGATGCTCATGATTCCGGCCCTGCGCACGACGTTCCCGGCTTCGTCGCGGCCGACCACCTGCTTCAGCAGGCCTTCCTGGAAGGCGTCGATCTGCAGGCAGGGATTGCGCAGGCCGGTCACCTCCAGCACCGCACCGTCGCCGATGCGCAGCAGCGTGCCGACCGGCAGGCCGAGCAGATCGATGCCGCGGGTGGTGATGTTCTCACCGAGGTCGCCGGGCGCCACCTCGAAGCCCTCCGTGCCGACCTCGGCGAAGAGCTCTTCGTGGATGAGGTGGACCTGGCGCAGGTTCGGTCGGGTCGGGTCCTGCGCGACCCGCGAGCGGTGCTTGACCGTCACGCCGGCATGGACGTCCCCCTCGACACCGAGCCCGGCGAGCAGCGTGATGCTGTCCCGGTTCGGCTTGGTGAACGAGTACACGCCGTTGCTGCTGACCGCTGTTACCGTCCCGTTCATGTCCGGATCCCCCTCCTGGCGACGGTGATTCGGTCATGATCCCATCCCTCGGACCGCATCGGCTGTGTCAGGGCACGCGGTTCCAGAAGTCGAGGTCGTGTTCGCGGGGGTGGTCGACGGGCCCGATGCGCCGCGACGCCGGTGACCGTGTGCACGGGCGACCGAGGGGCCCGGGCGGTGGGGAGCCAGGCGGGCAGACCGGTACCGGCGGGGGCCCGCGATTCCTCACGGCGGAAGCCTTCCGCGCGGACGCCGGCCCCGGAGCGCGCACGCACCGGAGACGACCTGACCGGACGCGAGGCCGGGCCCGTCGGCGCGCTCGTCGTGGCCCGGGGCGTCGGTGAACGCAGCGGAAGGGCCCGGGAGGCTCCTGAAAAGGGGGCGGGTGTCGACCCGCCCCCTTCCGGCCCGCAGGCCCTCCTCCAGGAGCTTTGCCGCACGTGCGAGAACGTGGTGGCGTCGGCAGGGCTACGCGGGGCCCCCGTCGGCGCCGGACGCCTCGAGCCGGGCGGCCAGTGTCTGCGCGTCGTACGGCCCGGTGTGGCGGCGGTTGCCGATGAAGAAGGTGGGAGCACCCTGGGCACCGCTGGCCTCGGCGCTGGCCACGTCGGCCCGCACCCGGGCCGCCGTCCGCTCCGAGTCGAGGTCCTCGAGGAACCTCTCGACGTCGAGTCCGACCTGGCCGGCGTAGCCGAGGATGTCCTCGAACTCGAGCTGGTCCTGGTGGGCGAAGAGCAGGTCGTGCATCTGCCAGAAGCGTCCCTGGGCGTCGGCGGCGACGGCCGCCCGGGCGGCGAGCTCG
>NZ_MSGP01000513.1 GCF_002078235.1 Streptomyces viridosporus
TCCGGCGGGGTTCGGCGTCTGCGAAGGAGGCGTCAACTCCCGCTCCGGCGAGGAATCTTGACGCCCATCGGTGTGTTGTCGTGATGCGCCGGACCCCCGACGGAACACGCCGCGTTGTACAACGTAAGCTGTACCGGTCCCGAAAGGCGGCAATCAGGGCCATAATGCCCGACACCATCCAGCGACGCCGCCGGGCGTGAGCCCGGGCGGGCGTGTCCGAAATAGTATGCATTGCGTTGGCAGTGTAGAACGGGAGATGTGACGGCAATGGCTACGGAGACTCCCCTGCTGAACGCAGCGTGCGCCGTCCCCGTCCAAGGCAGCCCGCGATGACGTCCACCGCCGCGGTGCGCGCCGTCGATCCCGAGCGCGCCACGCTCGACAAGGTCGCCACCGAGAACTTCCCCGTGGCTCCCTTCTTCCTGCCCGGGCCCTGGCGCGACGACCTCATGGCCGTGTACGGCTTCGCCCGTCTGGTCGACGACATCGGCGACGGCGACCTGGCCCCCGGCGGCGGCGACGCCCGCCTCCTCGGTGTCGGTGCCGCGGAGGCCGAGGACCGGCTGGTGCTGCTGGACGCCTTCGAGGACGACCTGCGCCGCGTGTTCGACGCGTCCGCCGACGGGCCGCGCCACCCGCTGCTGCGCCGGCTCCGGCCGACGGTCCGCCGCCACGCGCTGACCCCCGAGCCCTTCCTCGCCCTGATCGCCGCCAACCGCCAGGACCAGCTGGTCAAGCGGTACGAGACCTACGACGACCTGCTCGCCTACTGCGAGCTGTCGGCCAACCCCGTCGGCCGGCTCGTCCTCGCCGTCACCGGCACCTCGTCACCCGAACGCGTCCGCCGCTCCGACGCGATCTGCACGGCCCTGCAGGTCGTCGAGCACCTCCAGGACGTCGCCGAGGACCTCGGCCGCGACCGCATCTACCTGCCCGCCGCGGACATGAAGCGCTTTCACGTCCAGGAGGCGGACCTCGCCGCGGACACCGCCGGCGCATCGGTGCGCGCACTGGTCGCGTACCAGGCCCAACGCGCCCGCGACCTGCTGAATGAAGGCGCCCCCCTCGTGGGTAGCGTCCACGGCAGACTGAAGCTGCTGCTCGCAGGGTTCGTGGCGGGGGGGAGGGCGGCCGTCCACGCGATCGCCGCCGCCGAGTACGACGTACTTTCCGGCCCACCCAAGTCCGGCAGGCTCCGGTTGCTGCGCGAGGTGGGCGTGACTCTGCGAGGAGAGGGGTGATCCGGACCGTGGAGTCGGAACCGCACACGTCCGCACCGGTACTCGCCGCCTACCGCTACTGCGAGGCCGTCACCGGACACCAGGCCCGTAACTTCGCCTACGGCATCCGGCTGCTGCCGACGCCCAAGCGGCGCGCGATGTCGGCGCTGTACGCGTTCTCCCGGCGCGTCGACGACATCGGCGACGGCGCGCTGGCGGACGACGTCAAGACCGCCCGGCTCGAGGACACCCGGGCACTGCTCGCCCGGATCCGCGACGGCGCGGTCGACGAGGACGACACCGACCCGGTCGCGGTCGCCCTCGCCCACGCGGCCGCCCACTTCCCGATCCCGCTCGGCGGCCTGGACGAGCTCATCGACGGCGTCCGGATGGACGTGCGCGGCGAGACCTACGAGACCTGGGACGACCTGAAGGCCTACTGCCGCTGTGTCGCGGGCGCCATCGGACGGCTCTCGCTCGGGGTGTTCGGCACGGAACGGGGAGCGCGCGGCGCCGAACGCGCGCCCGAGTACGCCGACACCCTCGGCCTCGCGCTCCAGCTCACCAACATCCTCCGGGACGTCCGCGAGGACGCCGAGGACGGACGCACCTACCTGCCCGCCGACGACCTCGCCAAGTTCGGCTGCTCGGCCGGGTTCGGCGGACCGACCCCGCCGGAGGGCTCCGACTTCGCGGGCCTCGTGCACTTCGAGGTGCGCCGGGCCCGGGCCCTCTTCGCCGAGGGCTACCGGCTGCTCCCCCTGCTCGACCGGCGCAGCGGCGCCTGCGTCGCCGCCATGGCCGGCATCTACCGCCGGCTGCTCGACCGCATCGAGCGCGACCCCGAGGCCGTGCTGCGCGGCCGGGTCTCCCTGCCCGGACACGAGAAGGCGTACGTCGCGGTGCGCGGCCTGTCCGGACTGGACGCCCGGCACGTGACCCGCCGGACCGTCAGGAGGCGCGCTTGATGGACACACCGCTTCCGGGTGACGCACCCGGCGAAAAACGGCGGGCAACCCTCCGCCACGACGCCGCGTCCCAGACTGAGACGATCGGCCGTGCGCCGTTCCGGCACGGCGGCCGGGCAGGGGAGGGTGCACGATGACCCACGGCACACGATCCGAAGGGGCGCTCACGAACGAGCCGGTACCGGCCGGGAGACACGCTGTCGTGGTCGGCGGCGGGCTCGCCGGTGTCACCGCCGCGCTCGCGCTCGCCGACGCCGGGGTGCGCGTCACCCTGCTCGAAGGGCGGCCCCGTCTCGGCGGGCTCGCCTTCTCCTTCCGGCGCGGCGACCTGACCGTCGACAACGGCCAGCACGTCTACCTGCGCTGCTGCACCGCCTACCGCTGGTTCCTAGACCGCATCGAGGGCGCGGAGCTGGCACCGCTGCAGGACCGGCTCGACGTGCCCGTCGTCGACGTCGCGCGCCCCGAGGGGCGGCGGCTCGGCCGGCTGCGGCGCGACGCGCTGCCCGTGCCCCTGCACCTGGGGCGCAGCCTCGCCGCGTATCCGCACCTCTCGCTCGCCGAGCGGGCCGCGGTGGGCCGGGCCGCGCTCGCGCTGAAGGGGCTCGACCTCGCCGACCCCGCCCTGGACGACCAGAATTTCGGCGACTGGCTCACCGCGCACGGCCAGTCGGCGCGTGCCGTCGAGGCCCTGTGGGACCTGGTCGGGGTCGCCACCCTCAACGCGGTCGCGGGTGACGCCTCCCTGTCGCTCGCCGCGATGGTGTTCAAGACCGGCCTGCTGTCCGACCCGGGCGCGGCCGACATCGGCTGGGCGCACGTACCCCTGGGCGAACTGCACGACCGGCTCGCCCGCAAGGCGCTCGACTCCGCGGGCGTGCGGACCGAGGTCCGCGCCCGGGTCACCGCCGTCCGCGCGGACGGCGACGGGGGATGGAGCGTCCGGGTCCCCGGCGAGACGCTGCGGGCGGACGCGGTCGTCCTCGCCGTACCGCAGCGCGAGGCGTACGAGCTGCTGCCCGCGGGCGCGCTGGACGACCCCGAGCGGCTGCTCGGCATCGACACCGCGCCGATCCTCAACGTCCACGTCGTCTACGACCGCAAGGTCCTCGCGCGGCCCTTCCTCGCGGCCCTCGGCACCCCCGTGCAGTGGGTCTTCGACCGCACCGCGGCGTCCGGGCTGACGGAGGGCCAGTACCTGGCGGTGTCCCAGTCGGTCGCCCACGACGAGATCGACGAGCCCGTGGCCGTGCTGCGCGAGCGTTACCTGCCCGAACTGCGGCGGCTGCTGCCGCACACCCGCGGCGCACGGGTGAAGGACTTCTTCGTCACCCGGGAACGAGACGCCACGTTCGTTCCCGCCCCCGGCGTCGGACGGCTCAGGCCCGGCGCCCGCACCAAGGCACCCGGCCTGTACCTGGCCGGCGCGTGGACCGCCACCGGGTGGCCCGCGACCATGGAGGGCGCGGTCCGCAGCGGCGTCGGCGCGGCGGACGCCGCGCTGGGCGCCCTGGGCCGGCCCCGCCCCCGCCACCTCTTCGCGATCGAGGAGGCGGCATGACGCTCGACCAGCGCGGCGCGGCAGACCTCCGCACCCCCGGTACCGCAACAAGAGGAGAGACTGTGCCCACTGTGCCCCCGGCCTCGCAGGCCGCTCGAAGGACCGCGGTGGACGTGTCCGCGCTCCTGGAGCGCGGCCGGACCCTGGCCACGCCGGTACTGCGGGCGGCCGTCGCCCGCCTGGCACCTCCCATGGACACGGTCGCCGCCTACCACTTCGGCTGGATCGACGCCCAGGGCCGGCCCGCGGACGGCGACGGCGGCAAGGCCGTGCGCCCCGCCCTCGCCGTGCTGTCGGCCGAGGTCACCGGGGCCGCGCCGCGGACCGGCGTCCCCGGCGCGGTCGCCGTCGAGCTGGTCCACAACTTCTCGTTGCTGCACGACGACCTGATGGACGGCGACGAGCAGCGCCGGCACCGCGACACCGTCTGGAAGGTGCACGGCCCCGCCCAGGCCATCCTGGTCGGCGACGCCCTGTTCGCCCTGGCCAACGAGGTGCTGCTGGAACTCGGCACCGTCGACGCGGGCCGTGCCGCCCGCCGGCTGACCACCGCGAGCCGCGCGCTCATCGACGGCCAGGCCCAGGACATCTCCTACGAGCACCGCGACCGCGTCAGCGTCGAGGAGTGCCTGGAGATGGAGGGCAACAAGACCGGCGCCCTGCTCGCCTGCGCCAGCTCCATCGGCGCGGTGCTCGGCGGCGCGGACGAGCGCACCGCCGACAGCCTGGAGAAGTACGGCTACCACCTCGGCCTCGCCTTCCAGGCCGTGGACGACCTCCTCGGCATCTGGGGCGACCCGGAGGCCACCGGCAAGCAGACCTGGAGCGACCTGCGCCAGCGCAAGAAGTCCCTCCCGGTCGTGGCCGCGCTCGCCTCCGGCGGCCCCGCCTCCGGGCGGCTCGGCGAGATCCTCGCCGCCGACGCCGAGAGCAGCGACTTCGCGAACTTCTCCGAGGAGGAGTTCGCGGCCCGCGCCGCCCTCATCGAGGAGGCGGGCGGACGCGAGTGGACCGCCGAGGAGGCGCGCCGCCAGCACACCATCGCCATCGAAGCCCTCGACGCCGTCGACATGCCCGACCGGGTGCGGGAGCAGTTCACGGCGCTCGCGGACTTCGTCGTCGTACGAAAGAGATGATCACTATCGGTCGAATAGCCCTCGCGTAGTCGCCGGCCGGTGTTGCGGGGAGAACAGCACCGGCCGACGGCGGACCCACAGCAGACACCACGACTTGCAGGACTGCACGAAGGGGAAGCCATGACAGCGACGACCGACGGAAGCACCGGGGCGGCCCTGCCGCCCCGAGTGCTTCCGTCG
>NZ_MSGP01000514.1 GCF_002078235.1 Streptomyces viridosporus
GCTCGTCCGCTCATGCGGGCCACGGAGACGGAGGACACGGATGCGCTCCTCACCCGTTGAGCCGCTTGGTCGTCACCGGCTCATCAGCAGTGGGCACTGCTCGTCGCCCAAGTTGCACAAGACCCGCTAGTCGCTGGGACACGCACGACGGGCCCCCCGCCCAGGAACCTCCACGATCTCCATGGCCCCGACCGTACCGAGCAGCCAGCCCTCGGACCACGCCTTTATCTGTCCGTCAACTGCGGCCCCCATCGGCTCACGCGGCAGAAGCACAACCCGCCATCCCACCGCAAGCCCCTGAGTGACATCAAGAGAAATCGACACCGCAAAGCTGGCCAGGAGGCGACTCCCACAGTCACGTCGAAACGACTCTCGCACTGAGATGCAAGGCCAAGGGCCTCCGCCCGGTCAGCCTGCGAGTCTGACCAGACCGTCCTGGTGCACCCAGCCTTAATGCCCTTGGCCAGGCCGGAGGCGGAGCGCCGGGTGAGCTGGGCGTGGTCCCGGGTGCCCCGGCTGCACAGCACCGTCAGTCTGTCGCCCCGGTACAGGTAGCCGCGGCCGGCGTGCGCGGTGCCCGGGCCGGTACGCGGGTTCCAGAAATGTCTCGACCCCTATATGACCCGAGTCACGGACCTGGCATTCTTCACCGGACATGACAGCGGGACCATCGTCCTGGGAGCGGCATGGGTCGCTCCGAACCCCCGCAACTACGGCCGCGGTATCCACCCCGACATGGTCGGCTTCCGCATTGACGTCCACCTGGTCGATGCCACTGACCGTGCTGCCACCCGCGCTGTTCTACGAACGCACGCCCTCCCGCAACTCCACGAATGGATCACGCAGGCGATCGCTGCCGACGAGACCTGGCAACTGACTGACCACCAGCGCTACTGGCGGCTGGCCGACGGCCACCTCACGCACCACGACGAAGCGTGAGAACGAGTCCGTACGACACCCCCCACATCGGCGAGGTCGCACGCGCGGGTTCACAGCCAACCCAGTGGGCCGCGCCCGGAAATCAGGACGCCAGACCCTCGGGTTCCCAACGAGGAACCTTCAATTTCCCTGAACTCACGGGCTTCGAGGGGTGCGGGAAGGGTCCGTCTGCCGGGCGTGGTGACCGGGCGCGGCGCGGGTGGAGACCGCTTCGTCGGCGTCGTCGTGTCAGGGCCGTGGTACTGGCCCGTGGCCGGGCAGAGCGGTCGTCTGCGTCCGGGAGTGCCGGTCTGCTGGCCCGGGGACTGCGTGCGGCGCGCTCTTTCCTGTGCGGAGGGCGGCCGCCACGCCAGGTCCGTCCGGGAGTTGGCCATGACCTCCCGTACCCGGCGGGCGATGGTACTTCCGTCGAACGGCAGGGACACGATGCCGGTCAGCTGTACCCCCAAGGCGGTCCGGGCCCTGTGCAGCAGGGCGAGTTCGGTGGCGGTCTCCTCGGCCCGGTGGGCGGGTGCGGGCTGCCGCTGGAGGTAGGCGATCCGGCCGTCGAGGAGTTCGTGGGCCCGTTCGGGGGAGCCGATGGCCTCGGCCGGGCGGCGCAGGGTCAGCCCGGCCGTGGCCTGGAGGAGGCCGTCGGGCAGGCCGGGCTGACCCTGCGC
>NZ_MSGP01000515.1 GCF_002078235.1 Streptomyces viridosporus
CCTGGAGACGATGCGCAGGGCGGGAGCGGCCCTGCGCATCGTCTCCAGGGTGGCGGGGCCGTCGTACAGCACGGTCAGCACGGCGTCGGCGGACTCGACCGCCTCGGCGGGTGTGCCGGCGACGTGCACGCCGTCGGCGGCGAGCGGGTCGGCCTTGGCGCGGGTGCGGTTCCAGGCGCGGACGGTGTGCCCGGCACGGGCGAGGTTGCGGGCCATCGCCGCGCCCATGATGCCGGTACCCAGGACGCTCACGGTGAGCTTGTCGGTCATGACGTCGGCTTCCTGTCCGTCGGGCCGTCTTCTGCGATCGGTGCTCGTGGTCGGCGGTCGGTGCTCGTGGATCATTGTGCGCCGTCGGTCGTGGCGCGGGGGCCGGTTGCGGACCGACCCGCCGGGCCGGGTGCCCGGTTCCCCGGAAGCGACGCGGGCGGGCCCGTCCGGCCGGGCCCGTCGGGCGGGCCGCTACGCCAGTGCCGCCAGCGGATCGTCCAGCACCGGCTGCCAGGCCAGCTCGGCAGCGCCGACCAGGCTGTTGTGGTCCAGGGTGCAGGCGAGGATCGGGACACCGCCGCTGCGGCCCCACAGACTGCGGTCGGCGACGACGGCGCGGAGCCGGTCGGGGTCGGCCTCCAGGAGGGTGCGGTGCAGGCCGCCCAGGATGATCCGGTCGGGGTTGAGGATGTTGACCAGGCCGGCCAGCCCGAAGCCGAGGCGGTCGATGAGGACCTCGACGGCCGCGCGGACGGCCGGGTCGTCGTACTGTCCGCGGATCAGGTCGTCGGCCTGCTTCAGCAGGGACATCTCGGGGCCCGGGGCGCGTCCCGCCGCGGTGAGGAGGGCCAGCGGGTCCGTCTCCACGTCCAGGCAGCCGTGGCTGCCGCAGTGGCAGGGGCGGCCCTCGGGGTTGACGGCGAGGTGGCCGACCTCCAGGGCGAGGCCCGAACTGCCCGAGTGCAGGCGGCCGTCGAGCACCAGCGCGCCACCCACACCGCGGTGGCCGGTGGCCACGCACAGCAGGTCGCGGGAGCCGCGCCCGGCGCCGTGCCGGTGCTCCGCCAGGGCGGCGAGGTTGATGTCGTTGGCCGCGAAGGCGGGTCCGGGAAGGCCGGCCGCCCGCACCTGCTCGGTGAAGATCTCCCGCACCGGTGCGCCCGCGGGCCAGGCCAGGTGCAGCGGGTTGAGGGCCAGTCCCTCCGGTTCGGTCACCGCCGACGGCACCGCGAGGCCGGCGCCCACGCACCGCCGTCCGGTCTCCCGCAGCAGCTCCGCGCCGGCCGCGACGACGGAGCCCAGCACTTTCGCCGGGTCGGCGTCGACCGCCTCGCAGCCGGGCGCCGTGGCCACGATACGGCCGCCGAGCCCGACCAGGGCCGCCCGGAAACCGTCGGCGTGCACCTGCGCGGCGAGCGCGACGGGCCCGTCCTCGGCGATCGAGAGCCGGT
>NZ_MSGP01000516.1 GCF_002078235.1 Streptomyces viridosporus
TCCAGGTAGGTCTCCAGCGGCCAGTCCCGCAGCGCGCAGACCGCCAGCATCGCGGTGTGCTTGCCGGAGCAGTTCATGGTCACCTTCTCCCGCACCCCGCCGGCCGCGAGGTACGTCTCCCGCTCCTCCGCGTCCAGCGGCAGGTCCGGCGGGCAGCCCAGCTGCCGCTCGCCCAGCCCGTGCTCGGCCAGCATCTTCCGGACCAGGTCGCGGTGGAAGCCCTCCCCCGAGTGGCTCGCGGCGGCCAGCGCCAGCCGCTCCCCCGCCAGGTCCAGGCCCGCCCGCAGCACGCCCGCCGCCTGCATCGGCTTGTTGCTGGACCGCGGGAAGACGGGGGCCGTCACGTCGCCCAGCGCCAGCTCCACGGCTCCGTCGGCGTCCAGCAGGACCAGGCTTCCCCGGTGCCGCCCCTCGACGAAACCGGAACGGACGACCTCCGCGAGAACGGGCGGTACGGCGGACGGGGACGGTGCGGACATCGGCGGTGGCCTTCCGGACGGGGGTACGCCCCGCCCGGCACGGAGGCCCCCGGGGTCACCGGGCCGGCCCCCGTCTCACACGAGCAGGTCGTCGACTTGCGCTTCCCCCTCACGGTACCTGCGCGCGATCTCGGCACTGCAGTCGTCGGCCGTGCGCTGCAGTCGCTGCCGCCGCCGGGACACCTGCTGCTCGTACCGCTTCAGTCGCCCCATCGCGGCGTTCAGCTCCCCGTCCGTGCGGGCGTCCAGGTCGGACAGCTCCACCTCGGCGAGCATCTCGGCCGCCAGCCGCCGGTACTCCTCGCTCCGCGGCGTGCCCAGCGTCACATGGCGGGCGGAGGACCGGTGCCGGGCCGGGGTGTCCCGCAGGATCTCCGGCAGCCGCTCCACCACGGACGCCTCCACCGGCTCGGCGGCGGCCGAGGCGGCGCCCGCGGGGGCGCGCCGGGCCAGCTCCGCGCCCAGGATGTCGATCCGGCCCTGGAGCAGCCGCCGCACGTAGCTGAGGTCGGCCTCGTCGCGCTGGGCGTCGCGGCGCAGGGTGCGCAGCTCGGCCAGGCTGAGCACGGTCAGCTCGTGCTCCGGCCGTTCCTCGGGCAGCACCGGGCTGTCCGTGCGCTGTGTGGGCGGCCGGTGGAACTCCCGCTCTCCGGCCGCCGGTTGGGTCAACGAGACAGCTCCAGGCGGCTGCCCGACTCCCGATGTGCTCATATGCCTCAACCGTCCCCTCGACCGGCATGTGCCAGCATCGTGCCACCCCAGGCCGCCCCCATGTGACCGGGTGCGCCCGATCCGCCCCAGATGGCGGTTAAGGAGTAAAAATAGCCCGGCCGGGGGCTCGCGCGGACCTCCGTCGGTCGGCTGTTCGCCGACCGGCATGATGGACGTATGCGAGCAGTGGTGCAGAGGGTGGACGGCGCGAGCGTCGTCGTGGACGGCGAGACGGTGGGGGCGATCGAGGGCGAGGGACTGTGCGTCCTCGTCGGCGTGACCCACGAGGACACCAAGGAGAAGGCGGTCCAGCTCGCCCGCAAGCTCTGGTCGATCCGGATGCTCCAGGACGAGAAGTCGTGCAGCGACATCGACGCCCCGCTGCTGGTGATCAGCCAGTTCACCCTCTACGGCGACGCCCGCAAGGGCCGCCGCCCCACCTGGAACGCCGCGGCCCCCGGTGACGTCGCCGAACCGCTGGTCGACGAGGTGGTCGCCCAGCTGCGCGCCCTGGGCGCGACGGTGGCGACGGGCCGTTTCGGCGCGCGGATGCGGGTGTCGCTGACCAACGACGGCCCGTTCACCGTCCTGCTGGAGATCTGAGGGCCCCGCACCGTCCCGCCGGCAGAGCCCCCGAGCCGTCCCGCCGGCGGGGGTCCGTCGGCGGGACGGCTCGGGTCAGGGCTCGACTATGGTCTCCTGGGCCGCCGCCGTCTCCCCGGCGATCAGCCGGGCGTCCACCGGCACGTTCCGCTTGATCAGCGCGAGCGCGACCGGCCCCAGCTCGTGGTGGCGCGCGGACGTCGTGACGAACCCGATCCTGCGCCCGTCCGGACCGTCGTCGGCGAGCCGGATCTCCGTCCCCGGCGTCGGCAGGTGGACCTCGCTGCCGTCCAGGTGCAGGAAGACCAGCCGGCGCGGCGGCCGGCCCAGGTTCTGGACCCGGGCGACGGTCTCCTGGCCCCGGTAGCAGCCCTTCTGCAGGTGCACCGCGCCCCCGATCCAGCCCAGCTCGTGCGGGATGGTGCGGTGGTCGGTCTCGAAGCCGAGCCGGGGGCGGTGCTGCTCGACGCGCAGCGCCTCATGGGCGAGGATCCCGGCGGGCGGCCCGGCCTTCCCGGCGTACGACTCGAGGTCGGCCCGGGGCAGGAACAGATCGCGTCCGTACGGGGTCTCGCGGACGACGACGCCCTCGGGCACCTCCGCGATGGAACCGGCCGGCAGGTGCACCACCGCGATGTCGGCGGTGCGGTCGGCGACCTCGGCCCGGTAGAAGAACTTCATCGACTCCAGGTACGCGATCAGCGCCTCCTGGGTGCCCGGTTCGACGTGGGCCCAGACCGTCTCGCCGTCGTCGACCAGGTAGAGCGCGTGCTCGATGTGGCCGTGGGCGGAGAGGATCAGCGCTTCGGTGGCCTGGTGCGGGGGCAGCTCGCTGACGTGCTGGGTGAGCAGCAGGTGCAGCCAGCCGAGCCGTTCCGGTCCGGTGACGGTCACGACCCCGCGGTGGGACAGGTCGACGAAGCCGGTGCCGTCGGCGAGGGCGCGCTGCTCGCGGAACAGGTCGCCGTAGTGGGCGGCCACGCCTTCGTCCACGCCCTCGGCGGGGACGGCACCGGGCAGAGTCAACAGAGGGCTCTTCATACGCCCAAGCCTACGACTCGGTAGGGGCCGCCTTCCGGGCGCAGTCTTCGCACCTGCCGAAGATCGCGAAGTGCTTCATGTCCGTGTCGAAGCCGAAGGAGTCCCGCAGCTTGGCCGTGAAGTCGGCCGCCACCTCCACGTCCGCCTCGATGACGTCGCCGCAGTCGCGGCAGACCAGGTGCAGATGGTGGTGCCGGTCGGCGAGGTGGTACGTCGGGGCGCCGTGCCCGAGGTGGGCGTGGCTGACCAGGCCCAGCTCCTCCAGGAGCTCCAGCGTGCGGTAGACGGTGGAAATGTTGACCCCCGACGCCGTCTTCCTCACTTCCACGAGGATGTCGTCGGGGGTCGCGTGCTCCAGGGTGTCCACGGCTTCGAGCACGAGTTGGCGCTGCGGCGTCAGCCGGTAGCCGCGCTGCCTGAGGTCGCTCTTCCAGTCGGTGCTCACCACACCACGAGTCTAGAGCGACCCGCGCCCGCCCGGAGCGGGGCCTACTTGAAGAAGGCGATCCCGTCGTCCGGCAGGTCGTCGGGCAGGGCCTTGGCCCAGCGCTCGACCTCCTCCGGGGTGACGACCTTCTTCAGGTGCGCCGACATGTAGGGGCGCAGCTCGACCTCGGGGGTCTGCTTCTCGCCGACCCACATCAGGTCGCTCTTGACGTAGCCGTACAGCCGCTTGCCGCCGCTGTAGGGGCGGGAGGCGGCGGTGCGCGCGACCGCGTCCGTGACCAGGTCGATCTGCGGCTTGCCCTCGGCCAGCTCGCCGTACCAGATCTCGATGACGCCGTCGTCGCGGGTCATCGTCACCTCGACCTTGCGCCGGCCGTCGACGCGCCAGAAGCCGTACTCGGACTCCAGCGGCCGGACCTTGTTGCCGTCCCCGTCCAGCACCCAGGTGTGGGAGCGGTACTCCAGGAAGTCCCGGCCGTCGTGGGTGAAGGTGACCTCCTGCCCGAAGTTGCACTTCTCGGCACCGGGGAAGTCGTGCACGCCCGCGCCCGCCCAGTTGCCGAGCAGGAAGGCGAGCGGGACGAGGTCCTTGTGGAGGTCGGACGGAATCTCGATCATGAGCGGCAGTTCCTGGTGTCGGGTCAGCGCTGGCCCTGGAAAAGCTTCTTCACGGTCAGCCCGGCGAAGGCGAGGACGCCGACGCAGACCAGGACCAGCAGGGCTTCGAAGAAGATAACCACGGGGTGCTCCTTGAGCGGGGGGTGCGGTGGTGTGCACAGGGCCGGACCCCAGCTTACGCGGCCGGGGCCCGGCCCTGTCGGGTGAGGTGCGCCCTGAGGTTCCTCAGCCCAGAAGCTGGCTCTGCAGCACCACCGTCTGCTGGAACGGCACGGCGGGCGCGGTGCCCTTCCGGGACTGCAGGACCACCGCGAGGACGTCACCGGCGGCCAGGTAGGCCTGGCGGTCCTGTTCGGCGCCGTAGGGCCTGGACTCGACGTAGGCGGTGCGCGTGACGCCGGGGACCGTCGCCTCCTCCGGGAAGTCCTCGTCGCTGACGACGGCCCTCGCCCCGCGCACGCCGTGGGCGGGGTTGCCGTAGGGGGAGAGGACGCGGTGGAACTTGGCCTCCACCAGGGCCGCGGTGTCGAACCGCAGCAGGTAGACGCGGGTCCGGGTGCCGTCCTCGGTCGTCCAGCCGCGCGCCGCGATGTGCCGCAGGCCGCCGTCGACGAGCTGCTGCGCGAACGTCTCCCGGTCGTCCTCCTCCGCGTACTCCTCCAGGAAGTCCTCGGTCCGCAGCCAGCCGTCCGCGCCGCGCAGCGCCTCGTCCTCCTCGGCCCCCTCCGGGGCGGGCAGCACCAGGGCGCGCAGGTCGGCGTGGTGGGTGCCGGCCGGGTTGGACTCCGCCCGGGGCCCGGGGCTGCCGGACGGCAGCGGCGGCTTCGTCAGCCGCGGGTACGCCCACCGCCCGTCGGACCCGGTCGCCAGGCCGGGTACGTCCGTGCGCTCCATCCGGGTGATGCCGTACGCCGTCCCCGCGCCGACCACGGCGAAGACCGCGACGGCCGCCGTCCAGCGCAGCACGGCGCGCAGCACCCGGATGGAGCGCACGGA
>NZ_MSGP01000517.1 GCF_002078235.1 Streptomyces viridosporus
GCACTGGTCGCCCTGCGGGGCGCGTCCTTCGCCTACGAGGACGGCCCGCCCGTGCTCACCGGCCTCGACTTCGAGGTGCGCGAGGGGCGCGCGCTCGCGCTGCTGGGCCGCAACGGCAGCGGCAAGACGACCCTGATGCGGCTGCTGAGCGGTGGACTGCGGCCGGACGGGGGCGAGTTGACCGTGGCGGGCCGGCCCGTCCGGTACGACCGCAAGGGGCTGACCCGGCTGCGGACGACCGTGCAACTGGTGGTGCAGGACCCCGACGACCAGTTGTTCGCCGCGTCAGTCGGCCAGGACGTGTCGTTCGGGCCGCTCAACCTCGGCCTGTCCGACGCCGAGGTGCGGGCCCGGGTGGCCGAGGCACTGGCCGCGCTGGACATCACCGCCCTCGCCGAGCGTCCCACGCACCTGCTCTCCTACGGGCAGCGCAAGCGGACGGCGATCGCGGGCGCGGTCGCCATGCGGCCCCGCGTCCTGATCCTCGACGAACCGACGGCGGGCCTCGACCCCGACGGCCAGGAGCGGCTGCTCGCCACCCTCGACGGGCTGCGCGCGAACGGCACCACGGTCGTCATGGCCACCCACGACGTGGACCTCGCCCTGCGCTGGGCCGACGACGCGGCGCTGCTCACGCCGTCCGGCGCCCGCACCGGGCCGGCCGCCACGGTGCTGGCCCGCACGGACCTCCTCGCGGCGGCGGGGCTGCGGTTGCCGTGGGGGGTGGCGGCGGCCCATCTCCTGCGGGCACGGGGGCTGTTGGCCGACACCGCCACCGGCCCCCGCACCCCGGAGGAACTGATGGCGGCGGCCTCGGCGGATCCCCGGCCCTCCGGCCACTGACCGCGCCGTCCGGCGGTCCGCCTTCCCGGTGGTCCGCCTTCCCGGTGGTCCGAACGGGCCCCGACCGCACACGCGCACGAACACGACACCACGCGAACGAAAGGCGGTCGACCGGCAAGCGCTCCCGCCGCGCGGGGCGCGACGCCGCGAGGCGCACCTGTCCCGCCCCGTTCCGGGACGCGAAGGAGCGGGCCGGACCCGTCCCGTGGGCCGCTCGGACATACCGACGGGCATATCGACGGGCACACCGGCGGGCACACCGACGGGCGTTCGACCGCCTTATCACGTCACCGCCGTTCCCACGGAGCGTTCCCGGCGAAGTTGATTCCATGGTTGGACCATGCAGCTCCTCCCGCCCCGGCGCACGGCGGGATGACTACCATGAGTCAGTCTTTAGATCCGGAGAGTGACCGCCCTCCCGGCGGATCCGTCCCGACCCGCGGTCGGCACACGCCGGCCGGCCCGTCTTCTTCTTGCACCCGAGCACCGAAGGGCCGCGGAATGTCAGTGCCTGCACCACCCAGCCAGCACCGGCCGGCGAAGGCGCCACTGGCCTCGCCGGCCGTACCCGCGGCCGTCCTGGGGGTGAGCGCGGCGGCGGCCGGGGCGGCGGTGGCGGTGGCGCCGGCCGGCGCCACCGCCTGGACACTGGTGACGGCCCTGGCCGCCTGGTGCTGCGTGGCCGCCACGGTCGCCGCCGGCGCCCTGCTCGTCCGCCGGGCCCGGCAGGCGTCCTGGACACGGGGCGGCGAGGCGGACCGGCTGAAGGCCCGACTGGCGCATGCCGCCGACGAGTCGGCGCACCTGGTGGCCGTCACGATGCCCGCCGTCGCCGAGCGGCTGCGCGACGGGGCCGACGCGAAGGACGCCCTCGCGGGCGTGACGCCACCGTCCGATCCGCAACTGCGGCGGATCGCGCACACCTTCGCCGCCGTCGTCGAGGAGTCGGTGCGGCACGCCGCGGCCCTGGACGCCGAACGCCGGCGGGCCCGGCGGGAGCTGGACGAGATCGCCGCCGAGCTGGAACGGCTCACCCTCAGGACGCTGCCGGCCGTCGTGGCGGAGCTGCGCGAGGGCCGCTCGGCGGACAAGGTGCTCGCCTCGTTCGACCGGCCGCGCAGCACGCTGCTGGGGGCCTCCGCCGAATCGTTCGTCCGGGAGCTCGCGCTCAGCGAGCGCCGGGCCGTCGCGGCACAGGTCACCTCGGCGAAGGCCCTGAGCCGGGTGCAGGCCAAGACGGTCGCCATGCTCGCCGACCTCAGGGAGATGCAGGAGCGGCACGGCGAGGAGGTCTTCGGCGACCTGCTGAAGCTGGACCACACCGCCTCGCAGCTCGGCCTCGTGACGGACCGGCTGGCGCTGCTCATGGGCGGCCGGTCCAGCCGGGCGTGGAACAAGCCGATCGTCATGGAGAGCATCCTGCGCGGCGCGGTCGGCCGGATCGCCGCCTACCGGCGGGTGCGGATGCACTCCTCGAGCACGGCGGCGATCTCCGGGTTCGCGGCGGAGGGCGTGATGCACCTGCTCGCCGAACTGATGGACAACGCCGCCAACTTCTCGCCGCCGA
>NZ_MSGP01000518.1 GCF_002078235.1 Streptomyces viridosporus
TGACGCGGGCCAGGTCGGCGGGGGTGCCGCCGGCCGCGCGCAGGGCGGTGAGGAGGTTGGCCAGGGCCCGCGAGAACTGCTCGGGCAGGGTGTCGCCGACCACCTTGCCGTCGCCGTCGAGGGCGGTCTGGCCGGCCAGGAACACCATCCGGGTGCCGGTGGCGACCACGGCGTGCGAGAAGCCGGCCGGCGGGGAGAGGTCGGGCGGGTTGACGCGCTCGGTGCTCACCGGTCCTCCAGACTCTTGTACAGCTCCTTGGCGACGATGCCCCGCTGGACCTCGCTCGCCCCCTCGTAGATCCGGGGCGCGCGGACCTCGCGGTAGAGGTGTTCGAGCAGGTGCCCGCGTTGCAGGGCCCGGGCGCCGTGGAGCTGGACGGCCCGGTCGACGACGTACTGCGCGGTCTCGGTGGCGAGCAGCTTCGCCATGGCGGCGCGCCGCGGGACGTCCGGCGCGCCCGCGTCGTACGCCGTGGCCGCCGCGTACACCATCAGCCGGGCCGACTCCGTGCGCAGGGCCATCTCGGCGACCTGGTGGGCGACGGACTGGAGGTCCTTCAGCCTGCCGCCGAACGCGTCCCGCCGGGCGGTGTGGTCCAGGGCCGCGTCCAGGGCCGCCTGCGCCATGCCGACCGCGAAGGCGCCGACGCTGGGACGGAACAGGTTGAGGGTGCCCATGGCGACGCGGAAGCCGCCGTCCACCTCGCCGAGGAGGTCGTCGGCGGTCACCGGCACGGCGTCGAGGGTGAGGCTCCCGATGGGGTGCGGGGAGAGCATGTCGAGGGCGCGGCCGGTGAGGCCGGGGCGGTCGGCGGGGACCAGGAAGGCGGTGACGCCGCGGGCGCCCGCGCCGGGGGTGGTGCGGGCGAAGACGGTGTAGAGGTCGGCCTCGGGGGCGTTGGAGATCCAGCACTTCTCGCCGGTGAGCCGCCAGCGGCCGGGGCCGTCCGGGTGAGCGGCGAGCGACAGCGCCGCCGCGTCCGAGCCGGCTCCCGGCTCGCTGAGCGCGAACGCCGCGACCGCGCTGCCGTCACCCACCCGGGGGAGCCAGCGGGCGCGCTGGGCGGCGGTGCCGTGGGCGTGCACCGGGTGGGCGCCCAGGCCCTGGAGGGCGAGGGCGGTCTCCGCCTCGGTGCAGACACGGGCCAGCGACTCCCGCATCAGGCACAGGTCGAGGGCGCCGGAGGTGAACAGCCGGGGCAGCAGGCCGAGGGTGCCGAGCTCGGCGACGAGCGGGCGGTTGACACGGCCGGGTTCCCCCTTCTCGGCGAGCGGGCGCAGGCGTTCGGCGGTCAGGGCGCGCAGCTCGGCGCACCAGGTGATGTGTTCCGGTTCGAGCGAGAATGCGGTCATCGCCGGTTCCTTCCCTCGCCGCCGCCCCCTTCCGAGGCTATCGCGTACCGTTGACTGCCGTCACCAACGCGATACGCTCCTGGTGCGAGCCCACCACTCCGAGGGGGCGCACCGACATGAACCCACGGGCCACCGCGCACGTCGACACCTTCGCCCGCGACCGTCTCCCGCCACCCGGACAGCGGCCCGAGCTCCGCTTCGACCTGCCGGAGCTGGCCTACCCCGAGCGGCTGAACTGCGCCACCGAACTGCTGCACGGCCCGCCCGGCGACCGCCCCGTCTTCCGCACCCCCGACGGCGCCGACTGGACCTACGACGAGCTGCGCGCCCGGGTGGACCGGCTGGCGCACGTCCTCACCGACGACCTCGGGGTGGTCCCCGGCAACCGGGTGCTGCTGCGCGGCCCCACCACGCCGTGGCTGGCGGCCTGCTGGCTGGCGGTGCTGAAGGCGGGCGCGATCGCCGTCACCGTGCTGGCCCAGCAGCGCCCGCACGAGCTGAGCACCGTCTGCGAGATCGCCCGGGTCCGCCACGCCCTGTGCGACGTCCGGGCCGTGGACGATCTCGCCAAGGCCGAGGTCCCGGGCCTGGCGATCACCGTGTACGGCGGCGACTCCCCCGAGGACCTGCTGAACCGCCCGGCGCCCGGCACGCCCTACGCGGCCGTGGACACGGCGTCCGACGACATCGCGCTGATCGCCTTCACCTCCGGCACCACCGGGCGGCCCAAGGGGTGCATGCACTACCACCGGGACGTGCTCGCGATCGCGGACACCTTCTCCCGGCACGTCCTGCGGCCGACCGCCGACGACGTGTTCGCCGGCAGCCCTCCGCTCGGTTTCACCTTCGGCCTCGGCGGGCTCGTGGTGTTCCCGTTGCGGGCCGGGGCGAGCGCGCTGCTGCTCGAACAGGCCCGTCCCCGGCAGTTGCTGGCCGCGATCGCCGAGCACCGGGTCTCGGTGCTGTTCACCGCGCCCACGGCCTACCGCGCCATGCTCGGCGAGCTGGACGGGCACGACATCGCCTCGCTGCGCCGCTGCGTCTCGGCGGGCGAGAACCTGCCGGCCGCCACCTGGCGGGCCTGGCACGAGCGCACCGGGCTGCGCATCATCAACGGCATCGGCGCCACCGAGCTGCTGCACATCTTCCTCTCCGCCGCCGACGAGCGGATCCGGCCCGGTACGACGGGAGTCCCGGTGCCCGGATGGCAGGCGCGCGTGCAGGACGCCGAGGGCCGTCCCGTGCCGGACGGGGAGCCGGGGCTGCTGGCGGTGCGCGGGCCGATCGGCTGCCGCTACCTCGCCGACCCGCGGCAGCGGGAGTACGTGCGCGGCGGCTGGAACATCACCGGTGACACCTACGTCCGCGATCCCGACGGCTACTTCCGGTACGTCGCCCGCGCCGACGACATGATCGTCTCGGCCGGGTACAACATCGCCGGCCCGGAGGTGGAGGAGGCCCTGCTGCGCCACCCGGACGTCGTGGAGGCGGCGGTGGTCGGGCGGCCGGACGAGGCACGCGGCCAGGTGGTGGTGGCGTACGCGGTCCTCAGGGAGGGCGCGCGGCGGGACGCCGAGCGCCTGCGCGCCTTCGTGAAGTCCGAACTCGCGCCGTACAAGTGCCCCCGCGAGATCGTGTTCCTGGCCGCGCTGCCGCGCACGGCCACCGGCAAGCTCCAGCGGTTCCGGCTGCGCACCCCGGCCGGCACCGGAGATGACCAGGTGTGATGCCGGAGAACGGAACCGATCGGCACCACTTAAGATGATCAACGTGTCCGACCAGCAAGACCAGCACGCCCCGAGGTCTCTCATCGTCACGCTCTACGGCGCGTACGGCCGCTTCGCGCCGGGCCCGGTGCCCGTCGCCGAGCTGATCCGGCTGCTGGCCGCGGTCGGCGTGGACGCCCCCTCCGTCCGTTCCTCGGTGTCCCGGCTCAAGCGGCGCGGGCTGCTCCTCCCGGCCCGCACCGCGCAGGGCGCGGCCGGGTACGAACTCTCCCCGGACGCCCGCCAGTTGCTGGACGACGGCGACCGGCGCATCTACGCCGACGCACCGCCCGGTGACGAGGGCTGGGTGCTCGCCGTGTTCTCCGTGCCGGAGTCCGAGCGCCAGAAGCGGCACGTCCTGCGCTCCCGGCTGTCCGGCCTCGGCTTCGGAACGGCGGCGCCCGGCGTCTGGCTCGCCCCCGCGCGGCTGTACGAGGAGACGCGGCACACCCTGGAGCGCCTGCGCCTCGACGCCTACGTCGACTTCTTCCGCGGCAAGCACCTCGGCTTCGCGCCCACCGCCGAGGCGGTCGCCCGCTGGTGGGACCTGGACCGGATCGCCGAGCAGCACGAGGCGTTCCTGGACCGCCACGCGCGGGTGCTGCGCGCCTGGGAGCGGCGTGCGGACACCCCGCCCGAGGAGGCCTACCGGGACTACCTCCTCGCCCTGGACTCCTGGCGCCACCTCCCCTACGCCGACCCCGGCCTGCCCGCCGCCCTGCTCCCCGCCGACTGGCCCGGCACCCGCTCCACCGCCGTGTTCCGGGGCCTGCACGACCGTCTGCGGGACGCGGGGGCCGTGTTCGCGGGTCTGTGACCGGCGGCGAGGGCGAGACCGTCAGCTCCCGAGCGACAGCCGGGGCCTGGGCGCGTCCGTGCGGCCGGTCCGCGGGGGCCGGCTCCCGGCCCGGTACGGGGCGGGCCAGTCGGCACCGGGCCCGGTGTAGCCCTGCTCGGCCGCCGCGTGGAGCGTCCAGTGCGGGTCGTACAGGTGGGGGCGGGCCAGCGCGCACAGGTCCGCGCGCCCGGCCAGGATCAGGGAGTTGACGTCGTCCCAGGAGGAGATGGCGCCGACCGCGATCACCGGGACACCCGCCCGGTGGCGGATGCGGTCGGCGAACGGGGTCTGGTACGAGCGCCCGAACTCCGGCTGCTCGTCGGCCACGACCTGTCCGGTCGAGACGTCGATCGCGTCGGCGCCGTGCGCGGCGAAGGCGCGGGCGAGGTGCACCGCGTCCTCGGCCGTGGTGCCGCCGTCGGCCCAGTCGGTGGCGGAGAGGCGGACGGTCATGGGCCGTTCCTCGGGCCACACCGCGCGCACCGCGTCGAAGACCTCCAGCGGGAAGCGGAGCCGCTTCTCCGGCGAGCCGCCGTAGGCGTCCGTGCGGCGGTTGGTCAGCGGGGAGAGGAAACCGGAGAGCAGGTAGCCGTGGGCGCAGTGCAGTTCGAGCAGGTCGAAGCCGGCGCGCGCGGCCCGCACGGCGGCGGAGACGAACTGTTCCCTCAGGTCGGTGAGTTGGGCGCGGGACAGCTCGCGGGGGAGCTGGCTGCCGGGCTTGTACGGGAGGGGGGAGGCCGCGACGAGGGGCCAGTTGCCGTCGTCGAGCGGCTCGTCCATGCCCTCCCACATGAGCTTGGTCGAGCCCTTGCGCCCGCTGTGGCCGAGCTGCACGCCGATCGCGGTGCCGGGGGCCCGCGTGTGCACGAAGTCGGTGATCCGCCGCCACGCCTCGGCCTGGCGGCCGGTCCAGAGGCCGGCGCAGCCGGGGGTGATGCGCCCCTCCGGGCTGACGCAGACCATCTCGGTCATCACCAGCCCCGCCCCGCCCAGGGCCCGGGCGCCCAGGTGGACCAGGTGGAAGTCGCCGGGGACGCCGTCCGCCGCGGAGTACATGTCCATGGGGGAGACGACGACCCGGTTGCGCAGCGTCAGGCCGCGCAGCCGGAAGGGGGTGAACATCGGGGGCGTGCCGGGCGGGCAGCCGAACTCGCGCTCCACGGCCCCGACGAAGCGCGCGTCGCGCAGCCGCAGGTTGCCGTGGGTGACGCGGCGGCTGCGGGTGAGCAGGTTGAAGGCGAACCGGCGGGGCGGCTGGCCGAGGTACAGGTCCAGGTCCTCGAACCACTCCAGGCTGGCCCGGGCCGCGCGCTGGGTGGACTCGACGACGGGCCGCCGTTCCACCTCGTACGCGGTCAGCGCGTCCCGCACCGAGGGCTGTTCGCGCAGGGCCGCGGCCAGCGCCAGGGCGTCCTCGACGGCGAGCTTGGTGCCGGAGCCGATGGAGAAGTGGGCGGTGTGGGCGGCGTCGCCGAGGAGGACGACGTTGCCGTGCGACCAGCGGGCGTTGACCACCGTGCGGAAGGTGGTCCAGGCGGAGTTGTTGGACCTCAGCGGGCGCCCGCCGAGCGCCTCGGCGAAGATCTTGGCGCAGCGTTCGACCGTCTCGCCCTCGTCCGCCGCGTCGAACCCGGCGGCGCGCCAGACCTCCTCGCGCATCTCGACGATCACGGTGGAGGCGCCCTGGTCCTGCGGCCCGGAGGGCCTCGTCGGGGGGTGGTGGCCGGGCGACGGGCGGGCGTAGGGGTAGCCGTGCAGCTGCATCACGCCGTGCTCGGTCTCGGCGATCTCGAAGCGGAAGGCGTCGAAGGCGAAGTCGGCGGCCAGCCAGACGTAGCGGCAGCGGTGCCCGGTGATCCGGGGCCGGAACACGTCCGCGAAGGTCTCGCGGGTGGTGCTGTGCACCCCGTCGGCGGCGATCACCAGGTCGTGCGTCCGCGCCAGCCGCTCCGCGTCCGGCGCCTCGGCCCGGAAGCGCAGCTCCACCCCGAGGGAGCGGCAGCGCTCGTGCAGGATCCGCAGCAGCCGGCGCCGGCCGAGGGCGGCGAAGCCGTGTCCGCCGGAGGTGTGGCGCACGCCCCGGTGCACGATGTCGATGGCGTCCCAGCGCACGAAGTCCCGCTGGAGGGCCGCGTGGACCACCGGGTCGGCGTGCTCGATGCCGCCGAGCGTCTCGTCGGACAGGACGACGCCGAAGCCGAAGGTGTCGTCGGGGGCGTTGCGCTCCCAGACGGTGATCTCGCGGGCGGGGTCGAGGCGCTTGAGCAGCGCGGCGGCGTACAGCCCGCCGGGCCCGCCTCCGATGACGGCGACCCGCACGGCTACCGCCCCCGCCACTTCGGGGGGCGCTTCTCGGTGAAGGCCGCGTGGAACTCGGCGTAGTCCTCGCCGTTCATCAGCAGGGCCTGGGTGGCGGCGTCCAGTTCGACGGCGGCGGCCAGCGGCATGTCCAGCTCGGCCGTGAGCAGTGCCTTGGTCTGGGCGTACGCCAGCGCCGGACCGTCGGCCAGGCGGCGGGCGAGGGCCCGGGCGGCCTCGTCGGCGCCGCCCTCCTCGGCGAGCGTGCTGATCAGGCCGATCCGTTCGGCCTCGGGCGCCCGCACCGGCTCGCCCAGCATGAGCAGCCGGGTCGCGTGCCCGAGGCCGACCACCCGGGGCAGCAGGTAGGCGGCGCCCATGTCGCCGCCGGACAGGCCGACCCGGGTGAAGAGGAAGGCGAAGCGGGCGCTGGGGTCGGCCACCCGGAAGTCCGCGGCCAGGGCGAGGACCGCACCGGCGCCGGCCGCCACCCCGTGCACCGCGGCGACCACCGGGAACGGGCATTCCCGTACCGCCCGGACGACCTGCCCGGTCATCCGGTTGAAGTCGAGCAGCTGGGCGGTGTCCAGGGAGAGGGTCGCGCCGATGATCTCCTCGACGTCGCCGCCGGAGCAGAAGCCGCGTCCCTCGCCGGCCAGCACCAGGGCCCGCACGGCCCGTTCCCGGGACAGCTCGGCGAGCAGGTCGCGCAGGTCGGCGTAGGCGCCGAAGGTGAGCGCGTTGAGCCGGTCGGGGCGGGCGAGGGTGACGGTGGCGACGCCGTCGGCGAGGTCGACGCGCAGATGCTCCCAGCGGGTGGTGCGGGCGGCGGAGCCGGTGAAGGGACTCATGGGGCGGCCTCCTCGGGCGGGCACGGCACTGCTCACTGAGCCCTACCCGGAGAAGCTGTCTTTTATTGGTGACCACCGTCATGAATGCGCGATAAGCCGCGCGGTCCACCGGTTCGGCGCCCCCGCGTCGGGCCCCGCCGGGCGCGCCGTACCATTGCCGCTTGAAAGCAGGACAGCCTGCTCCCCGAACGGACCCGCTGTGTACGAACTCCCCCGAACCTCCGCTTCCTGGCGCGTAGCGCTGCCGCACACCACCGCGGCGGTGCCGGTGGCCCGTGCGCTGGTCCGCACGGCGCTGGCCGAGCGGGAGCACGCCGCCGACAGCGACACGGCGGAGCTGCTGACCGCGGAGCTGGTGGCCAATGCCGTGGAGCACACCTCGGGGAGGGGCCCGATCGAGCTGGTGGTGGAGCTGCTGCCGACCGGCTGCCAGGTGGAGGTGCACGACGCCGACCCGGCGCCGCCCGGCGATCTCACCCGCCCGGACCTCGGCGCGCCGGACCCCTGGCAGGAGCACGGGCGCGGACTGCTGCTGATCCGCGCCCTGAGCGCGTCGTGCGGCCACCGCCCCACCGCGTCCGGCAAGGCGGTGTGGTTCCGGCTGCCGGCGATCCCGAGCCAGCGGCGCCCCGCCTGACCGGACCCCTCCGCGGCGGGGCCGGGGCTCAGGCCAGGGTCGCCACCAGGACCGCCTTGATCGTGTGCAGGCGGTTCTCCGCCTCGTCGAAGACCACCGAGTGCGCCGACTCGAACACCTCGTCCGTCACCTCCAGCGACGACAGGCCGTGGGTCTCGTACACCTCGCGGCCGACCTTCGTGCCCAGGTCGTGGAAGGCGGGCAGGCAGTGCAGGAACCTGACGTCCGGGTTGCCGGTGGCGCGCAGGACGTCCATGGTCACCGCGTACGGCGCGAGGGCGGCGATCCGCTCGTCCCAGACCTCCTGGGGCTCGCCCATGGAGACCCAGACGTCCGTGGCGACGAAGTCGGCGCCCGCGACGCCCTCGGCGACCTCCTCGGTGAGCGTGAGGCGGGCCCCGCTGGACGCGGCGAGCTCCCGGGCCCGGTCGACGACCTCCTCGGCGGGCCAGTAGGCCTTCGGGGCGACGATGCGGACGTCCATGCCCAGCAGGGCCGCGGTGACGAGGTAGGAGTTGCCCATGTTGAAGCGGGCGTCGCCGAGGTAGGCGAAGGAGATCTCCTCGAGCGGCTTGGCGCTGTGCTCGGTCATGGTGAGCACGTCGGCGAGCATCTGCGTGGGGTGCCAGGCGTCGGTCAGGCCGTTGTAGACGGGCACCCCGGCGTGCTCGGCGAGGGTCTCGACGGTGGCCTGGGCGTCGCCCCGGAACTCGATCGCGTCGAACATCCGGCCGAGCACCCGCGCGGTGTCCTTGGCGGACTCCTTCTTCCCGATGTGCGAGCCGCTCGGGTCGATGTACGTCGTCGAGGCGCCCTGGTCGGCGGCGGCGACCTCGAAGGCGCAGCGGGTGCGCGTCGAGGGCTTCTCGAAGATCAGCGCGATGTTCTTCCCCCGCAGGTACCGGATCTCGGTCCCGGCCTTCTTGGCGGCCTTCAGCTCCGCGGCCAGCTCGAGCAGGCCGCGGAACTCCTCCTCGGTGAAGTCCAGCTCCTTGAGGAAGTGGCGGCCGGCGAGGGCGGTCGGAACTGTCGCCATGGGGCGCTCCAGGGGTGCAGGAACAGGGACGACTGGAATTCTATACGAGTAGCAGAATTTGTATGCGACCGGGTGTCGCGATCGGAACCGGACGGGTCCCGGGCGGTCCGGCAGTCCGACAGCCCGGCAGTCCGGCAGTCCGGCAGTCCGACGATCCCGCGGTCCGACGATCCCGCGGTCCACCGGTCTAGACGGGATCCCGCTGGACCGGACAGCTCATGCAGCGCGGCCCTCCCCTGCCCCGTCCCAGCTCACTGCCCGGGATCTCTATCACCTCGATGCCCTGCTTGCGCAGGTGCGTGTTGGTGGTGGCGTTCCGCTCGTAGGCGACGACGACGCCCGGTTCGACGGCCAGGACGTTGCAGCCGTCGTCCCACTGCTCGCGCTCGGCCGCGTGGACGTCCTGGGTGGCGGTCAGCACCCGGATCTCGCTGAGCCCCAGCGCGGCGGCGATCGCCCGGTGCATGTGCTCCGGCGGATGGTCGGTGACCTTCAGCTCCTTCTCCTCCACGCCCGGCTCGATGGTGTACGAGCGGAGCATGCCGAGCCCGGCGTACTGGGTGAAGGTGTCGCCGTCGACCATCGTCATCACGGTGTCGAGGTGCATGAGGGCGCGCCGCTTCGGCATGTCGAGCGCGACGATGGTCTCGGCGGAGCCGGCCGCGAAGAGTTTGTGCGCGAGCATCTCCACGGCCTGCGGCGTGGTCCGCTCGCTCATGCCGATCAGCACCGCGCCGTTGCCGATGACCAGCAGGTCACCGCCCTCGATGGTGGACGGGTAGTCGGCCTGCCCCTTGGACCAGACGTGGAAGGACTCCGCGCGGAACAGCGGGTGGTGCCGGTAGATCGCCTCGAAGTGCACCGTCTCGCGCTGCCGGGCGGGCCAGCGCATCGCGTTGATGGCGACGCCGTCGTAGATCCAGGCGGAGCTGTCGCGGGTGAAGAGGTGGTTGGGCAGCGGATCGAGCAGGAAGTCGTCGAGCTCCATGACGTGGAAGCGCACCGAGACCGGCTCCGGGTGGGCGTCCAGGAACTCCCGCTTGGTCATCCCGCCGACCAGCGCCTGCGCCAGCTCGCGCGCGGGAAGCGTCTCGAACACGGCCCGCAGGTGGTCGGTGGCCAGCGGACCGTACTCCTTCTCGTCGAAGACGCGGTCCAGGACGAGCGCACGCGCCGCCGGGACGTCCAGCGTCTCGGCGAGGAGGTCGCCGAAGAGGTGGACGGCGACTCCCCGCTCGCGCAGGACGTCGGCGAACCCGTCGTGCTCGGCGCGCGCCCGGCGCACCCAGAGCACGTCGTCGAAGAGCAGGGCGTCCTTGTTGCTGGGGGTGAGCCTTTTGAGCTCGAGATCGGGCCGGTGCAGGATGACGCGGCGCAGCCGTCCGGCCTCGGAGTCGACGTGGTAGGTCATGCTTCCATCCTGACCGTCCGGGTGCGGGTTCATCCCTCCGCGGCCGGGCCGGGGACCGGCCCGTGTCCCCCGGGGCGGCCCCGGGGGCCCGTGCGGGCCGGGCGGCCCGTGCGGCGGCCGCCCGGCCCGGACCGTGCGCTACAGGCGCGGGTCCACCGGCTCCGACTCCAGCGCCAGGACGCCGAAGACCGCCTCGTGCACCCGCCACAGCGGCTCGCCCCCGGCCAGCCGGTCCAGGGCCTCCAGGCCGAGCGCGTACTCGCGGATCGCGAGCGACCGCTTGTGGTTCAGGAACCGGGCGCGCAGCCGGGCCAGGTTCTCCGGGCGGGTGTACTCGGGTCCGTAGATGATCCGCAGGTACTCGCGGCCCCGGCACTTGATGCCGGGCTGCACCAGGCGGCCCTCCGCGTCCCGGACCAGCGCGCCGACCGGCTTGACGACCATGCCCTCGCCGCCGCGTCCGGTCAGCTCCAGCCACCAGTCGACGCCGGCCCGCACCGACTCGGGGTCGGCCGTGTCGACGTGGAGGCGGCGGGTGGTCCGCAGCAGTCCGGTGGCGTCGTGCTCGACCAGGCGGTCGAGCAGGGCGAGCTGCTCGTCGTGGGGCAGGGCGGCGAGGCTGCGGCCCTGGACGGCGAGGATCTGGAACGGCGCCAGGCGCACGCCGTCCAGGCCGTCGGTGGTCCAGCAGTAGCGGCGGTACGCCCGGGTGAACGCGGCGGCGGCGCCGGCCCGTTCGCGCTGGCGCTCCAGCAGCTCCCCCACCTCCGTGCCCCGGGCCGCCGCGCCCTCCAGAGCGGCCAGGGCGGCCGGGAAGGCCGCGCCGGAGGCGGCGCCCACGGCGGCGTACTGCGAGCGCAGCAGCCCGGACGCCTTCAGCGACCACGGCATCAGCTCGGCGTCCAGCAGCAGCCAGTCCGTCTCCAGCTCGTCCCACAGGCCGGCCCCGGTGACCGCCGTGCGCAGCCGGCCGAGGATCTCCTCCGTGACGGCGGCGTCGTCGAAGAACGGGCGGCCGGTACGGGTGTACAGGGACCCGGTGGCGCCCTCCGCCCCGAAGCGGCGGAGCGCCGTGCCGGCGTCCCGGCAGACCAGGGCGACCGCGCGGGAGCCCATGTGCTTCTCCTCGCACACGACCCGCGCGACGCCGTCCTCCCGGTACTGGGCGAAGGCCTCGGCCGGGTGCTCCAGGAAGCCGTCGAGGCGCGAGGTGGCGGTGGGCGCCATGGTCGGCGGGAGGTACGGCAGCAGACGCGGGTCGATCGCGAAGCGGCTCATGACCTCCAGGGCCGCCGCCGCGTTCTCCTCGCGGACGGACACCCGGCCCGCGTACCGGGTCTCCACCACCCGGCGGCCGTGCACGTCGGCGAGGTCCAGCGGGCGCCCCTCGTGGCCGCCGGGGGCCTCGGTGCGCAAGGGGCGGGCCGGCTCGTACCAGACCCGCTCGGCCGGTACGTCGACCAGTTCCCGCTCCGGCCAGCGCAGCGCGGTGAGCCTGCCGCCGAAGACGGCGCCGGTGTCCAGGCAGATGGTGTTGTTCAGCCAGGTCGCCTCCGGGACCGGGGTGTGGCCGTAGACGACGGCCGCCCGGCCGCGGTAGTCCTCGGCCCAGGGGTAGCGCACCGGCAGGCCGAACTCGTCGGTCTCGCCGGTGGTGTCGCCGTACAGGGCGTGGCTGCGGACCCGGCCGGAGGTGCGGCCGTGGTACTTCTCCGGCAGGCCGGCGTGGCAGACCACCAGCCTGCCGCCGTCGAGGACGTAGTGGCTGACCAGGCCGTCGATGAACTCCCGCACCTCGGCGCGGAACTCCTCGCTCTCCCCCTCCATCTGGGCGATGGTCTCGGCGAGTCCGTGGGTGTGCCGCACGTTGCGGCCCTTGAGGTGACGGCCGAACTTGTTCTCGTGGTTGCCGGGCACGCACAGCGCGTCGCCCGACTTCACCATGGCCATCACGCGGCGCAGCACGCCGGGGCTGTCCGGGCCGCGGTCGACGAGGTCGCCGACGAAGACGGCGGTGCGGCCCTCGGGGTGCACGCCGTCGACGTAGCCCAGCTTGCCGAGCAGTGCCTCCAGTTCGGCGGAGCAGCCGTGGACGTCGCCGATGACGTCGAACGGCCCGGTGAGGTGGGTGAGGTCGTTGAACCGCTTCTCGGTGACGACGGTGGCGTGCTCGACCTCCTCCACACCGCGCAGGACGTGCACCTTGCGGAAGCCCTCGCGCTCCAGGTGGCGCAGGGAGCGGCGGAGTTCGCGGATGTGGCGCCGGATGACCCGGCGGGGCAGGTCGGCGCGGTCGGTGCGGGTGGCGTTGCGCTCGGCGCACACCTCCTCGGGCACGTCGAGCACGATGGCGATGGGCAGCACGTCGTGCTGCCTGGCCAGGTCGATCAACTGGCGCCGGGCGTCCTGCTGGACGCTGGTGGCGTCGACGACGGTGCGGCGGCCGGCGGCCAGGCGCTTGCCGGCGATGTGGTGCAGGACGTCGAAGGCGTCGCGGGAGGCGCTCTGGTCGTTCTCGTCGTCGGCGACCAGGCCGCGGCAGAAGTCGGAGGAGAGCACCTCGGTGGGCTTGAAGTGGCGGCGTGCGAAGGTGGACTTGCCCGAGCCGGAGGCGCCGACGAGCACCACGAGGGACAGGTCGGTGACGGGCAGGACCCGGCCCCGCGGCTGCGGGTTCCCGGTGTGCGGGGTCTCGGTGGTGGTCATGCGGCCTGCGCCTCCTGCGCGGTCCCGGTGGTGAACACGGCCATCTGGGTGGGCGGCCCGACCTCGGGGTCGTCGGGTCCGACGGGTGTGAACTCCACGGTGTAGTCGTGGCGTTCGGCCACCTTCCCCGCCCAGGCGCGGAACTCCCCGCGGGTCCACTCGAAGCGGTGGTCGCCGTGCCGGGCGTGGCCGGCCGGGAGGCTCTCCCAGCGCACGTTGTACTCGACGTTGGGGGTGGTGACGAGGACCGTCCGGGGGCGGGCCGCGCCGAACACCGCGTACTCCAGGGCGGGCAGCCGGGGGAGGTCGAGGTGTTCGATCACCTCGCTGAGCACGGCGGCGTCGTAGCCCTTGAGCCGGCGGTCGGTGTACGTGAGCGAGCCCTGGAGGAGCTTCACGCGCGCCGCCTGCCGCTCCCCCATGCGGTCCAGCTTGAGCCGCCGGGAGGCGATGGTGAGCGCCCGCATCGACACGTCGACGCCGACGATCTCGGTGAAGGACGGGTCCCGGAGCAGTTCCTGCACCAACTGGCCCTGGCCGCAGCCGAGGTCGAGCACCCGGGCGGCGCCCGAGGCGCGCAGCGCGGCGACGATCGCCTCCCGCCGCCGCACGGCGAGCGGGGCCGGCTTCTCCTCGGCGCCCTCCTCGGTCTCCGCCTCGACGGCGTTGTCGATCTCCTCGACGTCGGTGTCGTCCGCCTCGGCCAGCCGGAGCAGCTCCAGCCGTTCCCTGGCCTGCCGGGTCAGCGACCAGCGGCGGGACAGGTAGCGGCTGGTGATCAGCTGCTGCTCCGGGTGCGCGGGCAGCCAGCCCTCGCCGGCGCGCAGCAGCTTGTCCACCTCGTCGGAGGAGACCCAGTAGTGCTTGGCGTCGTCGAGGACGGGGAGCAGCACGTAGAGGTGGCGCAGGGCCTCGGCGAGGGTGAGCGTGTCCGCCTCCAGGACCAGGTGCACGTACCGCGAGTCGCCCCACTCGGGGAACTCCGTGTCCAGCGCCACGGGCTCGGCGGTGACCGTCCAGCCGAGCGGCTCGAAGAGCCGGCCCACCAGTGCGGGGCCGCCGCGGGCGGGCAGCGCGGGCACCTCGATGCGCAGCGGGCGCGGCCGTGCGGGCAGTTCCGGACGGGCATGGCACACACCGCGCATCGCGCTGGAGAAGACGCCGCTCAGCGCCACGGCGAGGAGGGAGGAGGCCGCGTACGGGCGGTCGTTGACGTACTGCGCGAGCGCCGCGTCGGGTGCGCCGCCGCGGCCCTTGCCCTTGCCGCGCCGGACCAGTGCCACCGCGTCCACCTCCAGCAGCAGCGCCGCCGTGCAGCGCTCGGCGTCCGCCTCGGGGTAGAGGACGTGCGCCGTGCCGTGGGACAGCGTGGCCGAGAACGGGTTGTCGGGGTGCTTGTGGAGGAGGAAACCCAGGTCAGTGGCCGGGTACTGCTCGTCACCCGTGGTCGAGATCGTCAGGAACACCTGTCCGAGTATGGGTGCCGACGGGCCGGGGCGGTACTGGATTATCCCCGGGCCGCTGGAGGGCCCCGGCCCTGTCGGCAGGGGTCCCGCAGGGCTCTGCGAGGGGCGGCCGGCCGAGGTCCCGGGTCCCGGAGACGCAGCGGAGCCGGACGGCTCCTCGTACCGCCTTCAGGGATCCCGGGCCGCCGGGCGGGCCTCGCCGTTCACCTCGCGGACGTCGTGACGTGGTGCGCCCTCCGCGCGCTAATACCATGTGTCATGTCACTCTTACGCACCGTTACTTCGCCACTTCCTGAGGGCAGACCCACTTCACAGTGGCCCGACGCACAAGCACATCGGTCGCCGCCCGGACTTCCGGCAGGAGCGGCGATCGGTGAGCGGGCACCCAGGAGGTACTGCCATGAGCGTGATCCCGGCGAACCCACTTCCCATCCCCCGACCGCGACACTGGGCTGCCGTCCTCGTCGTCATCGTGGTCGTCTGCGTCCCCGTCGCACAGATCCAGGACGTCCTGACCGACTTGATCGCGCTGTCCGCGGTCCTGGTCTGCGGCTCCGCGGTGAGCGCGGGATCGGCCCGACGGCCGCGGACGACCGTGTGACCGCCGACCGGGCCCGACGAAAACTCCTTCTCCCGGCCTCCCCTTCCCCAGAAGGCCGGGAGGGAGCCGCTCGCGCCCGGTCCGGCGGCAGCCCGCGCGCACGGCGTCGTCGCGGCCGTGCGCGTGTTACGACAGCTGGGCCTGGACCTGGGAGGAGATCAGCTCCAGGTGGTCGAGGTCGTCCAGGTCGAGGAGCTGGAGGTAGATCCGGCCGGAGCCGATCCCGGCGTAGCGGCCGATCTTGTCGACGACCTCGGCCGGGGAGCCCGCCAGGCCGTTCGCCTTGAGCTCGTCGACCTCGCGGCCGATGGCGGCCGCGCGGCGGGCGACCTCCTGGTCGTCCTTGCCGACGCAGACGACGAGGGCGTTGGAGTAGACGAGGTCGTCCGGGTCCCGGCCGGCCTCCTGGGCCGCGGCGCGGACCCGGCCGAACTGGCGCTCGCTGTCCTCGAGCGAGGCGAAGGGGATGTTGAACTCGTCGGCGAACCGTGCGGCCAGCCGCGGGGTGCGGGTCGCGCCGTGGCCGCCGATGAGCACCGGCACCTTGCGCTGGGCCGGCTTGGGCAGCGCCGGGGAGTGCGTGAGGTCGTAGTACGTGCCGTGGAAGTCGAAGGTCTCGCCGACCTCGGTGGCCCACAGGCCGGTGACGATCTCCAGCTGCTCTTCGAGGCGGCCGAACTTCTCCTTCGGGAAGGGGATGCCGTACGCCTTGTGCTCCTCCTCGAACCAGCCCGCGCCCAGGCCCAGTTCGACGCGGCCGCCGGACATCTGGTCGACCTGCGCGACCTGGATGGCGAGCACTCCGGGCAGGCGGAAGGTACCGGCGGTCATCAGCGTGCCGAGCCGGATGCGCTCGGTCTCGCGGGCGAGGCCGGCGAGGGTGATCCAGGCGTCGGTGGGGCCGGGCAGACCGTCCACGGAGCCCATCTTGAGGTAGTGGTCGGAGCGGAAGAAGGCGTCGAAGCCGAGGTCCTCGGTGGCCTTGGCGACGGTGAGGAGGGTGTCGTAGGTGGCCCCCTGCTGGGGCTCGGTGAAGATACGGAGATCCATACGTCCATCCTGCACGCCGGGGTGCCCCGGCTCCGTCCGGCCCCCGGCGTGCCCCGCGGTCCGCGGCCGGTGCCGGGGGCGCGGTCAGCCGGCCTCCCGCTCCGCCAGGGCCTGGTCGCGGTCGGCCAGTTTGCGGAGCATCTCCAGGACGCGGTCCCGGGACTCGTCCGCCGCGTCGATGGCCTCCATGCACTGCCAGTACATGGCCTCGTCGTCCGCGGAGCAGGCGAGGCCGACCAGGGCGATGCCGACCTCGCCGAGCAGACCTCCGAGGTACATCAGGGACTGGCGGGCCTCGCCCAGTTCGGTGAGCTGGGCCGCGCGCAGTTCCCCCGGGCCGAGATCGGGGGTGCCCAGCACACCGCAGCCGCGGCCCGCCAGCTCCGTCAGCCCCAGTGCCTCGCCGCGCAGTTCCGGTGGGCCGGCGACCGCGAGGCGGCTGCCTATCGCCTGCGCGAGGGCCTGCGCCTGCCACACCTCGGTCAGCAGGTCCGGCCCGCCGCCCGCGGCCAGGGCCCGCCTGCTCGTCACGATGAGCCGCACAGCGTCCATGCGCCGCCCCGCCTTCTTCCGCCCGAACTCCCTTGTTCACTACCCAGAGTGAGGGAGCGTGAGACAAAAAGCCAGAGGAAGACCGAAATCTGTGGACACTCGTGCCCATTCGACCGCTCCATCGACTACGGAGAGTGACATGAGAGTTCCCTCCTCCGAGGCTCGCGGGACGCCTTCGGAGGGGCGCCGTCAGCGGGGGAACCTGTGCTCGTTGCGGTCGATCTTGGCGGCCAGGGCGGCCAGCGGGTCGATGCCGAGGACCTCGCACAGCTGGAGGAGATAGGCGAGGACGTCGGCGACCTCGTCGGTGACGCGGTGCGCGGTGCCGGGGTCGTCCATGACGCGGGCGGACTCCTCGGGCGTCAGCCACTGGAAGATCTCGACCAGTTCGGACGCCTCCACGCTGAGCGCGGCGACGAGGTTCTTCGGGGTGTGGTACGGCTGCCAGTTCCGCGCGGCGGCGAACTCGGCGAGGCGGCGCTGGAGTCCCGCCACGTCGAGGGGCTCGCGCGGGTCCCCGTCGGCGGGCGGGCCCGGGGCGGTGTCGTCGTCCGGATCAGTCACGGTCCAGGTGTACCACCGTCACCCCGTCCTCCTTGGCGGCCCAGGAGGCGTCGCTCACCGCGCCGACCAGCCGGATGTGCCCGCGCTCGCACATCCGCGCCGCCAGCCGCAGCAGTTCCGCGCGCTGGAGCGGGTCCAGTGCCCGGTCGAGGCCGTCGGCGAGCACCGTGAGGGTCTGCAGCGCGGCGGGGACCTCGCCGGGCGCGTCGACCTCCAGTACGCCGGGTCCGGTGAGCAGCACCAGCGCGAGGGCGGTGTAGCGCAGCTCGCCGTCGCCCAGCAGCCGCAGGTCGGTACGGGTGCCGTCGCCCCGGGCGAGCAGGGCGCGGACCCGTCCCGCGCCGTACGGCTCGGCGAGCAGGTCGGCGACCGGTCCGGCGCATCCGGCGCGCACCGCGGCCACGAGGAGCGCGTGCCGGCGTCCGCACTCCACGCGGGTGCGCCACAGCACCTCGGCGAGGTTGTCGCAGCCGCCGAGCAGCCGGCCGGTGCCGGCCGGCACCGGGGCGCGCATCCGGTCGGGGCGGGGGTCGCAGGGGAAGACGGAGCGCAGGGCGACCACCATCTGCTCGGCGGCGGCGAGCACCTTGCGCTGTCCGGGCGTCGTGCCGGCGACGCGCAGCGGGAGCAGCGCGGTGCCGAGGCGGTCGTCCGGCAGGGGGGCGCGGGTCACCGGGGTCGTCCCGGCCGTGTGCCAGGCGGCCTGCACCGTGCGGCGCCGGGGATCGCGCAGCGCGGTCTCCAGCAGGACCTGCCCGTCCGCCGTGAGCCGCTCCCCCACGATCCGCAGCTCGGGTTCGGCCTGGACGGCGATCTCGAGCCGGACGGGACCCTCGGGGCCGTCGGCGGTGCAGCCGATACGGAAGCCGCGGCGGTGCTGGGCGTCGGCCCGGGCCCGCTCCGGCACGCAGGCGCCCGGGTCGGGGAACGCCTCGTCGAGTCCGGCCCCAGCGGCAGCGGCAAGACCAGCGCCCTGCGCGCCTACGAGGCCCTCGCCCGGCTCGGCGGCGGGGCCGGACTCGACGAGGCG
>NZ_MSGP01000519.1 GCF_002078235.1 Streptomyces viridosporus
TGGCGTGCAAGGAGTGGAACGACGTTCCCGAGGACGGCCTCGACCTGCTGGGCATGTCGTTCGACAACACCGGCATGCTCGGCGCGAGCTCCTGGCGGCACGTCGCCTTCGTCGAGCAGCAGCGTCCACTGGGACGGCAGGAGACGGGGCTGTCCGGCCTGCCCACCGGCTCCTCCGGCACCGAGGCCACGGACCGGGTGGTGGGCGACGCCCTGCGCGACGCCGAGCGGGGCGGCGGCGAGCTGGGCACCGGCCCGGTCGATCTCGGCTTCCCCTCCTTCGACCTGCCCGGCGCCACCGACGGGGCCGGGGCCCGCACCGAGTTCCGCTGGCTGATGTCCTCCGACGTGTGCAAGCACTGCACCCACGCGGGCTGTCTCGACGTGTGCCCCACCGGGGCGCTGTTCCGCACCGAGTTCGGCTCGGTCGTGGTGCAGCCCGACATCTGCAACGGCTGCGGCTACTGCGTCTCCGGCTGCCCCTACGGGGTCATCGACCGGCGGCCCGACGACGGGCGCGCGTGGAAGTGCACCCTGTGCTACGACCGGCTGCGCGGGGATCTGGAGCCCGCCTGCTCCAAGGCGTGCCCCACGGACTCCATCCAGTTCGGCCCGCTCGACGAGCTGCGGGAGCGGGCCGACCGGCGGCTGGCGGAGCTGCACGGGGCGGGGGTGGGTGAGGCACGGCTGTACGGCCGCGACCCCGACGACGGTGTGGGCGGCGACGGCGCGTTCTTCCTGCTGCTGGACGATCCGGAGGTGTACGGGCTGCCGCCGGACCCGGTCGTGCCCACCCGGGACCTGCCGTCCATGTGGAAACACGCCGCGGTGGCCGCCTCGGCCCTGCTGGCCGCGTCCGCCGCCGTCTTCTGGAAGGGGGGCCGGCGATGAGCGAGGACGACGGGGCCCCGCGCGGCGACACCGGGGCCGGCGACGCGCACGCGCACACGTCCGGGTCCGGCGCCCCGGAGGCACGCGACGAACGGCCCGCGTTCCGCTCCTACTACGGCCGGCCGGTGCTGAAACCGCCGGTGTGGAAGTGGGAGGTGCCGGCCTACCTGTTCACCGGCGGGCTGTCGGCCGGCTCCGCCCTGCTCGCCGCCGGAGCCGACCTCACGGGGCGTCCCGCCCTGCGCCGGGCGGGACGCTTGGGCGGCTTCGGCGCGCTCCTGGCCAGTACCGGACTGCTGATCGCGGACCTCGGCCGACCCGAGCGGTTCCACCACATGCTGCGGGTCGCCAAGCCCAGCTCGCCGATGTCCGTCGGCACCTGGATCCTCGTGGCCTACGGGCCCGGCAGTGGCCTGGCCGCCGCGGCCGAGATGCTGCCCGCATCACTGCGCGCGGGCCTGCCCGGCCGCCTGCTGAGCCGGGCCGCCCGGCCGGCCGGTCTGTCCGCGGCCGCCTTCGCCCCGCCCCTGGCCGCGTACACGGCCGTGCTGCTCTCCCAGTCGGCCGTACCGGCCTGGCACGACGCCCGCCGGCACCTTCCCTTCCTGTTCACCGGGTCGGCGGCGGCTGCCGCCGCCGGGCTCGCCATGCTGACGGTGCCGCCGGCCGAGGCGGGCCCCGCCCGCCGGCTCGCTGCGATCGGCGCGGCGGCGGAAGTCGTCACGGCCCGGCTCGTCGAGCACCGGCCCGGTCTGGTGCCCCGGGCGTACACCACCGGCCGGGCCGGGCGGCTGCGCCGGGCCTCGGAGTACCTGACGCTGGCGGGAGCGCTCGCGGCCGTGTCCGTCGCCCGGCGCAGCCGCCCCGCCGCGGCCGCGGCGG
>NZ_MSGP01000052.1 GCF_002078235.1 Streptomyces viridosporus
CGGCACTGAGATGGTTCCTTTCCCACGCGCAGTGAATCAGATGTTCCGACGCCGAAAAGGGAAGCCGAATGGTTTATACCTCTTTGGCGCGGCGGGGGCGAATTCACCGACTGCGCATCGGACCCGGTTCATCGACTGGCGTGCGACCCCGGCTTTACCCCCCGCACGGGTGGCTCACTCTCGCACAACCCGCGCAGAAGCAACAAGGCGGCTGAGCAAGATCTGCGCATTGACAGAAAGTCAGAAAGGGGAGGGTGGCCCACGCCCCCTCGCACCGGCTTTCGACCTGGGTTTTCCCCCGGTTCACATCCGGTGCGGCAAAAGGGGCGCCCCGGCGCGCGCCGGGGCGCGGTCGACCGGTCGCGGCCCTTCCCGGGGGGCACCGCACAGGACGGCGGCTCCACTGCGCGCACGGCCGCCGGCCCCCGCTCCCCCGCCTCTCGTCGGCGGCTCCGGAGGGGGCCGCGCCTCCCTCAGATCTGCCAGGACCGCAGCCGGTCCGCCGCGCCGTAGACGTCCGTCGTACCGGACATCAGGTCGCGTGCGAGGTCGACGAGGGCGCCGTAGGGCGGGTCGATGCCGACGCCGCTGACGAACATGTACGCCACCGCCGTGGCGCAGGCGAAGCGGGCGTTGGCCGACGGCAGCGGCCGGAGCACGGCGAGGGTGTGCAGCAGGGCCGCGGCCCGCCAGGCCGGGTCGGAGTCCACGCCGAGGCGGGGCGGGTCGACGCGGTGCCGGGCGACGGCGGCGACCAGCGCGGAGAAGTCGTTGATGCTGGGCTGGTCCGGAAGGACCTCCTCGTGCCGCTGGAGCAGCCAGGGCACGTCGATGTGCAGGACGGGGGCCATCGGTCAGGCGGCCCGCCCCTCGCCCTTGGCCGGGGGCTCGTCGTCCGGGAACGCGGCGGCGAACTCGTCGGCGTGGGAGGCGAAGAAGCGGCGGAACGCCTCCGCGCCCTCCTGCAGCGCCCGGTGGCGGGCTATGTCGGCCGCGGCCGCCTCCCGCACGAGCGCCTTCATGGACGTACCGCGCTCCTTGGCGATCTGCCGCAGGTCCTCCAGTTCGCGGTCGCTGAACTCCACATTCAGAGCAGGCATGCCCCTACGGTACCGCTCGGGTACTGGCGCGTAAATACCCGCAGGTCAGACGGCATATCGAGCGGTACCTAACGAGAGAGGACCGGAGGCCGGGACGAGAGGTGCGTCACAGGCGCGCCCCTCGCTGCCGCCTTGCGGCGGGCCGGCGGCCGTTCGGCCGCCGGCCCGGCGTCTACCCCTGGTCGGCCACGTAGGACGCCATGCGGGTCAGGGCGGCGTTCCAGTTGATGGTGTGTTCGTTGGTGGACCAGGACTGGATGTCGTCGATGAAGCAGAACTGACCGACGCAGCCCTGGAGTTTGGACTGGGCGTAGGGATCCTGGATGCTGGAGTTGGGTCCGCCGGACAGGGTGCCGGCGGGCGGGTTCGGCAGGTTCGGGTCGAGCTGGCGGGCGTACCAGCGGCTGTGCTGGTTGTGCGCGCTGACCTCGCCGTAGCCGGTGACGTACGAGATGTTCAGCGCGTTGCGGCCGAGGACGTAGTCCATGCTCTGCAGCGCGCCGTCCCGGTACTTCGAGGCGCCGGTGAGGTCGTGGGCGGTGGCGAGGACGACCGCGTTGTTGAGGACCTGGTGGCTGGAGCCCCAGTCGTAGACGTTGCCGGCCGGTGCGTACGGCATGCCGTACGGGTGGGCCTTCAGCGTGGCCAGGTAGCGGTCGGCGCCCTGGACGACGGAGCGGCGGACCTTGTCCCGGCCGGGCAGCTTGTTCGGCACGGTCGCGAGGTCGAGCCGGCCGGCCGCCGCGGTGCGCGACCAGTCGAAGCCGAGGGGGCCGAAGATGTCGGCGGTGTGCACCGGGGAGTTCAGCACGTACTCCTCGAACTGCCGCTCGCCCGTGGTGAGGTACAGCTCGGCCGCGGCCCAGTAGAACTCGTCGGTGACGTCGTCGTCGGGGTAGGCGCCGCCGCCGATGCCGTCGTCCGGGTCGGCGTACCGCTCCGGGTGGGCGAGGGCCGCCCTCCACGCCTGGCGTGCGGCCGTCAGCGTCCGGGCGGCGAACTCCTTGTCGTACGGCCGGTACAGGCGGGCCGCCTGGGCGGCCGTGGCCGCGAGGTTCAGGGTGGCGGCGGTGGTCGGCGGGTGCAGTTCCCGCTTCTGCGGGTCGTCGCTCGGCAGCAGGGGCAGCCCGGTCCACTGCTCGTCGTGGATCTTGTGATGGGCCATGCCGGCCAGCGGCTCTCCCCCGGGCACCTGCATCTTCAGCAGGAACTCCAGCTCCCAGCGGGCCTCGTCGAGGATGTCCGGCACCTTGTTGCCGCTCTCCGGGATGTCCAGGGTGCCGTCGCCGAGCCTGTCCGGCCGTCCGGTGCGGGCGTGCCGGGCGCGCTCGTAGGTGCTGAGCACCTCCCAGGTGCTGATGCCGCCGTTGACCACGTACTTGCCGTGGTCGCCGGCGTCGTACCAGCCGCCGGTGACGTCCAGCGTGTAGTCGCAGACGCCGGGCTGACAGGGCACCGCGCCGTCGCCCCGGTTGGGGGCCACGTCCACGTGTCCGGCCGGGCGGCCGTAGCCGGGGCGCAGGTCGTCGCGGATCGGGGTGCCGCTGCGCTGGGTGTAGTAGTACTTCGCCGCGTCCAGCCGCAGCCGCTCGTACGCGCGCGCGTCGATGTCGAAGGGCCGGCTGGTCTCGCCGTCCGCGGTGAGCGTGTAGCCGGTGCCGCGCGCCCGGTGGGCGCCGAAGTCGATGGTGTGGACGTTCTGCCCGGAGGAGCCGTCCACCCCCCGCGGCGCGGTCCAGCCCCGCCGGACCACCTTGCCGCCGGCGTCCTTCAGCTGCCAGGGCAGCCGCTCGCGGGCGTCGGTGACGAGGGTGGCGTTCTTCGGCCCGGCGGGCAGGTAGGCGACCTGGTTGACGCGGACCCGGGGCCCGGTGTCGGGCACGTACGGCTCGGGCGCGACCCCGCCGAGCAGGGAGACGTCGTCCACGCAGAACCGCCAGGGGTCGGCGCTGCCGCCGAGCTGGAAGCCGACCTGTCCCTGGGTGGTGTCGACGGGCGAGGTGAAGGTGTAGGTGTACGTGTCGCCGGAGACGCCGAGCTGCGGGGTGACTTCGTAGTAGGTGTCGTACGGGGCCACCGACAGGCCGACGATCGCCCGGACGACGTGCCCCGCGGGCGAGCCGTCCGCGGCGAAGGAGAAGCGGTACGACTCCCCCTTCACCAGCGTGATGTCGTTCTGCCCGACGGCGGCGTCCCAGCGGTTGGCGGTGCCGCCGGGGACCTCCGCGCACAGGCGGCCGTCGGACGGGCCCGCGGTGACGTTCGCCGAGGCCCACCAGGAGTCGATGCCGGTGTCGAAGGTGCCGTTCCTGACCTGCTCGACCTCGTCGGCCCCGGCGGGCGCGGCGGGCAGCGCGGTGAGCGCGGCCGCCAGCAGGCCGGTGAGGGACAGCAGGGCGGTTCTGCGTCTTTTCACGTCTGGGCTCCTCTGAGGGAGGTGCGGGTGGCGCGGGAAGGGACGCACCCGTTATGGGAGCGCTCCCATGTCCTGTACGCAGACCATGGTTGTGGCAGGAGTGACACTCCGTCAACGGTGGGGACGGGACTGCACGGGGCGTGCGGCCGAGCGGGGGGTTCCGCTCCACGCCGGGCCGTGACGCACTAGGCTGGAACTCAGGCGATACACCGGTTCACGGTGAGTGTGCGCGATGGAGTGGCGACGATGAGGCCGGACGACCCGTTCGACGATGCCGTGACGGCCCGGGCCGTCATCGCCGCCGACGGCACGCTCACGCGGTGGAGCGAGGGCGCGTGCCTGCTGCTGGGACACACGGCCGAGGAGGTCGTCGGCCGCCCGGCCGTCGAGCTGCTGGCCGACCTCACCGGCGTGCCCCGCCCCCCGGTCGACGCCCGCTGGAGCGGCTCGCTCTCGCTGCGGCACCGCGGCGGCGGCACCGTCACCGTGTGGGTGCTCGCCCACTGGCGGCAGTCGACGGACGGCGGTCCCGGTGACTGGCTCGCCGTCGCCCCGCTGAAGGTCACGGAGCACGCGCTGCCCGACGATCCGCTGGTCAGACGGGCGGTGTTCCAGTCGCCCTGCGCCACCATGGTCTTCGACGACCGGCTGCGGCTGCGCGGGATCAACGACGCCATGGCGGACCTCCTCAGTCTCCCGGCCGACCACCTGCGGGGGCTCAGGCCCACCGACATCGGCGGCCGGCCCCAGCACTCCGAGCTGGAGCAGCACATGCGCCGGGTGCTGCGCACCGGCCGGCCGCACGACATGCAGACGCACATGAAGGCCACCGGCGAGGACCGCTCGCACGCCTGGCTGGCCCGGCTCGCGCCGCTCACCGACGACTCCGGCCGGGTGCGGGGCGTGTGCGTGACGGCCCACGACTTCACCGAGCAGTTCCGGGCCCGGGAGCGGCTGCAACTGGTCAACGAGGCCAGCAGCCGCATCGGCACCACCCTCGACGTCACCCGTACGGCGCAGGAGCTGGCGGAGGTGTGCGTGCCCGCGCTCGCCGACTTCATCAGCGTGGACCTGCTCGAGCCCGAGGAACCCGGCGCCGACCCCGCCGACCCGCTGACCACGCCGGTCTCGCTGCGCCGGGCCGCCCATCACTCCCTCGTCCCGGGCAGCCCCGAGTCGGTCGCCGAGGTGGGCGAGGTGGTGGTCTACCCGGCCACCGCGCCCCAGGCCGACTCGCTGATCGCGGGCCACAGCATCGTGGCCTCGGTGGAGTCCGGCGACCTCGACCCGTGGTTCGCGGTGGACGAGGCGCGTGCCCGGCAGATCCGGGAGTTCGGCATCCACTCGATGATGTCCGTCCCGCTCCAGGCGCGCGGCATCACCCTCGGCGTCGCCGCCTTCACCCGCTTCGATCACCCCGACCCCTTCACCCACGACGACGTGCTGCTGGCCGAGGAGGTCACCGCGCGCGCCGCCGTCTGCATCGACAACGCCCGCCGCTACTCCCGCGAACGCGAGACCACCCTCACGCTCCAGCGCAGCCTGCTCCCCCGCACCCTGCCGCGCACGGCCGCCGTGGAGGCGGCCACCCGCTACCGGCCGGCCGCGCGCTCCGGTGTGGGCGGCGACTGGTTCGACGTGATCCCGCTGTCCGGGATGCGGGTGGCCATGGTGGTCGGGGACGTCGCCGGCCAGGGCATCCAGGCCTCCGCGACCATGGGCCGGCTGCGCACCGCCGTACGCACCCTCGCCGACATCGACCTGGCCCCCGACGAACTGCTCACCCACCTCGACGACCTGGCCCAGCACCTGTCGCACGAGTGGGGCAGCGACACGAGTCCCAGCGAGGTCGGCGCGACCTGTCTGTACGCGGTGTACGACCCGGTGTCGCGGCGCTGCACCCTGGCGCGGGCGGGACACCCCACACCGGTGCTGATCCCGCCGGGCGGCCCGGCCCGTCAGCTCGACCTGCCCTCCGGTCCGCCGCTGGGCACGGGCGGACTGCCCTTCGAGTCGGCCGAGTTCGAGCTGCCCGAGAACACGGTGCTGGCGTTCTACACCGACGGGCTGATCACGTCCCCCACGCGGAAGGCGGAGACCGGCGAGGCCATGCTCCGCGAGGCGCTGTCGAACGCCTCCGGCTCGCTCGACGAGACCTGCGACCGCGTCCTGCACACCCTGCTCCCGCCGGGCGGCACGCCCGAGGACGCGGCCCTGCTGCTGGCCCGGACCCACGGGCTGTCGGCGTCACAGGTCGCCACCTGGGACATCCCCTCCGATCCGGCGCTGGTCGCCCCCATCCGCAAGCAGGTCCTCGACCAACTGGCCGACTGGGCACTGACCGAGGTGTCGTTCACCGCCGAGCTGGTGGTGAGCGAGCTGGTCACCAACGCCATCCGGTACGGGGCCCCGCCGATCCGGCTGCGGCTGATCCACGACGCCTCGACGCTGATCTGCGAGGTGTCCGACACCAACCACACGGCCCCGCACCTGCGGCGGGCCAGGACCTGGGACGAGGGCGGCCGGGGACTGCTGCTGGTCGCGCAGCTCACCCAGCGCTGGGGCAGCAGGCACACGACCGACGGCAAGACCATCTGGGCGGAGATGGCCCTGACGGACGAGTTGTAAGAACGCCCTCGGGCCGGCCGGACGTCAGTCCCGCCGCACGAGGTCCAGGGCCCGCTCCCAGCCGAACTCCGGCCGCTCGCCGCCCGGTTCCTCCTGCCCGGCGTACGGATCGCCGAAGCGCACGCCCATGCCGCGCAGCCGCGTCAGGCTCTCCCGGTAGGCGGGGTGGGCCGCCAGCGCGTCGGCCACGCACGGCAGGACGGCGATCGGCACGCCGAGGCCGGCGGCCTCGCTCAGGGTGGCGAGGGCGAGGGTGTCCGCGATGCCGGCCGCCCACTTGTTGAGGGTGTTGAAGGTGGCGGGCGCGACCACCACGGCGTCGGGCGCCGGGAAGGGGCGCGGCTCGCCGGGGGTGCGCCAGGCGGACCTGATCGGGCGGCCCGTCTGCGCCTCGACGGCGGTGGTGTCGAAGAAGCCGTTCAGGGCGACCGGTGTCGCGATGACGCCGACCTCCCAGTTCCGCTCCTGCGCGGAGGTGATCAGCTTGCTGACGTCCGCGGCGACTCCGGCGGCGCAGACCACGACGTAGAGGAAGGGTTTTCCGTGTTGCTCGGCCAGTTCGGTCACCCGGAAACCCTAGCCACTCCCCCGGCGCCCGCGAGGGCCGCTGCCCTCACCGGAGCACCGGATCACCGGAGCGGAAGGCCGCGGCCCCGCTCCGCGTCGGGGCGCGGTCCCAGGATGCGGCGGTCCCGCTCGGCGATCGGTACGTCGTTGATGCTCGCCTCGCGCCGGGTCATCAGGCCCTGCTCGTCGAACTCCCACAGTTCGTTGCCGTAGGAGCGCCACCACTGGCCGTCGGCGTCCCGGCACTCGTACTGGAAGCGCACCGCGATGCGGTTGCCGTCGAAGGCCCAGAGGTCCTTGCGCAGCGCGTACTCCCGCTCGCGCTCCCACTTGGCGGTCAGCAGCTCGACGATCGCGGCGCGGCCGGTGACGAAGGTGTCGCGGTTGCGCCACACCGAGTCCGGCGCGTAGGCGAGGGCGACCCGGTGCGGGTCGCGGGTGTTCCAGGCGTCCTCGGCGGCCTGGACCTTCTGCGCGGCGGTCTCGCGGGTGAACGGGGGCAGGGGCGGGCGAGCGGTCACGGTGTCTCCCTGGGAAGGGGCGGCCGGGAAGGAGACGGGGAGAACGCGCGTTCTCCCCGGGCTTGCTACCGTAGGAGAACGCTCGTTCTCACGTCAAGGAGTGGTCGGTCCATGGACAGCGCAGCCGCCCGCGAGCGGGCACTGGACGCCGCGGAGAAGCTGTTCTACGGGCGCGGGGTGCGGTCCGTCGGCATGGACGACGTGCGCGGCACGTCCGGAGTCTCCCTCAAGCGGCTCTACCGGCTCTTCCCCTCGAAGGAACTGCTGGTGGAGGCGTATCTGGAGCGGCGCGACGCACGTTGGCGCGAGCGGCTCGCCGCCCATGTCGACCGGTACGAGGACCCGGAGCGGCGCGTCCTGGCCGTCTTCGACCGGCTCGAGGAGTGGTTCGCCGAACCGGACTTCCGCGGCTGCGCCTGGATCAACGCCCACGGAGAGCTCGGCGCCACCTCCCCCCGCGTGGTCGCCCAGGTCCGGGCGCACAAGCAGGCGTTCCGCGCGTACCTCGCCCGCCTCGTCGCCGACGCCGGGCTGCCCGGCACCGTGACCGGGCAGCTGTACCTGCTGGCCGAGGGGGCGATGGTCACCGCGGGCATCACACGCACCACGGAGCCCGCGGCCCGGGCCCGCGAGGCGGCGGTCCTGCTGCTGCGGGCGGCCTGAGGCCGGACGGGGGCGGCTTGGCCTGCACCGCCGGGGCCTCCCGCGCACCCTCGCGAAAACCTGTTGCCCTTCCGGGCGTCCGGCCCCAGGATCCGGCCATGCGTCCCTTCCGCGTCCCGGTACCGCTGTCCGACACCGCCCCTGCCGCGGGCCGACAGCGGCAGTGCGGCCCGCGGGGAGGACCGACGCCGCCGCGCTCATGACGGCCGCCCTCGTCGCGGGGCTGCTCGCCGGGTACGGCATCGCCGTCCCCGTCGGTGCCGTCGGGACCTATCTCGTCTCCCTCACCGCCCGCACCTCCCTGCGCACCGGGGTCTGCGCGGCCCTCGGCATCGCCACGGCCGACGGGCTGTACGCCCTCGCGGCCACGGTCGGCGGTTCCGCCCTGGCGTCGGTGCTGCGGCCCGTGATGCGGCCGCTGCACTGGGTCTGCGTACTGGTGCTGCTCGCGCTGGCGGCGTGGGCGGCGGCCACCGCGGTACGGCAGTACCGCGGCCACCGGCTCGCCACCCGCTCCGACCCCGTTCCCCCGAGCCCCGCGCGGGCGTACCTGGCGCTGCTCGGGATCACCCTGCTCAACCCCACCACCGTGGTCTACTTCGCGGCGCTCGTGCTCGGCTCCCGGAGCGGAGAGGCGGTCGGTGCCGCGGAGCAGACCGTGTTCGTGACGGCGGCGTTCGCCGCGTCCGCGAGCTGGCAGGTGCTGCTGGCCGGGGGCGGCGCCCTGCTGGGGCGGGCGCTGACCGGTCACCGGGGGCGCCTGGTGACCGCGTTGGTGGCGAGCGGGGTGATGGTGGCCCTCGCGGCGCGGATGGCCGTCGCTCCGGCCTAGGGTCTTCCGTTCGGGCCGGGCCGGACCGTATCGGGCCCCGTCGGACCGGGGAGCGGCGGCCGGGAGGAATTTCCCGCGGTGCGGTGTGCATGAAGCGCCGGCCGCCGGGCACGCGTGGGTCAGGCCCCGCCGCGTTCCCCCGTCGCGGCGGGGCTTTCCCATGCCTCCCGCGCGTCGGGGGCGTGCCGGTCGGTGACGTCGAGGAAGACCTGTTCCGCCTCGGGGACCATGCCGGCGATGGACCGCTTGATGCGCACGGCGACCTCCTCCACCCGCTCGCTGTCCAGGCCGGGCACCAGATCGACGCGGGCGGCCACCAGCGTGGTGTCCAGGCCCGTCTTCATCGTGAACAGCGCCTCCACGCTGTCGATCTCCGGCTGTGCCCGCAGCAGCGCCCGGATCCGTCCGCTCGCCTCCGGGTCCGCGGCCTCCCCTATCAGCTGGTCGCGCGCCTCGCGCCCCAGCCGGTAGGCCACGTAGACCAGCAGCGCGCCGATGGCGAGCGAGGCGGCCGCCTCCCACATCACCTGCCCGGTGGCCATGTGGAGCCCCATGCCCACGATGGCCAGGGTGACGCCCACCACCGCGGTGCCGTCCTCGGCGACCACCGTGCGCAGCGCCGGATCGCGCAGCCCCTGGGCCGTACCGCCCTGCTTGCGCACCTGGTACAGGGCCCGCAGCAGCGAACCGCCCTCGGCGAGGAGCGCCACACCGAGCACGACCAGTCCGGCCACATAGCCGTCGAGGTTCTTCTCCTCGCCGTTCCGGAACGCGTCGATGCCCTGGTAGAAGGAGAAGCAGCCGCCCATCACGAAGATGCCGACGGCGGCGAGCAGCGACCAGAAGAACCGCTCCTTGCCGTACCCGAAAGGGTGCCGCCGGTCGGGCGGGCGCCGGCTGCGCCGCAGCGCGGCCAGCAGGAACACCTCGTTCAGACTGTCGGCCACTGAGTGCGCCGCCTCCGACAGCAACGCGGGAGAGGCCGCGACCACGCCTCCGACGGCCTTGGCGGCCGCGATCACCAGATTGGCCGCGAGCGCCACCAGCACGGTGACTCGGGTTCTACGATCCGATCGTGTGCTCACGTCGGCCGTTTGCCCCGGCCGGACCCGGTCACACCGTGCCGAGCGCCGAAAACGGGGAACGCGGTGACAGGGACATCCGCACGGCGAAGAGGAGGCCACCATGGCCCGCGACGACGGGGGCGTCGGCAACAGCTCCTACGGCAGGAAGGCGTTCAAACGCTCGAAGGCGCACTTCGCGGACCGGATCACCGCCGACGGCAGGGACGGTTGGCCGGTGGAGGCCGGGCGCTACCGGCTCGTCGTCAGCCGCGCCTGCCCGTGGGCGAGCCGGGCGCTGATCTCCCGGCGGCTGCTCGGGCTCGAGGACGCGCTGTCGCTGGCCGTCGCCGACCCCCTCCAGGACGACCGCAGCTGGCGCTTCACCCTGGATCCGGACGGCCGGGACCCGGTGCTCGGCATCCGGTACCTGAGCGAGGCCTACGACCGGCGGGAGACGGACTACCCGGGCGGGGTGAGCGTGCCGGCGGTCGTGGACGTGCCCAGCGGCAGGCTCGTCACCAACGACTACCAGCAGATCACCCTGGACCTCGCCACCGAGTGGACGGCCCTGCACCGCGAGGGAGCCCCCGACCTGTATCCGCGGGCGCGGCGCGACGAGATCGACGCGGTGGCGGCGGACGTCTTCGAGGACGTCAACAACGGGGTGTACCGGGCGGGTTTCGCCACCGGCCAGGAGGAGTACGAGGCCGCGTGCGCGGGCGTGTTCCGGCGGCTGGAGTGGCTGGCGCACCGGCTGGAGGGGCAGCGGTACCTCGTCGGCGACACCATTACCGAGGCGGACATCCGCCTGTTCACCACCCTGGTGCGGTTCGACGCCGTGTACCACGGCCACTTCAAGTGCAACCGGTGGAAGCTGACGGAGAACCGGGTGCTGTGGGCGTACGTCCGCGACCTGTACCAGACGCCCGGATTCGGCGACACCGTCGACTTCGACCACATCAAGCGGCACTACTACCAGGTGCACACCGGGGTCAACCCGTCCGGCGTCGTGCCGCTCGGCCCCGACCTGTCCGGCTGGCTGACGCCCCATCACCGCGAGGAGCTGGGCGGCCGGCCGTTCGGGGACGGGACCCCGCCGGGACCGGTACCGGCCGGCGAGGAGGTCCCGGCCCGAGGCCGTCCCTGACCGCCCCGAACCCCATCCACCGACGGAAACGGACCAAGGAGATCCACGTGGCGAAGAAGAGCAAGAAGAAGAAACTCCCCCTGGCGTACAAGCCCGTGGGGTTCGTGCTGGGCTGGACGAGCGGCACCGTGGCGGGGCTCGCCTTCCAGAAGACCTGGAAGATGATCCGGCACGAGGACAACGCGCCCGACGCGCTGGACCGGGACCGCCGCTGGGGTGAGATCCTGCTGGCCGCGGCGATCCAGGGCGCCATCTTCGCGGTGGTGCGCAGCGCCGTGGACCGCGCGGGCGCCAAGGCCATCGAACGCTCCACCGGTGTCTGGCCGGCCCCCGACAAGGGCGGCCGCGACTGATCCGCCCGCGACCGCCCCTTCCGGGCCGCCCCTCCCGGGACCGGCCCGGAAGGGGCGGTCGCGGGTGCGGCACCGCCGCGCCGTGCGGCGGAGGGTCACCCCTGCTTGGGTGCCGTCGGCGCTCCTCGGCGGACCGTGAAGGAGTGGCCTGCCGGGTCGGCGTAGCCGCGTTCGCCCGTGGGGCCGGACGCGTCGCCGGTGTCCACCGGGCGGCCGCCGAGGCTCACGATCCGGCGTTCCACCGCGTCCAGGTCGTCCACCACGAACTCCAGGTGCACCTGGAGGGAGTTCTCGGGGCGGGGCCAGCTCGGCGCGGTCGCGTTGACGTCCCGGCGCAGGGCGAGGCGGAAGCCGTCGGCGGCCCGGACCTCCACCCGGTTGGCGTTGGCGTCGACCGCCTCCGCCGCCAGCAACTCCTTGTAGAACTCGGCCAGTTTCTCGGGTTCGGCGCAGTCGAGCACCACGACGCCCGCAGTCACCAGTGCCATGTCTCCTCCGCAGGGTCCGGGGCGCGGGGCGCTCCTGCCCCGCCCGGTAGGTGACACCTATCCCCGCTCGCGGGATTCAGTCGGGTCCCGGGCCCGGCGGCTTCTGCGGGAAGCGCGCCCGTACGCAGCTCAAGTTCCTTGCCGCACACGGGCGTTCGCTTCGTTCAACGCACCGTGCGGAACGTGCGGCGGTAGGCCTGCGGGGTCACCCCGATGGCGGCGTGCAGATGCCGGCGCAGTGAGGCGCCGGTGGCGAAGCCGACCTGGGCCGCGATCTGGTCGACCGTCAGGTCGCCGGACTCCAGGAGGCTCCGGGCCCGGGCGACGCGCTGCTGGGTCAGCCAGCGGCCGGGGCTGAGGCCCACCTCGTCGTCGAAGCGGCGGGCGAAGGTCCGCAGGCTCATCCGGGCGTGGGCGGCGAGATCGGCCAGCGCCAGCGGTTCGCCGAGGCGTTCCAGCGCCCAGGCGCGGGTGGCCGCCGTGCTCGCGGCGCCCTGCTCGGGGACCGGCTGCTCGATGTACTGGGCCTGCCCGCCGTCCCGGAACGGCGGCACGACACAGCACC
>NZ_MSGP01000520.1 GCF_002078235.1 Streptomyces viridosporus
CCGACGTCCTCGCCGCCGGTGTCGGGCCCGCCCTCGCCGCCGCCTCCACCGCCGCCGCCCTCACCGCGGCCGCCCTCGGCGACGCCCCCTACCGTCTCGTCGTCAGCGCCGGGATCGCCGGCGGCTTCCCGCCCGAGGCGCCCCTCGGCTCCCTCGTCGTCGCCGACGAGATCACCGCGGCCGACCTGGGCGCGGAGACCGCCGACGGGTTCCTGCCGGTCACCGACCTCGGCTTCGGCACCGTCACCCACCGCCCGCCGGCCGACCTGGTCCGCGACGCCGCCGCCGCGGCCGGCGCGCTCACCGGCACCGTGCTCACCGTGTCGACGGTGACCGGGACCGCCGCCCGCGCCGCCGCGCTCCGCGCCCGCCACCCCCGTGCCCTCGCCGAGGCCATGGAGGGCTTCGGGGTCGCCGAGGCCGCCGCCGCGCACGGGGTGCCCGTGCTGGAGGTGCGGGCGGTGTCGAACCCCGTCGGCCCGCGCGACCGCGGGGCCTGGCGCATCGGCGACGCCCTGAGCGCCCTCACCGAGGGCTTCGGGAAGCTCGCACCCGTCCTGGAGAGTTGGAACCGGCATGACAGTTGAGCAGCAGCGACTGCGGATCGCGTACTCCCCCTGCCCGAACGACACCTTCGTCTTCGACGCCCTCGCCCACGGCCGCGTCCCCGGCGCGCCCGACCTCGACGTCGCCTTCGCCGACATCGACGTCACCAACGGCATGGCCGAGCGCGGCGAGCTCGACGTGCTGAAGGTGTCGTACGCGGTGCTGCCGTACGTCCTGGACGACTACGCCCTGCTGCCCTGCGGGGGCGCGCTGGGGCGGGGCTGCGGGCCGCTGGTGCTGACGCGGGAGGAAGGGCTGGACCTCGCGGGACGCACGGTCGCCGTGCCGAGCGAGAGGTCGACGGCGTACCTGCTGTTCCGGCTGTGGGCGGCGGACGTCGTGCCGGGCGGTGTCGGGGAGATCGTGGTGATGCCGTTCCACGAGATCATGCCGGCCGTGCGGGACGGGAAGGTCGACGCGGGACTCGTCATCCACGAGGCGCGCTTCACCTATCAGGACTACGGGCTGCACCGGCTCGCCGACATGGGCGAGCACTGGGAGCGCACCACCGGGCTGCCGATCCCGCTGGGCGCGATCATCGCCCGGCGGTCGCTGGGCGCCGGGACGCTGACGCGGCTCGCCGACGCGATCCGCACGTCCGTGCGGGCGGCCTGGGACGATCCCGAGGCGTCGCGCCCGTACGTCCTGGAGCACGCCCAGGAGATGGACCCGGCCGTCGCCGACCAGCACATCGGGCTGTACGTCAACGAGTTCACCGCCGACCTCGGCGAGGACGGCTACGCGGCGGTGCGGGGGCTGCTCACCCGTGCGGCGGCCGAGGGGCTGGTGCCGCCCCTCGGCCCGGACGCGCTGCGGTTCCCGTAGAGGATCCGCCGGACGGGTCCCCGGCCGCCTCAGACGTCCAGCTGGTCGGCGACCGCGCGGAGCAGGCCGGCGATCTTCTTGCCGGCGGCGCGGTCGGGGTAGCGGCCCCGCTCCAGCTGCGGGGTGATGTTCTCCAGGAGCGTCGTCAGGTCCTGGACGATGGAGGCCAGCTCGTCCGGCTTCTTGCGCTGGGCCGCCGCGACCGACGGGGTCGGGTCGAGGAGGGTCAGGGAGAGGGCCTGGTCGCCGCGCTGTCCGGCGACCACGCCGAACTCCACGCGCTGTCCCGGCTTGAGTGCCTCGACTCCGGCGGGGAGGACCGAGGAATGGACGAAGACGTCACCGCCGTCGTCGCGGGAGAGAAAGCCGAAGCCCTTCTCACTGTTGAACCACTTGACCTTGCCGGTGGGCACGTCTGTCCTCGTCCTCGTACTCGTCGGGAAAGCTGCTTGGTGAAACGGCTCTTGATAGCACTCGGGCGGGCCGTGGTGACCCGCCGTGTCCAAGGCTAATGGTCTTCGGGCCGGAGACAAGACGTCACCCGGTTGTTCCTTCGCGCTGGGAACTACCCTGGTCCGGTGCGTGACAAAACCCAAGCGAATTCCGCCGCGCCCGGTGACGGCCTGGTCCGTGCCGGTGCTCTCGTCTTCTTCGTCGGCGCCGTGGCCACTCTGGTCACGGTGGCCCCGCTGTTCCTCGGAACGACGCCTTTCCCGACGTACATGTTCGTATTGAGCATGCTCATGGGCGTCGGATTCCTGATGGCCGGTGCGGGTGTCCTGCGCTCGGTCGCGGCGGGACGCCGTCAGGCGCGGGCCGGAAGGTAGTCCGGGCCGGAGCCGGACCGGTCCGTGCGGTGGTCCGAGAACCACCGCGGGAATTCCGTCAGATCGGCGAGGACGACGTCCGCGCCGGCCTCGCGCAGTTCCGCGGGAGCGCACGGGCCGGTGGCGACCGCGACCGCCAGCGCGCCGGCGGTCCGCGGTCGCCACCGG
>NZ_MSGP01000521.1 GCF_002078235.1 Streptomyces viridosporus
CCCCTTTCCGCCCACCCCACCGCACGGGCGGTACGCGTGCGAAGGAGCCCGCGATGAGCGACATGATCACCGCGGACCTGGTCGATCTCGACCTGTCCGCCGACACCAAGGAAGCGGCGGCGCGCGCCCTCGCCGAACGCATGGTGGCCCTGGGTCGGGTGACCGACCTGGAGGGCTTCCTCGCCGACGTCGCGGCCCGCGAGGCGCAGATGCCGACCGGCCTCGACGGAGGCATCGGCATCCCGCACTGCCGCAGCGAGCACGTCACCGAGCCGACGCTCGCCTTCGGGCGCAGCGCCGCCGGGATCGACTTCGGCGCGGCCGACGGCCCCGCCGACCTGATCTTCCTCATCGCCGCACCGGCCGGTGCGGACGACGCCCATCTGACGATCCTGTCGTCGCTGGCCCGGCAGCTGATGAACGCCGAGTTCACCGACGCGCTCAGGTCGGTGGACGACGCGTCGGCCGCGGCGGCGCTCATCCGCGGGGACGAGCAGCCCACGGCCGACGGGAGCACCGCCGCGGACGCGGCGAAGGCACCGGCGGCGGCCGGCAGCGGCTCCGCATCCGGTTCCGAGTCCGGTTCCGAGCCTGCTTCCGGCTCCGGTTCCGGTCCCGGCTCCGCAGACTCCGTGGCGGCACCGGCGGCGGCCTCCGCCGGTGCCGCCACGGGCACCGACGACGCCGGGACCGGCGCGGACCGCCCGTTCCGGATCGTCGCCGTCACCTCCTGCCCCACCGGCATCGCCCACACCTACATGGCGGCCGAGTCACTGGAGAACGCCGGGCGGGAGGCGGGCGTCGAGGTCGCCGTCGAGACGCAGGGCTCGGCCGGGTTCACCCGGCTCGACCCGGCCGTGATCGCGGCGGCGGACGGCGTGATCTTCGCCCACGACGTGCCCGTGCGGGAGAAGGACCGCTTCGCGGGCAAGCCGACCGTCGACACCGGCGTCAAGGCGGCCATCAACCGGCCCGCCGACCTGATCACCGAGGTCCGCGGCAAGGCCGAGCGCGGCGAGGTCACCGCGGCCGCCGGGTCCGGCGCGACCGACGGGTCCGGCGCCACGCCCGTGGAGCGCGCCGGCGGGTCCGGCGAGGGCTACGGCACCAAGCTGCGCACCTGGCTCATGTCCGGCGTCAGCTACATGGTCCCGTTCGTCGCGGCGGGCGGTCTCCTCATCGCCCTCGGCTTCGCGATCGGCGGGTACGAGATCAACGAGGCGCCGTCGGTCATGGACCACTTCGTGTGGACCCAGGCCGCGAGTTGGGGTGCCCTGCTCTTCCAGATCGGCGGCGTCGCCTTCGGCTTCCTCGTCCCGGTCCTGGCCGGCTACATCGCCTACGGCATGGCCGACCGGCCCGGCCTCGTGCCCGGCTTCGTCGGCGGCGCGATATCGCTCACGATCAGCGCCGGCTTCCTCGGCGGTCTCGCGGCCGGTCTGATCGCCGGTGGTGTGGTGCTCGCGATCCAGAAGGTGCGGATCCCGGCGGCGCTGCGCGGCATCATGCCGGTGGTGGTGATCCCGCTGATCTCCTCGGCGGTCGTCGGCTTCCTGATGTTCGTGGTCATCGGCAAGCCCATCGCCTCGGCGCAGAAGGCCATGACCGACTGGCTGAACGGTCTCACCGGCACCAACGCCATCCTGCTCGGCGCCCTGCTCGGCCTGATGATGTGCTTCGACCTCGGCGGCCCCGTCAACAAGGTCGCGTACACCTTCGCCACCGCCGGTATCGCGGTCGCGAGCCCCAGCGACTCCGCCATGAAGATCATGGCCGCGGTGATGGCGGCCGGCATGGTCCCGCCGCTGGCGATGGCCCTGGCCACCACGGTCCGCGGCAAGCTCTTCAACCGGACCGAGCGGGAGAACGGCAAGGCCGCCTGGGTGCTGGGCGCCTCCTTCATCTCCGAGGGTGCGATCCCGTTCGCCGCCGCCGACCCGCTGCGCGTGATCCCCGCCTCGATGGTGGGCGGCGCGGTCACCGGAGCCCTGTCCATGTCCTTCGGCGCCACGCTGCGCGCCCCGCACGGCGGCATCTTCGTGGTCCCGCTGATCGGCAACCCGTTCCTCTACCTGGTCGCCATCGCCGCGGGCGTCTGTGTCACGGCGGCCCTGGTGATCGTCCTGAAGGGCCTGCGCAAGCCGGTCACGGGAGCGGACACGGCCGGCCCCGGCGGCACGCCGGCCCCGTCGGCGCGGGAGGAGCAGCCGGTGGCCGCGTGACGCACCCGGGCGGGACGCCCGCGAAGCATCGGCGTCTTGTTCCTTTTGGGTGATGTGAGCGGTTCATGCGTAGTGCGAGATAGATCACTCTTCTCACGGTCCGGGGCCACGGCCCCGGACCGTGGTGTGTACTGGGGCGCATGTCTGAGCACGACGCGATCTTGAGGGTGACGGGTGCCGCCGCCCTCACCCTGGTGGCCGTGGCCTGTACGGCGGGCCTGGCGGAGGCGCTGCGGCGCGGACGCGGGCGCAGGACGCGGGAGCGCGAGCGCGCCGAGGCCGTCCGACGGCACGGGCGCCACGGGAGTCACGGGAGCATGCCGGTTCCGGCGGTCCCGGTGATCCCGGTGATACCGCGACAGCGGCAGACGGGTCCGTGTGCGGAGGCGGTGCGGCTCACCCCGGCGGAGCGCGACGCGTTCGCGGGGCTGGTACGGCGCTTCGGCGAAGGCGGCTGAGCGCCGTCGGCGGGTGGGGCTGGGACCGGAGAGGGCGTCAGGAGACGTCGAGGGGTGTGACGTCGGGGGTGTCAGGAGGCGTCGGCGGGTGTCAGGGAACCTGCGCCGCCCGCCGCTCCATCGCCTCCCGGGCCGCGTCCTCGGTGACGTACACCTCGCACATGTGCCGCCCGTCGGGCGTGGCCGTGTGCTCGACCTCCCACAGGGAGACCTCCCTGCCGTCACGCAGCAGGAACGCGTGCTCGTAGAGCGAGAAGCACAGCGCCGGACGTCCCGCCCGGGACGGACGGCCGAAGGCCTGTGTGATCTGGTACGCGAACGCCGTGGCCAGCAGTCGGGCCGTCTCCGAGCCCGGCCGGTCGGTGTTCTCCGCGCGCCGCAGTAAGCGGCGCGCGTGATCCGCCGAGCCGTCGGGGACGTACACGTGCCGGGGCGCGGGCACCGGAGGGAGCTGCACCACCACCGGCAGTTCGAAGTCCGAGGCGTCCGGCGGCAGCGGCAGCCGGGAGGTGGCGGTGCGCAGCTCCTCCTCGTCCACGTACAGCTCGTGCTGCGGCTCGCTGCCCGGCGCGGTGTTGTGGACGAGCTCCCAGAGCGTGAGCGCGGAGCCGTCGGCCAGCAGCCAGGTGTGCCGGTAGGTCTCCCGGTGCAGGCCCGCGCTGTGGTGCGCGGAGTGCAGCGAACCGTCGTACGCCAGCGCGCAGTCCAGCCGTCGTATCGCCTCGTCGGGCAGCTCGAAGGAGTTCAGGGCACGGCCCAGGAGTCGCGTGAGGTGCTCCTCCGGCGACTCGGACGGGTCGGGTGGTTCGTACGCTGCCGTCTCGTACGGAACGCTCAAGGTTTCTCCCGGCGTTGCTGCATGTCACCTTGTGGGTGCATACCGTAGCCCCTCGGTCGGACATCGTGTCCGGGAACCGAGAAAACGTACGGCGGGAAAACGAGCGGGCCGCGCGAAAAATTCCCACGCGGCCCGCTCCGGACCTCAAAAAGCCTGCCCGGCCCGCGTGTCGACGCCCTTCGGTCAGACGGCGCTGCCCGCCGTCCACCGGCTCCACCCCATGTTCCAGCCGTTGAGGCCGTTGTCCGGCGCGACCGTGGTGTCGGGGGAGTTCTTCACGATCACCACGTCCCCGACGAGGGAGTTGTCGTAGAACCACTTGCCGGGTGTGTCGCCCTGGGCGCCCTGTACGTCCTGCAGGCCCACGCAGCCGTGGCTGGTGCCCTGCCGGCCGAAGGGCGGATTGGCCTTGCTGTACCAGTAGTTGCCGTGGATGAAGGTGCCGGACCGGGTCAGCCGCATCGCGTGCGGCACGTCCGGGATGTCGTACTCGGAGCCCAGGCCGACCGTCTGGCTGTTCATCCGGGTCCGGGTGAACTTCTCGGAGATCACCATCTGCCCGTTGTACGTGGTGTGCTGGGCGTCACCCGCCGAGATCGGGACGGACCTGACCGTCTCCCCGTCCCGCACCACCGTCATGGTCTGGGTGGCGGCGTCGACCGTGGAGACCTGGGAGCGCCCGACGGTGAAGGTGACCGTCTTCTTCTGCACCCCGTGGATGCCGTTCGCGCCCTCGACGCCGTCCAGGTCGATCTTCATCGTGACCTTGGAACCGGCCTTCCAGTACTCCTGGGGCCGGAAGTCCAGCCGCTGCGAGTCGAACCAGTGCCCGACCACCTCCTGCCCGCTGCTGGAGGTGACGGTGATGCGCGACTGCACGGCCTTCTTGTCGGTGATGGCCTTGTCGAAGGTGAACGACACCGGCATCCCCACCCCGACCGTGGCGCCGTCGTCCGGCGTGTAGGTGCCGATGAAGCTGTTCGCCGAGGTGACGGTGGTGAAGACGGAGTCGGCCGCCGCGGTGCGGCCGTCGCCGTCCTCGGCGGTCGCCGATATCCGGTACTTCGTCCCGCGCTCCAGCTGCTCCTTCGGCTTCCAGGCGCGCCCGTCGGCGGAGACCGCGCCGGCCACCGCCTCCCCGGTCTCCGCCACCGTCATCCGCACCTGTGTCAGCCGGCCGTCGCTGACCTTCACCCCGGTGGTGTTGATGGACGCGCCGGTCGAGCCGTCCTTCGCCGAGATGGCTATCCTCGCGACGGACGTCTTCGGGGAGTCCTCGCCGCCCTTGCCGTCGTCGCCGCTTCCCGTGTCCGCGCTGCCGCCGCACGCGGTGAGGGCGAGGGTGCCGACCACCAGGGCGGCACAGGCCGCCAGTGCGCGCCGCGGTGCGATGTCCGGCCTTGTCACGGGCTGCTCCAGGTTCGTGTGATGTCGGGTGATCCGCTCGATTACGGGAAGGAAGAGGGGGCCGGGACCGGCCGGGGTTCCCTCCGCCTCCCGCGAACGGCCCACCGTGACAGAACCGGGACAATCACCCGGCGGGGCGGGACGGCGGGCGCGCCATCGCGTCCCGGCCCGTCACCCGTCGCCGTACAACTCCCCGTACGACGGCCATGCTCCGCCCGGGCCGTCCACCGACTCGGCGGCGCGTACCGCCCGTACGATCGCGCGGGTCACCAGGTCCGCGCCCGCCGCGAGGACGTCGTTCAGGGCGAGGGGGTCCGCCGCGTCGAGCGGGCGTTCTCCCGTGGCGAGGGTGAACACCGTGTCGCCGTCGTTGAGCAGGTGCACCGGACGCACGGCCCGCGCGATGCCGTCGTGCGCGGTGCCGGCCAGTTTCTGCGCCTGCGCCTTGGACAGGTCCGCGTCGGTCGCGACCACCGCGAGCGTGGTGTTGAGCGGGGGCGGCGCGTTCCGCTCGGACAGCTCCGCGAGCCGTCGCAGCGCGGCCTCGTGCACCCGCGCCTTCGGGGGGTGCACCCGGCCCTGGAACAACTCCCCGTACAGCAGCCCCGTTTCCGGATCCACCGCCGACCCCGCCGCGTTGGCCACCACCAGCGCGGCCACGGTGATCCCGGACCCCAGCACCGTGCTCGCGGTGCCGATCCCGCCCTTCACCGGCCCGACCGTGGCCCCCGTACCGGCGCCCACGCACCCCTGCGGCACCCGCGCCCCCGGCCCGCTCGCCGCCGCCGCCTCGACCGCGGCCCGGCCGGTGGCCGCGTCCGGCCGGGCCCGGAAGTCGCCGCCCCGGCCCAGATCGAAGACACAGGCGGCCGGTACGACCGGCACCACGTGCGCGGGATCCGGTCCGACGCGCACCCCGCGCCCCCGCTCCTCCAGCCAGGCCATCACCCCGGACGCCGCGTCGAGCCCGTAGGCGCTCCCCCCGGTCAGCACGATCGCCTCGACCTTCCGCACGAGGTTGCGCGGATCCAGCGCGTCGGTCTCCTTCGTGCCGGGACCGCCGCCGCGCACGTCCACCGCGGCCACCGCCCCGCCCTCCGGCGCGAGCACGACCGTGGTGCCGGTGAGCCAACCGCCACCGGTACGCGTCGCGTGCCCCACCCGCAGGCCGGCCACATCCGTCAGAGCGTCATTCGTCATGGCGTCAGTGTGGCCCGGCCGCGGTGCCGGCCCCGCACGTCCGGTCGCCGGTGAACGGGTGGGGACCGATGAGTTTTCCCGCGTTTTGCGGTCGGTCAGTGGTGGATGGTGTGCCACGGTCGCGGGACCGGCCGCGGCGGGCACCGGACGACCGGCCGGGCGCCGGCCACGGAACACCGAGGAGACCTCGTATGCGCACCCTGATCAGCACCGCCTTCGTCTCGCTCGACGGCGTGGTGGAGGCGCCGGGCGGCGAGCCCGGCTACCGCAACTCCGGATGGACGTTCAAGGACGTGGAGTTCCTCCCGGAGGCGTACGACATCAAGGACCGGGAACAGCGGGAAGCCGGCGCGCTGTTGCTGGGACGCGTCAGCTACGAGGCGTTCAGCCCGGTCTGGCCGGGCATGGAGGAGTTCGCCGACTACAAGGCGATGCCGAAGTACGTCGTGTCGACCACCCTCACCGAGGACGCCCTGGTCCCGGACTGGGGCGAGACCACGATCCTGCGCTCGCTCGACGAGGTGGCCGCGCTGAAGGGGACCGAGGGCGGCCCGATCATCGTCCACGGCAGCGCCACCCTCAACCGGAGCCTCTCGGACGCCGGCCTGATCGACCGTTACCACCTGCTCGTCTTCCCGCTCCTGCTCGGCGCGGGCAAGCGCCTGTTCAGCGACACGGACAAGGACACCCAGAAGCTGAGGCTCGTCGAGCACGAGGCGTACGCCAACGGCATCCAGAAGAACGTCTTCGACGTCGTCCGCTGACGACGGCCCCGGCGCCGCTCGCCCCGCGCCAGCGCGGCACGCCCCGGCGCGGCGCGTCCGCGCCCGCGGGGCCGCGCGGGGCCGCGCGGGGCCGTCCGGGCGGCGGCCGGCCGATCCGTGCCGGACCGCCCGGCCGGCGCGGAGCCGTACCCTGGACGCATGAGCACCGCCTCCGACCCCCGGCCGCGCGAGCCGAAGCCCGCGCTGGTCTTCGACGACCCGCTGGACCAGCAGACCTCGGACGACACCGACCGCGGATGGGGCGAGCGCCCCTCCGGTGACGGCGCGGCCGACCTGAAGCGCTTCCTCGACGAGAAGCCGCCCCACCACATCTGACCCCGCCGGGCGGGCCCTAACGCTCGCCGTGGCCGGAGCCGCGCTGCGAGACGCCGGAGCCGCGCTGCGATACGAGGGCGTCGCGGATCTCCTTGAGCACCTCCAGCTCGGACACCTCGATGACCTCCTGCGTCCCCTCCTTCGCCTTCCTGCGGGCCTCCAGCCGGGCCAGGTACTTGGCCATCGGCAGCACCATCAGGAAGTAGACGACCGCCGCGGTGATCAGGAACTGCAGCGTCGATCCGAGGACGGACCCCCACAGGATCCTCACGCCCGTCGCGGCGTCGCCGGTGCCCTCGCAGCGGCCCTTCAGGCACGAACTGTAGCTGTCCAGGTTCTGGGTGCCGAACGCGCCGACCAGCGGGTTGATCACGCCCTTCACGACCGAGTTGACGATGTTGGTGAAGGCCGCGCCGATCACCACCGCCACGGCCAGGTCGACGACGTTCCCGCGCATCAGGAAGGCCTTGAAGCCCTGCCAGACGCCGGATTCCTTCTTCTCGCTCACCCCGGGGCCCCCTCTCGTGCGCACAGCGCGCGGAACAAAACGCTCCGCAACCTACGCCAGGGCCGGGCCGACCTGTCCCACCGGGTCGCCCGGAGAAGGTGCCGGACCCGCGGAAGCGGCTCGGAGAGGCACGGTTCACCACAGGGTCACCGCCAGCCGTGCCGTGGCGCTCGCGCCGGCCAGCCCGGCCGCGGTGGAGCGCGGCACCGACAGCACCACCAGGGCCCCGCCGTCGCCCGCGCCCTCCAGCGGTTCCGGCACGTCGGTCACCCGCGCCCCGCGCGCGACCACGCGGGCCGTTCCGCCGGACACCGCCTCCTCGGCGGCGATCACGTCCACCCGGTCGCCCGGCCGCAGCAGCCGCACCGTGGCCGCGTCGGCGATCCGCACCGGTGCGGTGACCGTCTCCCCGGCCCGCCGGGTCCGTACCGGACGGTCCCCGGCGGCGGCCGAGGCCGCGCGGGCGGACGCGGATCCGCCGGGATGCCCGCGGGACCGGTCGGTGTCCCGTGGGCCCGCCGCCACGAGCGCCGCCGCCGTGACCGCGAGGCCGACCGCCACGGCCCGCCTCCGGTGCCGGGCGAGCCGGCCCGGGTGCAGCAGGCCCCCGCGCACCCGCACGGGGGCGAAGTGCGGCACCTCGCAGCGGGGAGGGACGTCGACGCCGGGCGGGCGCGGCACCACGGGGGAGGAGGAGAGCGGGGAAGGGGAGCGAGGGAAGGAGGAGGGCGACGGACGGAAGGACACGGGACCACCACCTGCGGCGAGGGATCGGCTTGCGAACCCCACGATGGGGCCCCGCGCCGCGCTCCGCCCGGCCCTGTGGACGCGCCATCAGTCTGTGGACATCCCCCTCACCCGAAGGAGAGGCTCCGCCCGCCGTGCCCCGCCGTGCCCCGCCCCGGC
>NZ_MSGP01000522.1 GCF_002078235.1 Streptomyces viridosporus
AGTTCGCCCTGCGCGGCCCGGGCTTCCCCGCCGACGGCGTGCTGCGCCTGGCCCCGCCCGGACTGGCCGAGGCCGCCGACAAGTTCGACGCGGACGCCCCCCTCGACGGCGCCGACTGGGCGGACTTCGCCCGCCTCTTCGCCGACGCCGCCGTGGAGACCGCGCACACCCTCCAGGACATCGCCCGCGCGCCGTCCTTCCGGGAGGCGGTGGCCTGGCAGAACCGCCCGGTGCTCACCTCCGGCATCGCCCCGTTCCTGCGCTGGACGCCGGGCGTGGACAAGCGCAGCAGCATGCCCCGCCAGCGGGAGGAACTGATCGCCCACTACTGGCAGCGGTTCTGCGTGAAGAACGACACCATCGGCTTCTTCGGCCCCGTCGGCTGGGGCCGCTGGGACCTGGCCGCGCCGCACGCCGTCACCGTCGACACCGGCTCCGGGCTGATCGCCGGGTCCACCGTCTACTGGGCGAGCTGGGGCATCGACGCGCTGGCCAGGACACTGGACGCCGACCCCGGCCTGCGGGAGTGGGTCGCCCCCCGCCGGGTGCCCTTCGTCACGGTGGACGGCGACCGGGTCCGCGTGCCCGGCAGGCGTCCGGTGACGGTCGGTGCCGGGGCCGCGGCCGTCCTCGCCCTCTGCGACGGCGTCCGCCCGGCGCGGGCGATCGCCGCCGCGCTCCCGGACCACGACGTGCCCGCCGTTCTCGCCGACCTGGTCGCCCGCCGCTGGGTGGTGTGGCGCCTGGACGTGCCCGCGGGCACCCACCCCGACCGGGACCTGCGGGCCTGGCTGGAGACCGTCGGCGCGCCGGAACCGCGCCGGCGGGGGCTCGCCGCGCTGGACCGGCTGGAGGAGGGCCGCGCGGCGGTGGCGGCCGCCCGCGACGTGGACGCGCTGGTCGGCGCGCTGACCGGCCTGGAGCGGGACTTCACCGAGCTGACCGACACCGCCGCCGTACGGGAGAAGTCCGCGTCGACCGCGCCGTGCCGGGCGCTGGTGTACTCCGACTCCCGCCGCTCCGCGACGGCCCGCCTCGGTCCCGAGGTGCTGGAGGCGCTGCGCCCGCTGCGACTGCTGATGGACAGCGCCGGCTGGCTCACCTCGCGGCTCGCCGCCGCCGTCCGGACCGGGACGCGCGCGGTGTACGAACGCCTCGCCGCCGAGGGGCCGGTCGACCTGGCCTCCTTCTGGTTCGCGTGCCTGCCGGTGCTGCACGGGACCGCGCGGGCCACCGCCGACGAGCTCCAGGAGGAGTTCGCCGCCACCTGGCGGCGGATCCTCGCGGTCCCCGCGGACGCCCGCCGCGTGGCCGTCCGTTCCGCGGACATCGAGGCGGCGGTGCGGGAGGCCTTCACCGGCTCCGGCGGCTGGACGGCGGCCCGCTACCTGAGCCCGGACGTCATGGTCGCCGCCGACGGCCCCGAGGCGGTGGCCCGCGGCGACTTCACCCTCGTCCTCGGGGAACTCCACCTGGCCGCCAACACGCTGGGCGCCTCCCTCTTCACCCACCAGCACCCGGACGCCGGCGAACTGGTCCGGCTCACAGACCGGGACCACCCCGGACCGCGCCTGCTGCCGCTGATCCCCAAGGAGCACCGCGCCCGCCTGTCCGCCCGGGTCCGGCAGACGCTGCTGCGGCCCCAGGACTACCAGGTCGCCCTGACCGACTTCACCGCGGACCCCGCCCGCCCCCGGGCCGTGCACAGCGCCGACGCCGTCGTCGAGCAGCACGACGGCGACCTCGTCGTCCGGCTTCCGGACGGGGCGCGGTTCCCGGTGACGGACGTCTTCTCGCACGTCCTGACCACCCTGTCGATGGACCTCTTCCGGCTCCTGCCCCAGGAGGGCCACACACCGCGCGTCACCGTCGACCGGCTGGTGGTGGCCCGGGAGACCTGGCGACTGCCCGCGTCGGAAGCCGGGTTCGCCGACGACAAGGACGAGGCCCGCCGTTTCGTCCGCGCCCGGCGGTGGCGCGCCCGACTCGGCCTGCCCCGCTACGTCTTCGTCGTCTCCCCGGCCGAACCCCGGCCGTTCTACGTCGACTTCGACAGCCCCGTGTACGTCACGATCCTCGCCAAGACGCTGCGCCGGCTGGCCCGCAGGGACCCGCGGGGCACGGTCACCGTCACGGAGATGCTGCCCACGCCGGAGCAGACCTGGCTCCGCGACGACGAGGGACGCCGGTACACCTCGGAACTGCGCTTCGTGGCCTTCGACACGGAGGCGGGGCCGACGGGGCACCGGTGAACCCCGACGACGCCGCCCGCGACCGGGACGGCAGCCCGTGCGCGGGCGGCCCGCACGCCCGTCCGCGGAGGCGTGGGCCCGACGTCCGGGAAGGAACCGTCAGCGTGCCTCGCGCAGCTCGAGGACGTAGGCCGCGGTGAGCGCGACGGCGCGGTCCTCGTCGTGCGCCAGGTCGGCGAGGGCGCGTGACGCCGCGGCCCCCGGGACGTCGGCGAGCGCCTGGGTCAGCCGTCGGCGTGCGGACGCCTCGGCGGTGCCGTGGGCGAGGCGGTCGACGAGCCCGGCGGCGATCCGGTCCGCCCGGGCGGGATCACTCGCCAGCGTGCTCAGCGCGTCGGCCGCGTCGACGTCGTTCGCCTCCTCGACGATCATGTCGATGAGGGTCGGGACCGCCTCGGCCACTCCGCGTGCCCCCAGCACCAGGGCCGCACGCCGGCGGACCACGAGGTCGGAGTCGGCGAGGGCGCCCCGCAGCAGTGCGGTCGCCCCGTCGTCCGGGAACTCGGCGATGGCCCGGACGGCACGCGCGCGCACCTCGGCCACCGGTGAGCCGAGGCCCTCCGCCAGCAGCGCCCGTCCGCCGCCGTCCGACTGCGCCAGAGCCCACCGGAGGGCTCCGGCGACGTTCGGGTCCGTCTCGCTCAGCACCGCCTCGACCAGCGCTTCCACGGGCACCGGTCCTTCCACCACCGAGGACAGGGCCGCGCGCTGGCGCCGGCCGGCGTTCTCCGACCCCAGGGCCTGGAGGAGCGCAACGGTCCGGAGGACGTCCTTCCAGTCGGCGGGTTCCGCGGCACCGATCCGGCGGAGCCGCGTGAGCAGCTCCGTCTCCCGCGCGATGCGCTCCCGGGTCCGGCGGACGAGGTCGTCGACCAGCTCCGAGGGCGCGAAGCCGGGATCGTCCAGCGCGCGCCCGACGTCCCGCAGCGACAGCCCCAGCGCCCGCAGGCTCTCGACATGGAAGATGCGCCGGATGTCCTCGTCGGAGTACTCCCGGTAGCCGGCCCCGGAACGCCCCGTCGGCCGCACCAGGCCGAGCGAGTCGTAGTGCCTGAGCATGCGGGCGCTGACCCCGGACCGTCGTGCCACCTCACCGATCAACACGGTCCCTCACTCCTCCTGGCCGTTCGTGCCGAGGGCCACGATGCGCTTCGCCTCCTCGATCGCGAACCCGAACGCGGCGTCCGGGTCCCGCAGCAGCCGTTCCGTGGCGATCGCGTGCTCCCGTACACGGGGGTCGGGATCCGCCGTCGCGCCCCGCAGGACCGGCACGACCACCTCGCCGAGCGCGACCAGCGCCCGGCTGAGGCTCAGCCGCGTCTCACGCCCGCCGCGCCCGAGCTGTGTCGCCAGCACCCCGGCCAGCCCGGGCTCCTCCCCCTCGGGCACGAGGGCGACCGCCGCCCGCCAGGCGCTCCGCGCCACCTCGTCGTCGGCATCGGTCAGGAGCGCCCGGGTGACCGCCGGCCACGCCCGCCGGTCCCCGATCTTGGACAGCGTGTGCAACGCCTGGCTCCGCGCCTGCGCACGCTCCGAGCGGAGTGCGTCGACGAGCCGGGGGACCGTCGTCGACGACGGGTGACGGGTCAGTGCCCAGGTGAGCATCTCACGCACGGAGAAGTCGGGCTCGATCGCGCAGCGTTCGACGAGTCCGTCGACGAACCGGGGGTCCGGCGTCGTGCCGATCCTCATCGCCGTCCGCAGTCGCACCGACGAACTGCTGCTCTCCAGCCCCCGCGGAGCCCGCAGCGTGTTCGTGTCCTCTTCCGGCAGGGTCATCGGGACCACCTCCTCGGCCGCAGTGAAGACCTTGTCACGGTGTCAAGGTCAAGCGGGCCCCGCCGCGAGGCGGCCGGACGCCTTGTCGCGGGCGGTCCCGGGCCGGTCCTCGGGCCGATCCCCTCCCGGACGCGCGGGCGCGGACAACCGGTCGGGCCCGCGGGTTGTACGGAGATGAACGCATTGACCGCGCATCTGCGAGCCGGTTGCATGGGGACGAGCCCCGGCCGCGGGGCGGGGAAGACGTGTCGACCGGGGGGAAGCATGCGTCTTGGGTGGAGAGCGGCCGCCGTCGCCGCTGTGGCGACGGCGTGCGCGGCCGTGCAGACGACGCCCGCGGGGGCGTTGGAACTGAAGCCGGGCACGGAATACGCGAACGTCACGTCCGACGACGTGCTGGGGAACGAGCAGAGCCGGTACGCCGCGATCAGCGCCAACGGGCGCTACGTGGCCTTCTGGTCACGCGCCTCGAACCTGGCGCCGGGCGACACCGACGACGTCCACGACGTCTACGTGAAGGACCTGCGGACCGGGCGGGTGCACTGGGCCAGCGACCTGACCGACGGCATGGACAAGGGGGCGCCGTACACCGCCCCGTCCCTCAGCGCCGACGGCACGCGGGTGGCCTTCCCGACGCTGGACGGGACCCGGGCCTATGTGCACGACGTGCGCACGGGCCGCACCGAACCGGTCAGCGACGACGTCCACGCCCGGTTCAGCAACGCGAACGCGCCGCTCATCAGCGGGAACGGAAGGTACGTCACCTTCACGGCCCGGCCTACGGAGGACGCGGCAGAGCGCTCCCTCATCCGTCTGCGCGACCTCCGGCGGGGCACCGGCGAGTGGCTCGACGACCCCTTGGCCGGCGAGGAGCAACGGGTCGCGAGACCGTCTTTGAGCCATGACGGCCGGCACGTCGCCTACCTGGCGTCGGACCCCGGGGCGGACGCCCCCGAGGACCGCGAGGCGCACGTCTACGCACTCGACCGCCGCACGGACGAGCGGGTACGGGTCGACCCCGAGTGCGTGGACGACCCGGCCGAACAGGGCGTCGGTGACCCGGTGATGGGCCCGGACGGCCGCCACGTCGTCTTCCGCCTCAAGTGCCGCACCCTGCGGCCCAGGGGCACCAACGACACCGGTGACGTCTTCCTCAAGGACCTCCGGAGCGGAACGCTGCGCCACGTCCTGGGCCCTGAGCCGCAGTTCGCCACGCACACCGGCCGCCTGAGCGCGGACGGCCGGCACATCGCCTTCGTGGCGGCCGAGGAGAGGGAGCCCCGCGGCCCGCTCCAGGTGATCTACCTGCTGGACCTGCGCACCGGCCGCACGGACATGGTCACCGCCCGGCCCGACGGCACCGCCAACCAGAGGCCGGCGTCCGGCCCGACCCTCGACGCGCACGGCCGCGCGGTGGCGTACGACGCGGTGCCGCGGGACCTGCTGGGGGAGTCGTCCACCGCCAGTGACCGGCAGGTCTTCGTCACACGCCCGCGCTGACCGCCCCCGCGCCCGCCGCGGTCCCGAGCCGAGGGGGAGGGACCCGGGCCCGTGAGGGCCGGGCCGACGCGCTGCCCGGGGCGGTCGTCACCTCGGTGGGGCACCACGGGGACCGGTGGGGCGCCGGCCGAGGAAGCCGGGGCGCACCCGGCGCGGCGTCACACCGCCGCCCAGCCGTCGTCCACCGGCAGGATCGCGCCGTTGATGTTGCTCGCCGCGTCCGAGGCGAGGAACAGGATGGCCGCGGCCTGTTCCTCGGGCCGGGCCAGGCGGCCGAGGTTGACGAAGTGGGGGCCGAGGGCCGCGGGGCCGTGGGCGGCCGGGTCGGCGTTCACGGCGATGCCGGTGGCGGTGCCCCCCGGGGCGATGGCGTTCGCGCGGATGCCCTGCTTGCGGTACATCACCGCGAGGTTCTTGGTCAGTCCCACCACGCCGTGCTTCGAGGCCGTGTAGGCGGCGCCCGCCGCGCTGCCCCGCAGGCCGGCCTCGGAGGCGGTGTTGACGACGACGCCCCCGCCGGCCGCCAGCATGTGCGGCAGCACGGCGCGGGTGAGCAGGAAGGGCGCGGTCAGATTGACCCGCAGGACACGCTCCCACTCCGCGTCGGTCACGTCCGCCAGCGCCGTCATCCCGTCCATGATCCCGGCGTTGTTCACCAGGACGTCCACACCGCCGAAGCGCTCCACGGCGGTCCGCGCCACCCGGTCCACGACGGCCCGGTCGCCGAGGTCGCCGACGACGGCGACCGCCGTGCCGCCGGACTCCTCGACGGCTCCGACCGTCGACGCGGCGCCCTCGGCGTCGAGGTCCGCCACCAGGACCCGGGCGCCCTCGGCGGCGAAGGCCACGGCGGCGGCGCGGCCTATCCCCGACCCGGCCCCGGTGACGATGACGCCGCGTCCCTCGAATGCGCCGGCCATGAAGCTCTCCTGTTCGTCGTCGCGCGGGTGTCGGTCGCCCGCCGCTGGCGCCCCCACCGTACGACTTACTGTCTCTGAGTGACATAAAGTCGTGGTGGAAGACTCCGAGAGCTCGATCACACGATCAACGGAGCCGGAGGGACCGATGACCGCACCCCGTGGCCGCACGGGACGACCGCCCCTGACCGAGGAGCGCAGGACCGAGATCCGGCGGGAGATCGCCCGGGCCGCGGTGCACCTGTTCGTCACCCGGGGCGTCGCCGCCACGACCGGCGAGCAGATCGGCCGGGCCGTCGGCCTGTCGGCGCGCACCGTGTGGCGCTACTTCCCGAGCAAGGAGAGCTGCGTGACGCCGCTGTTCTCCGAGGGCATCGACACGATCACCGCCTTCCTGCGGGAGTGGCCGCCCGGGCAGCCCCTGGAACAGGCCCTGGACCGGTGGCTGGGAGCGGGGCCCGGCATCGCCGGCGGCCCCGACCGGGCCACCGTCGGCGCCCTGGTCCGGCTCACCCGGACCGAGCCGGGGCTGCGCGCCGTCTGGCTCCAGACCTATGACGAGGCCGAGCCCGCGTTCGCCCGCGCCCTGGCCGAGCGGGCCGGACGGCCGGCCGACGACCTGGGCGTGACGATCCGCGCGGCGATGTTCAACGCGGCCCTGCGCGCGGCGGTCGAGCACTACGCCTGGCGCGGCGAGCACGCGCAGGACGGGAGCGCGGCGGCGGAAGCCGAGCTGGAGGCGACCCTGCGCCGGGCACTCGCCGTCGCCGCGGAGGGGGTCGGGTAGGTCCCGCATCGGGGCGGCGGCCCGCACCGGGCGCCCGGCGCCGAGGACCGGGCCCCGGGCCCCCGCCGGCCGCCCGTTACCCTGTCCGGATGACCCAGCACCCCATGTCGGTTGAGCGGAGGCCCGCGAACCGGGGGCCGAAGGCCGCCGCCGGCAACCGGGCCGCTCTGGTCACCGCCGCCCGGGAGATCTACGCGGTGCACGGCCTGGACGTTCCGCTGTCCAGGATCGCGCGCAGGGCCGGGGTCGGACAGGGCGTGCTGTACCGGCACTTCCCCGACCGGGAGGCCATCGCGGCCGCGGTCCTGGAGGAGAACGTGCGCCAGATCGAGCAGGCGGCCGCCGCCGAAGGGGCGACCCCCGCCGGGGTGCTGGGAGTGCTGACCTGGCACCTGACGCAGTCGGCGGCCTTCATCGGCCTCCTGCACGCCGACGGGGCGAGCGGTCGCCTCCCCGCCCACGCGTTCGCCCGGGAGCTGTCCGAACGGGTCGAACGCGCCCTGCGCGGGTGCCTGCCGGAGGACCACCGCCTGGGCGCGCCGGACGCGCCGGACGACCTCATGCTCGCCGTCGCCATGGTCTCCGGGGCCGTCACCGGCCCCACGCACCAGGAGCGCGCCCACCGGGCGCTGGCGGCCTGGCGGTTGCTCGGCGTCACGGTGGGACCGGTGCGGCCCTTCGAGGGATGAGGACCGGGGGCGTCAGCCGCCGTTGGACTGCCGTACGCCCTCCGCGAGTGCGTCGAAGGTGTACAGGTACCCGCCGGCGGGTCCGCTGACGGTCATGTACGCCTTGGTCCCGCCGGGCGTGATCGCCACGTTGGTCGCCGACTCCAGTCCTTCGGCGCGGGCCGGGACCTCCACCGTCGCGAGCCGTTCGCCGTACCGGTCGTACACGGCCATCGCGGGCCGGCCGTGCAGGCCCTGGTAGAGGTTGCCGTCCGCGTCCACGGCGATCGAGTCGGTCCGGGCGATGCCGCCGTCGACGCGGACGGCGGTGTGCCGGCCGGTCATTCCGGCCCGCTCGTCGACGGGAAGGTAGGAGATCCGGTTCTCCGTCAGTTCACTGAACCACAGCCCCCGGTAGTCCACGTCGAACGAGATGCCGTTCGTCGCGGCGAGACCGTCGGCCAGGACGGTGGCCCTCCGGCCGTCGCGGTCGATGCGCACCACACGTCCGCGCGCCTCCCCCTCGGACAGGCCGAGGGAGTCGCTGACGTACAGGTTGCCGTCCCGGTCGAAGGCGATGTCGTCGGGCCGCATCCGGGCGCCGTCGACCTCGCCGGTGAAGAAGGTGCGCCGGTCGCTGCCGTCGGGGGCCAGGGAGACGATCTCGCCGTGGGCGAAGTCGGACAGGTAGAGCCGTCCGTCGTACGGGCTGAACTGGGCGGAGGTGTAGGCGCCCCGGCTGTCGGTGAAGACCTTCCGCGCCGTCCTCCCGCGGACGTCGACGCTCATCACCTTCGGCTTGCCGGCGGGCGCGGTGACGTCGACGACGACCAGCCTGCCGTCCTCGCCGAAGACCGGACCCTCCAGCAGGGTCATTCCGGTCTCCTGGTGGACCGTGGTCAGCCGCATGAGCCGGTGGGCGGTGACGGTCCGGCCCGAGCCGGTGGACGCCGCCCCGTCGCCGGGCGCGTGGGTGTCGGTACCGCACCCGGTCAGGGTCAGCGCGCCGAGCGTGGCGAGCACGGCAAGGGATCGGTTCCGGAGTCGTCGCATGGGGGGTCACTCTTCCTGTCCGAAGGTCGTCGTGCCCCCGCACTCTAACCGGACAGCACTGTCCGGTTGTTGCTACGGTTCCTCAAGGCCGTCCGGTTCCAAGGCAGTTCGGGAACCGGACGGCCCCTGACAGCAGACGGAGACAAGCGAGGTCCCCCCACATGACGACCCCTCAGGCGCCGACCCCCGACGAGCTCGCCGCGCTGCGCCGGCGCTACCGCCGTGAGCGTGAGCGGCGCGTGCGGCCCGACGGCCCGCGTCAGTACTTCGGCGCCGAAGCCGAGTTCGGCTTCTACGCCGCCGACCCGTACGTCGGGGAGCCGGCCGGGCGCGAGCCGCTGCGCGACACCGTCGACGTCGCCGTCGTCGGCGCCGGGTTCGGCGGCATCCTCGCCGGGGCGCGGTTGCGCCGGCAGGGCGTGCGGCGCGTCCGCGTCATCGACAAGGGCGGCGACTTCGGCGGCACGTGGTACTGGAACCGGTACCCGGGCATCCACTGCGACGTCGAGTCCCACGTGTACCTGCCGATGCTCGACGAGACCGGATACGTGCCGGAGTGGAAGTACTCCCCGGGCGAGGAGATCCGGCAGCACGCGGTACGGATCGCGCAGAAGTTCGACCTCGGTGCGGACGCCCTGTTCTCCACCACCGTCACCGCGCTGACCTGGGAGGAGGACTCCCGCACCTGGATCGTGGCCACCGACCGGGGCGACGCCTTCCGGGCGACGTACGTCATCACCGCCACCGGCACCATGACGGAGCCGAAACTGCCGGGGATACCCGGCATCCAGGACTTCGAGGGGCACACCTTCCACACGTCCCGGTGGGACTACGCCTACACCGGAGGCGGCCCGGACGGCGGCCTGACCGGGCTCGCGGACAGGCGCGTGGGCGTCGTCGGCACCGGCGCCACGGGCGTGCAGGTCATCCCGATGCTGGCCGAGGACGCCGGACACGTCTTCGTCTTCCAGCGCACCCCCTCCACGGTGGACGTGCGGGCCAACCGCCGCACCACGGCCGGCGACGTGGGCGCGGACCGCGAGGGCTGGGCCCGCGCCCGCCGCGAGAACTTCCTGCGCATCGTCTCGGGCGAGGACCACGACGAGGACCTCGTGGCGGACGGGTGGACGTCGTCGGCGGGCCTCCTGGAGAAGCTGCTGCCGAGCTTTCGCCGCCCCGAGGACCGGGAGGCGTTCGAAGTCGCCTACGAGGCCGCCGACGCCGCCAAGATGAACGAGGTGCGGGCCCGCGTCGAACGGGAGGTCGCGGACCCGGCGACGGCGGAGGCGCTCAAGCCCTGGTACCGGTACGCCTGCAAGCGCCCGACCTTCTCCGACACGTACTACCCGGCGTTCAACCGGAGCAACGTCACCCTGGTCGACACCGCGGACACCCACGGCATCGAACGCGTCACCGCGCACGGCGTCGTGGTCGGCGGCACCGAGTACGCACTCGACTGCCTGATCTTCGCCACCGGGTTCTCCGTCGGCGTCTCCGGCATCCACTCCGGCCGGCTCCCCGTCCGCGGCCGGGGAGGAACCCCGTTGCTCGAGGCGTGGGCGCGGCACGGCATCCGCACCCTGCACGGCTTCACCAGCAACGGCTTCCCGAACCTGATCCAGATGGGTTCCCTGCAGAACGCCAGCAGCGTCAACTTCACGCACATCCTGGACGAGCAGGCCGTGCACGCCGCCGCCCTCGTCGCGGCCGCCGAGGCCGGGGGCGCCCTCGTCGAACCGTCCCGCGAGGCCGAGGACGCCTGGATCGCCGCCATGGCGGAAGGCGCGCCCGACCACGAGCGGTTCCACGCCGAGTGCACTCCCGGCTACTACAACCGCGAGGGGCGCGGCCGCCCGGGCGGCCCGACCGCCTACCCGCACGGCGCCGTCGCCTTCCACGAGCTCCTGCGCCGCTGGCGGGAGGAGTCCATGGACGAGGTGCTCTCCTAGCGGGGCCGGCACGTTCCGCCGGGCGGCGCGCGCCCGGCGGGCACCCCGCCGCGCCGTCGGCCGTCCGGTGGGTGTGTGAGTGACGGAAGAACGGTTAAACGGCTGGAATGAGCAGCTATCCCGAAAGGATCACGCCGAGCGACAGCGGGTTCCCCCCGGCGGTCCCCCCGCGCGACCCGTCCGCCCGCACGGTGCCGGGTGCGGGCGTGACCCCGATGCAGCCCAGGCGGGACGGCGAGGGCAGCCTGGCGCACGTGGTCGAGACCCTGCTGGACAAAGGCCTCGTGCTGAACGCCGACATCATGGTCTCGGTGGCCGGGGTGGAACTGCTGGGCATCCGGCTGCGCGCGGCGCTGGCCTCGTTCGAGACGGCTGCCCGTTACGGCCTGGAGTTCCCCTCCGGCACGGACACGGAGACCGCCGCGTGGCGTGAGACCCGGGAGGAGAAGGAGACCTGCCCGGCGTGCGGCAAGCGCGCTCCCGTCGAGCAACTGCTGAACCAGTGGTGTCCCTGGTGCGGATGGCGCAGCGCCCAGGCACTTTCCCGGGACGGCGCCGAGCACGCCCCCGCGGCCGTGACCGCGGGCCGGGACGGCACCGCCGCCGTCGAGGGGGACGGGGCCGACGGGGCGTCCGCACCGTCCCCGGCCGAGCGGGAGGCACAGCGGCGTGACGGCTGACCGGTCCCCGATGCGGCCCACGCGGGACCCACGGGTGACCCTGGACGACCTGGTGGAGGTCCTGCTGAACAAGGGCGCGGTCCTGCACCTGGACCTCATCGTCGCCGTGGCCGACATCCCGCTGATCGGAGTCTCGATCCGGGCGGCCGTCGCCGGGATGGAGACGATGCTGGAGTACGGAATGATGCGCCACTGGGACGACGCCACCCGCGCCTGGGCCGAGCGGTCCGCCGCCCGCCGCGCCCTCGACCTCAGGGAGGGGGAGGGCGTCGTCCACCGGACGAGCGGCGGCCACCTGCTGACGGAGGGCGTCTACACCGGCTGGCGGCCCGGCACCGTCTACCTCACCGACCAGCGTCTCGTCGTCCTGCGCGAGGAACCGCGGGAGATCCTGTGGCAGACCGAACTCGCCGCCGTGCGCGCCGTGCGCCTGGAGCCGGAGCGGACGGTCGGCGGCGAGGAGCGCCTGCGCCTGAAGGTGACGGTGGCCGACGGCGGGCAGGAGGTGCTCTCGGCCCGGGAACCGGAGACGCTGCACGACCTGCTCACCCGGGCCCGCGCCGGCCGCCTCGCGCCCGCCCTCGCGCCCGGGGCCGCCGCCGAGGAGGAGCCACCGCTCGCCGAGGGGCACCTGTGGTACCGGGAACCGCGCCGGTCGGGCCCGTTGTGGCGCGGCGGGCAGGCCCGGCTGACCGCAGACCGGCTGACCTGGAAGTCCCCGGTGGACTCCCGGCCGGCGCTCGTGCTGCCCACGGCGGACATCGCCGGGGCGCGGCGCCTGCCCGGGCACGGCCCCGCCGGGGAGGGCAGCGTCCTCGCGCTGCGCACCACCGCGGGGGACGAGGTGCGGCTGGCCGCCGACGATCCGGCTGCCTGGGTGGAGCGGTTGAGCCCGGCCCGTCCCGTGGCGGCGACCGGATGAGCGGGCGGACGAGGAAGCGAGCACAGCAGCAGGAGGGTGGGGAACCGACATGCCGTTGACCGTCGACGAGAACAGCCTCAAACACGGAGTGCTGTCCCTGGTGGTCACTCTGGTGGAGGTCATCCAGGAGGCGCTGGACCGCCAGGCGCTGCGCCGCATGAACGGCGGCGACCTGACCCCGGAGGAGGCCGAGCGCCTGGCGGACGCCCTGCTGGAACTGGACGAGGCGCTGGAGCAGATCAAGGAGGACCACGGCATCGTCTCCTCGGTCGCCGATCTGCACCGCGGTCTGGACGAGGTGGTCGACGACGTCGTGGACAAGCTGATCAACCCACGGCGCTGGGCGGAGGAGGCAGGCGAATGACCGAGCACACCGCGTTGTACGTGTACGCGCTGGTCCCGGACCGGCAGGGCGCCGCCGACGGCGTCACCGGACTCGACGGCCGCCCGCTGCGGCTGGTCGGCGTCCCCGGCACCACCGTCGCCGCGCTGGTGCACGACGCCACGCCGACCCCCTTCCAGGGCGACGACGAGCAGGTGCGCCGCTGGGTGGCGGAGCAGAGCCGGGCGGTCACCGCCGTCTGGGAACGGACCGGCAGCATCCTGCCGATGACCTTCAACGTCCTGGTCGCCGACGACGCGGAGTCCGGCCGGAGCGCCGAACGGCGCCTGACGGACTGGATCACCGAGCAGGAAGCGGAGATCACCGGGCAGCTCGAGGAACTGGCCGGACGGTGCGAACTGCGGGTGGAGATCACCGTGGACCGCACGGCCGCCGCGGCCGGCGACCCGGAGGAGGGCGCGCGGGAGGCCGGGCTCGACGGCCGGTCACCCGGCATGCGGAGGCTGCTGGCCAAGCAGCGGGAGCAGCAGGCCCGGAACGAGGCCGGACGGCTCGCCGACTCGCTGCACGCCGAGATCCGGCAGCGCCTGCTGTCCGTCGCCGAGGACTTCCGCGACCGCGGGCCCGCCCACCGCGCCGCCGACGAGACGGGCGTCCTGTCCGCCGCCCTGCTCGTCCGGCACGAGGACATCGACGCCGTCGGCACCGTGCTGAGCGAGGTGCGGGCCCGTCAGCCCGCCGCCCGCATCCGCTTCCTGGGCCCCTGGCCCCCGTACACCTTCACCGACGCCCGGCACCGCGCCTACGCGCAGGAAGCGGCCCCCTGACGGCGGCGCGGGTCACAGGACCCGCACCGGGTGCCGCACGACCGCGTCGAACAGGTAGCCCTGGGTGTTGTGGACCGTGGCGTCCGGCTGGGTGCGACCGGCGGAGTCCGTCGCCCTGGCCAGCAGGGTGTACGGGCCCGGCGCCGGCGGCCGCCAGTGGGTGGACCAGCGGACCCAGCCGTGGCGCCGGGGCGCGTCGTGCAGCCCGGCCGTGCGCCAGGTGCCGCCGCCGTCGGTGCTGACCTCGACCCGGACCACACCGCCCGTCCCGGACCAGGACCGGCCGGTCAGGTGGTGCACGGTGCCCGCCCGCAGGCCAGCGTCCCGGTCGAGCTCCCAGGCGCTCTTGATCGTCTGACGGGTCAGCGGGGCACCGCCCTCCGCCGGGTGGGAGTCGCCGAACAGGCGGTAGAAGTCGGTGTTCCAGGGCGAGTACAGCGGTCGCGCGGACACCTGGATGTCGCCGACCCACTTGATGGACGCGATGCCGATCCAGGACGGCACGAGCACGCGCACCGGGTGCCCGTGGTCGTGCGGCAGCGGTTCGCCGTTCATCTCGTAGGCGAGCAGGACGTCGTCCAGCGCCTTGGACAGGGGCAGCGGCCGGCGGACCCGGCCGAGGTCGATGCCGTCGGCGGTGACGTAGTCGGCGTCGAGACCGCGGGGCATGACGTCCACGGCGCGGTGGCCGAGGCCGGCGCGGCGGAGCACGTCGGCGAGGCGGACGCCGCGCCAGCGGGCGGCGCCGATCGCTCCGAGCGTCCAGGCGGTGCCGCTGACGCTTTGGCCCTGCTGGGTGGCGAAGAGGCTGCGGCCGTTGCCGGCGCACTCGACGAACGCGCTGCGGGTGACGGAGGGGAGCCGCTTCAGGTCGTCCAGGGTGAACTCGACGGGGCGGCCGTGCGCGAGACCGTCGCCCCAGACGGTGAGCGACCAGTCGTCGGCGGCGAGCACGGGGGTCGCCGTGTGGTTGCGGACGAAGAAGCGGTCGTTGGGCGTGTGGTAACCGGTTCCGGCGAGGGAGGCGAACCGGGTCTCGGCGTTGGTGCCGCGGACGGTGAACCACGCGTCGGGCAGCGGTTTGACGATGCCGGGCGCGTCCGCCGCGCCGGTCGCGTCGGTCGCGTCGGTCGCGTCGGTCGCGCCCCGGGCGTCCGTCGCCGCGGCGGCGGGGACGCCGAGCGACACGGGAACGGCACCGGCGAGACCGGCCGCCGCGAGGAGCCGGAGCATGTCGCGCCGGGAGATCCCGTCGGCGAGGGCCTCACCGGCCAGCCACTGGCGCAGGCGGCGGCGGTCGTGGACGGACTCGGGGGAACGCATGGTCATCCTGCCTTTCACGGGAGGTCTCACCGGGGCGCGTCCCGCCACGGGACGCCGGGTGCCCCGGAGGCGGGCGGACGGGCCGGCCTCCGGGGCACCGCGGTTCAGGACCGGCCGATCACAGGATCACCGACGGGCCGCGGAACCGGACGTCACGGCACGAGCTTCAGCAGCCGGTTCGGCGAACCCGAGCCGGGGTTGGTCACCTTGCCGGTGGTCGCACCGCTCACCAGGGCCGAGGCGACCTGGGCCGGGGTGGCGGAGGTGTGGCCGGCCAGGTAGACCGCTGCCGCTCCGGCGACGTGCGGGGCCGCCATCGAGGTGCCGGAGATGGTGTTGGTCGCGGTGTCACCGGTGTGCCAGCCGGCCGTGATCGAGGAGCCGGGGGCGAAGATGTCCAGCACCGAGCCGTAGTTGGAGTAGCTCGCCCTGGCGTCCGTGCTGGTCGTGGCGCCCACGGTGAGGGCCTCGGTCACCCGGGCGGGGGAAGAGGAGGAGGCGTTGGCGTTGCTGTTGCCCGCGGCGACCGCGTAGGTGACGCCGCTCGCGATGGAGTTGCGCACGGCGGTGTCCAGGGTGGTGGACGCGCCGCCGCCGAGCGACATGTTGGCGACCGAGGGGCCGGAGTGGTTCCTGGTCACCCAGTCGACGCCGGCGATGACCCCGGCGGTGGTCCCGGAGCCGTTGTTGTCCAGCACCCGCACGGCGACGATCTTCGCCTTCTTGGCCACCCCGTAGGTGGATCCGGCGATGGTGGTGGCCACATGGGTGCCGTGGCCGTTGCCGTCGGAGGCGACGGTGTCGCCGTCCACGGCGTCGTAACCGTAGCTGGCACGGCCGCTGATCTGCTGGTGCGTGATGCGGACGCCGGTGTCGATGACATAGGCCGTGACACCGCTGCCCGCGCTGTCCGGGTAGGTGTAGGTGCGGGACAGCGGGAGCGAGGTCTGGTCGATGCGGTCCAGGCCCCACGGCGCGTTGGACTGCGTGGCGGTGATGCTCACCCGCTGGTTCTGCTCGACGGAGGCGACCGCCGGGTCGGCGGCCAGGCGCTTGGCCTCGGTGGCGGAGAGGGTGGCGGTGTAGCCGTTCAGCGCGCTGCCGAACGTCTTCTTCACGCTGCCGCCGTACCGTTCGACCAGGTCCTTGCCCGCGGTCGAGGACGCCTTGAACCCGGCGCCCTTCTTCAGCGTCACGATGTAGCTGTCCTTGACCGCGGTGGGGGAGCCGGCGGCGAGCACCGTGCCCTCGGCGGGTGCGGCCTGGGCGGGGACCGAGGTGAGTCCGCAGGCCAGGGCGGCCGTCGCGACACCGGCGATCGCGGCGAACCGCATTCTCTTGCTACGCAGTTGTGCCATTACGAGGGAATCCTCCTCTAGGCGGCGCGCCTGGGTGGGGCACGCGTCTGTGGGGGTGGGCGCGCGTGATCGCGCACCCCGGCCCGGGGCGTTGCGTTCCGCCCCGGGCCGCGAGCAAGCCTCACCCATAAATCATGTACAGAACAAGAGAGTTGACCCTCTGTCAACAATTCCGTCATGTACGCGACACACGAAAGGGCGTGTGAAAGCCGGCGCACGGGGGAACCGCGCGCGTTCTCGGGGGAGAGCCGTTTCATTCCTGCCGCGGCACGTCCGAGGAGCCCTCCGCCCTCCGTGCCGCGGATCCGCCGCCGGCGTGCGCGCGGCCCGTGCGCGGGCGGCGGTGCCGGCGGGGTCGTCACGCCGCGGGCCGGGTCGACCCGGGCGCGGCCTTGGTGGGAGGTAGCCGTGTTGCCGAGGTGGTGACAGTGCGGGGACCCCGTGGCGCGAGCCGTCCGAACTCGCTCGCCCGCGGGGAGGGAGGAGGCCGAGGGGCGTCCGCGGGCACGTCATCCCGATGGGCGGCTCCGGCCCCCTCGCCTGTTACCCGCCGGTAAGGAATGATGGTGAACGACCATGCACACGGCCGGGGCTGGGGTAGCGGTGACGACTTTCGAGGAACGGACCACGGTGCACGCCTTCCGGGACGACGCCCTGGGCGAACACGACGCCGTCGGTCTCGCCGAGGCGATCCGACGGGGGGAGATCGGTGCCGCCGAGGCCGCCCGGGCCGCGGCCGAGCGGGTACGGGCGGTCGAGGCGCGGCTCAACGCGGTCCAGGTGCACATCGACGCCCCGGTGCACGCCGCGGGGACGGCCGGCGCCTTCGCCGGGGTGCCGACCTTCGTCAAGGACAACATCGACTACCTGGGCCTGCCCACCGGCCACGGCAGCACGGCCTTCACCCCGAGGGCCGCGCGGCGGCACGCGCCGTTCGCCCGGCAGTTCCTGAGCAGCGGCGTCACGGTGCTGGGCAAGACCCGGCTGCCCGAATTCGGGTTCAGCCCGACCACGGAGTACGAGGGCGCCGAGCCCGTCCGCAACCCGTGGAACACGAGCCGC
>NZ_MSGP01000523.1 GCF_002078235.1 Streptomyces viridosporus
GCGGGGGGCGGCCCGCCCGGGGCCGGTCAGGAACCGGCCCGGTCCAGGGCGTCCTCGGCCACCTTCCCGTCGACGGCCGCGCGCACCAACGCGGCCGCGAGGACGGCCGGTTCGGTCCGCCCCGCGAGGCCGGCCAACCGGTCCGGATCCTGCGGCAGCTCCAGCCGCCGCGCGCCCTGGAGCGCCTTGGCGTCCAGGTAGGGGGCGGTCCCGGGCCAGACGCGCTGGACCTCGCGCAGGAAGATGTCGGCGCCGGCCGGGCCCACACCGGGGAACTCCTGGAGCAGACGGCGCAGTTCGGGGATCTCGCCGCCCGCCTCCGCGCGCAGCCTGCGCAGGTCGCCGCCCCAGCGTTCGATCAACAACTCGGCTTCTGTGCCCAGTTGGGTCGCGGTGCGCTCGTCGTAGCGCCGGTAGCCGCCCCGGCCGAGGGCGTCCACCCGTTCCTGCCAGTCGGCAGCGGCCATGCGGCGGGGATCGCGCAGCCCCGCCTCGTGCAGGGCACGGGCGGTGGCCACGGCGATCGACCCGCGGATCCGGGCACTGAGCAGATGGGCCAGCACCAGCAGCCGGTACAGCGGCTGCGGGGTGTCCCTCAGCCGGATGCCCGCCTCTTCCGCGTACGTCCGGCCGTGGACGTCGACGAGCGCGCGCACCACCCGCTCGTCGCGGCCGGCCACGGCTACGCCTTGAGCGGGTCGTGGCCGAGCGTCATCAGCCGGTGCCGGAGGCCGGTGTCCTCGGCGGCGGGCTCGTTCTCCAGGTCCGCCTGCGCGGTGACGGTGTCCACGACCTCCTGCATCACGCGCAGGTCGTCCTCGGTGAGGTCGGTGCGCCGCTTCTGCAGGATGGCGAGGACGTGCTGCCCGGTGCCGGTGCCCGCCTGGTCCGGCAGCGGTTCCACCTCCTCGTCGGCGTCGCGCACCCGCAGCCAGGCCGCGAGTTCCGCCGAGGTCATGTTCACCACGCGGTGGAAGTCCTCCCACAGCGCGTCCTGTTCGAGGGCGTCGCTCATGTTGTGCCCCTTACGTGCGTGCGTGCGTGCTCCGGCCGGGCGCGGGTCCGCGGAGGGACGCGGACGCCGCCGCACCGGCCCGTTCCGTGCCGGTGCGGCGGCGGTCAGGACTCGCCGGGGAAGTTCGCCGCCTCGAACATCCACCGCTGCTTCTCCAGCTCCGCGGTGATCGAGATCAGCAGGTCCTGGGTGACCGGGTCGGCCTTCTCGGTGGCGTCGATGCGCTCGCGCAGCCGCGTGATCGCCGCCCCGAGCGCCTCCGCCAGTACCTGCACGGCCTCCGAGTCGCGCAGCCAGCCCTCCTTCGGGGCCGGCAGGGAGAAGACCTTGGCGATGGTCTCCGGGCGGCCGTCCGGAGACACGCCGAGCGCCGCGGCCCGCTCCGCCACCGTGTCGGCCTGGGCGCGCGAGACGGAGACCACCTCGTCCAGATGGAGGTGGATCGAGCGGAAACGCGGGCCCACGACGTTCCAGTGCGCCTGCTTCCCGATCAGCGACAGCCCGAGCAGGTCCACCAGGGTGTCCTGGAGGGCCTCGCAGGAAACCCGGCGGGCCTCGTCGGGCAGGGTGCTCCTCACAACGGTCATGGGATGCTGCTCCTCCTCGATGTGTCGGTGGTCTCACGGAAGCGGTGCCTCGCCCGGAGGGAGGGCGACCCGGGGTCCTCCCCACGTGGTCGGAGCCCTCACTCCGGGCGGTGTTCCGCCACCGCTCCCTGAACGCGCGGGTGCCCCCGCCCTCTGCCCGCAAACCCGGCCCGGCCGCCGCCGGGAACGTCTCGGCCTGCGAGAACGCCGTCCGGGAAGCGCGTCGGACCGTCGAACGCCCTCGCCCCGCAGGTCTCGTGGAACGTCTCGTTCCGGGCGTCGGGGCGGGGGCGCTCGCGGACGCCGGACACGGGATCCCCGGGCGGAGCCGGTGCGGTCCCGGGGATCTTCCCAGGGAGCCGGTCGGCGGTCTATAGTCCAAAACTAGCGGTGCTAACCACGTAAGTCGCCGGTCACGGCACAGCCCCCGGCATCCGGTCAGGAGTCCCCTCGTGCGTCCCGTCCACTTCGCGGCCGCCCGCCGCACCCCCCTCGGCAAGCTGCGCGGAGCCCTCTCCCCGGTCCGGCCCGACGACCTCGCCGCCACCGTGATCCGGGGTCTGGTCGCCGACGTGCCCGCACTGGACCCGGCCCGCGTGGACGACGTCTACTGGGGCGCCGCCAACCAGGCCGGCGAGGACAACCGCAACGTCGCCCGCATGGCCGCGCTGCTCGCCGGGCTCCCCGAGTCCGTCCCCGGCGCCACGGTCAACCGGCTGTGCGCCTCGGGACTGGAGGCCGTCACCACCGCCGCCCGCACCATCGCGGCCGGTGAGGCCGACATCGTGATCGCGGGCGGCTCCGAGTCGATGAGCCGCGCCCCCTTCGTGCTGCCCCGCCCCGACGAGGCCCTCCCGCACCGTGTCGAGACCGCCGACACCCGGCTCGGCTGGCGGCTGGTCAACCCCGCGATGAAGGACCTCCACGGTCTGCTGTCCATGGGGGAGACGGCGGAGGAGGTCGCCGCCCGGTACGGCATCCCGCGCGAACGCCAGGACGAGTTCGCCCTGCGCAGCCACCGACGGGCCGCCGAGGCGCGCCGCAGCGGCCACTTCGACGACGAACTCCTGCCGGTGAGCCGCCCGGACGGAGTCGTCGTCGACACCGACGAATGCATCCGCGAGGACACCTCCCTGGAGAAGCTGGCCCGGCTGAAGCCGGTCTTCCGCGCGGGCGGCTCGGTCACCGCGGGCAACGCCTCCCCGATGAACGACGGCGCGGCCGGACTGATCCTCGTCAGCGAGGAGGCCCTGAACGAGCTGGGCCTGGAGTCGCTCGGCCGCTACGTCGCCGGTGCCTCCGCGGGCGTCCACCCGGACGTCATGGGCATCGGCCCGGTCCCCGCCACGCGCAAGGCGCTGGCCCGCGCCGACTGGGCCGTCGGCGACATCCAGGAGGCCGAGTTCAACGAGGCCTTCGCGGCCCAGGCCCTGGCCTGCGTGGACGGGCTCGGCATCGATCCCGACCTGGTCAACCCGAGCGGCGGCGCGATCGCCCTGGGCCACCCGCTGGGCTGCTCCGGCGCCCGCATCCTCACCACCCTGCTGCACCGCATGCGGCGCACCGGCGCGGAGCGCGGGCTGGCGACGATGTGCGTGGGCGTGGGACAGGGGAGCGCGGTGCTGGTCGAGAGGCACTGACCGGGGGACGCGGTCAGGACGACGGGTGCCACCAGGCGAGACGGTCCTTACGGGCCCGGTTGCCTGCACATACCATCGGTCCCCGCATGAACACCATGACCCTCTGGGACCTCAACGGCTGGGAATTCGCCGCGCTCGCCTTCGCGGCCCTGCTCGTCGGCTTCTCCAAGACCGCCGTCAGCGGGGCCAACACGGTCAGCCTCGCCATCTTCGCCGCGGTGCTGCCCGCCCGCGCCTCCACCGGCGTCCTGCTGCCGATCCTGATCGCCGGTGACCTCCTCGCCGTCCTCACCTACCGCCGGCACGCCCACTGGCCCACGCTGTGGCGGCTGTTTCCGGCGGTCGCGGCGGGCGTGGTCGTCGGCACGGTGTTCCTGATGTGGGCGGACGACGGGGCCGTACGGACGTCGATCGGCGCGATCCTGCTGCTGATGGCCGGGGTCACGGTGTGGCGGCGGCGGAAGACCGGGGCGGAGGGGGAACCGGACGCGGTCACCACCCGCGCGGGCCGGGCCAAGGCGCGCTCCTACGGCGTCCTCGGCGGCTTCACCACCATGGTCGCCAACGCGGGCGGGCCGGTGATGTCGCTGTACCTGCTCTCCGCGGGCTTCCGGAAGATGGGCTTCCTGGGGACCTCCGCCTTCTTCTTCCTGATCGTCAACACGTCCAAGCTGCCGTTCAGCGCCGGGCTCGGCCTGATCGACGCCCGGTCGCTGCTGCTCGACGCGGCACTCGTGCTGTTCGTGGTGCCCGGCGCGCTCCTCGGCAGATGGGCCGTGGACCGGATCAACCAGCGGCTCTTCGAGCAACTGGTCATCGCCGCGACGGTGGTGGGCGGCCTGCAACTGCTGGTGCGCTGAGCCGCGCGGCCGGCGGGGGACGGCCGGCGGGGCCGGTCAGGAGGGCGGGGCCGAGGTGCCCGATCCGCTCGGCTCGTGCCGGCCGGCCGGTCCGTGCGGGTGCCGCAGCCGGGCGGGCGCGGCCGTACGGCCGACCGTCGCCGCCAGCTTGCGCAGCCGCCGCCAGTCCAGCCGCGGCGGAGCCTTGGTGACGCCGGGCCGCCTGCGCGGGACGCGGACCCGGAGCACGCCCGGCGCGATGCGGCAGCGGACGGGCGCCGGCAGCACCATGGCCTCCCCGTCGACCCCGGCCTCGATCTCCGCGCGGTCCGCCTCGATGACGACCTCGGGAGCGGTCAGCAGGGTGAGCCCGCTCGGCTCGGGGTTCAACAGCAGCGCGGCGGCGTCCACGGCGCCCTCCAGCCGCACGCCGAGGACGCCGAGCACACCGGAGTCGAGCCGTTCACGCCGGCCGAGTCCGAAGGGGTCACCGGTGTGGTACGGGTTGTTGCTGATCAGCACGGCCTGCGGAGCGGTGATCGTGGTGTCCCCCGCGCGGGCGACCAGCCGGGGCCCCTGCTGGCCGGTGAGCAGGTCCGGCAGCATCTCCAGGCTGGTGCCGAGCTTGTCGTCGCGGTAGGCGGGGCTCTGCACGATCGCCGCGTACGCGCCGAAGGAGGCGTTGTTCACGAACGGCTGGTCCCCCGCGAAGCCGAGGTCGACGCGGAGCTCCACGCCGTCCGTCAGCGCGTCGAGGCAGGCGGCCGGGTCGCCGCGGTCGAGGCCGAGGTCCAGGGCGAAGTGGTTGCGCGTCCCGGCGCTGATGACCAGGAACGGGACGTCGTGCTCGGCGGCCACGGCCGCGACCAGCGCCTGGGTGCCGTCGCCGCCCGCGGCGCCCAGCAGATCCGCGCCGTCCGCGACGGCGGCCCGGGCCAGTGCGGTGACGTCGTGCCGCTTCTCCGGGTCGAGCAGGACGACCCGCGCCCCCATGCGTTCCGCCTTCTCCCGCAGCCGGAACCGGCCCACCTTGCCGCCGCCCGACCGGGGATTCATGATCAGCACCGGCCGCCGGGGCGGCGGCAGCCGCCGCTCCCGGACGGGGACCGGCTCGCCGCCCGTCCCCCGCAGCGCGAACCGGCCGCACCACACCGCCAGGCCCCACAGGGCCAGGGACACCAGCAGCGCCCAGAACAGGGTCGCGGCGAACAGGGTGATCACGGCGACGGGCACGCACACGGCGACCAGCGCGGCCCCCCACCGCAGCGGGCCCCGCAGCGTCAGCGTCCACCACACGGCGGACGCGCTGAGCCCCAGCCCCAGGACCCCGCAGGCCAGCAGCAGCAGGCCGCGCAGCCCGCCGTAGACGAGGGGGGCCGCCACCGCGAGCACGGCGGCGGCCAACGCCCCCCGCGCCGCCCACCGCTGGGCGCGGTAGCGCCGCCCGCTCAAGTCCACGGCCATGATTCCTCCAGTCGACGGCGTCATCGTAGGACGTGTGCGGACCGGTGCGCGGCCGGAACCCGGTGCGGATCGCCGGCGGCCGGGGCGGCGCCGGACGCGGCGTCCGGCCCCCGTACCCTCGGCGCCATGTCCCCGCACATCCTGGTCCTCGGCGGCACCACCGAGGCACGCGAACTGGCCACCGAGCTGACCGCCCGTCCGGGAACCCGGGTGACCACCTCGCTCGCCGGACGCGTGGCACGGCCGGGAGCCGTCGCGGGCGAGGTGCGCGTCGGCGGTTTCGGCGGCGCGGAAGGACTGGCCCGCTGGCTGCGCGAGCAGCGCGTGGACGCCGTGGTCGACGCGACCCACCCCTTCGCGCGGACCATGACGGCGCACGCGGCACGGGCCGCGGCCACGACCGGAGTGCCCCTGGTGGTCCTGCGCCGGCCGGGCTGGCACCCGGGCCCGCGCGACGACTGGCACCCGGTGCCCTCGCTGCACGCGGCGGCCGACCTGCTGCCCCGGCTCGGACGCCGGGTCCTGCTCACCACGGGCCGCCTGGGCCTGGCGGCCTTCGCCCACCTGACGGAACCGCGTTTCGTCGTCCGGTCGGTGGAGCCGCCCGAACCGCCCCTGCCGCCGCACACGCACGTCCTGCTGGACCGGGGCCCCTACACGGTGGCCGGTGAGACGGCGCTCCTGCGCGAGCACCGCATCGACGTGCTGGTGACGAAGGACAGCGGCGCGGCGGCGACGTCCGCCAAGCTCACCGCGGCCCGCGACCTCGGCCTGCCGGTCGTGGTGGTCCGGCGCCCGCCCCTCCCGGACGGGGTGGCCGCGGTCCCCGACGCGGCGGCGGCCCTGCACTGGCTGAACGCCCTCGACCGGACGTGACCGGCCATGACCGGCGGACCCGCCGCGACCACGCCCGGACGGGCCCGCGCACGCCCGGTCCGCGCACCGCCTACTGCTCGGGCGTCCGGCGCCGCAGCAGATACGTGTCCATGATCCAGCCCTTGCGCTCACGGGCCTCGGCGCGCAGCCGCTCGATCCGGGGCGCGGCCTCGGCCAGCGGCCCGGAGACGAGGATCTCGTCCGGGGTGCCGATGTAGGCGCCCCAGTAGATGTCGAGGTCCTCGGCGCCCTCGCCGTCCTGGCCGGCGTACCGCCGGAAGGCCTGGTGGGCGTCCAGCATCACCACCACGTCGTCCACGCCCTCGGGGAAGCCCTCGGCGAGCCGCCGGCCCGTGGTGATCTGGACCGGGCGGCCGACGCGGTTGAGCCCCGTCCGGTGCCGGGCGACCAGCGCCGAGACGCTGCTGATGCCCGGCACGACGTCGTACGCGAAGGCGACGGCCCCGCGCCGCAGGACCTCCTCGAGGACCGCGAGCGTGCTGTCGTACAGCGCCGGGTCCCCCCACACCAGGAACGCGCCGGTCCCGTCCTCGCCGAGCTCCTCGGCGATCAGCCACTCGTAGACGTCCGCCCGGGCGCTGCGCCAGTCCCCGACGGCGGGGGAGTAGGCCGCACCGCCGGCCGACCGGTCCCGCTCCGGGTCGCGCGCCTCGACGACCCGGTACGTCCCCTCCGGCACGTGCGCGTCGAGCATGTCCCGGCGGAGCCGGGTGAGGTCGGCCTTCACCTCGCCCTTGTCGAGGAGGAAGAACACCTCCGTGTCGCGCAGCGCCTTGACCGCCTGCAGGGTCAGCTGATCGGGGTCGCCCGCGCCGATGCCGATGACATGAATCCTTCGCACGCCCCGAGTCTGCCGCACGGCCCCGGCCCCGCCCGCACCGCACCCCGGTCCGGGACCCGTCCGGAGCCGGAACCCATCGGGAGCCGGAGCCCGCCGGGAGCCGGAGCCCGTCCTCCTACGCGGCCCCGCGCAGCCGGGGCGCCCGCGCCGCCGCCTCCACGGGCGCGCCGCCGTCCCGTTCCACCTCCGCGGCCAGCTCCCGGGCCCAGGCGACGACGCCGTCGAGATCGATCCCGTGCGGTCGCCGTTCGCCCCCGGCCCCCGCCGCCCACTCCTGAGCCGCACCGGCCCCGCGCCGCAGCAGCCGCGCCCCGCCCGTGGCGTTCCCGCGCGCGGCATGGGTGAGCCCCACGGCGAGCTGGGCCAGCCCCCGCCACAGCTCGCGCTCCTCCCGCGGCCCCGTCTTCCAGGCGTCCTCGAACACCTCGTGCGCGTGGAACGGCCTGCCCTCGTCCAGCAGCCGCTGCGCCTCGACGACGCTCTCCTCCGGACGCCGGACGACCCCCTCGGGCTGCCGGGGCACCCCCTGCGCGCCGTACGGCAGGGGCCGCCCCAACCCGTCCCGCGGCCGGGCGTTGCGCGCCCGCCCCTCGCCGTCACGGTCCCGCGCGACGGCCGTCCGACCCGGTGATGTCCTGTCCGTGCTGCCCATACGCCGATTGTCCCCCGCCCGCCCTCGCTTCGGCACGGGGCGCGGTGTGGGGTAAAGTGCTGTTCGCGCGATCACGCGGTTCACCGCACGTGAGCGCACCGGGACGTGGCGCAGCTTGGTAGCGCACTTGACTGGGGGTCAAGGGGTCGCAGGTTCAAATCCTGTCGTCCCGACGGTGCAGAAGGGCGTGAAGCCCGGCTCAGGGCCTTGTTCCACTTCGGTGGGGCAGGGCCCATCGGCGTTCTCGGGGGCCGTCGCCCCAGGTATTTCCCGCGCTTTCCCGCAAACGCCGTTGACCGGGGCCGGTCGAGCGGTGCAGTCGACTCCTCCTCGCCGCATCCGGGACGCCCGCGCGAGCGAGGGTGCTGCTTGAATGCTTCGGTGATCGAACTGGTGGTCGTTCTGGTGGCGGTCGGGCCGACGGCGTGGCTGCTCCGCCGGAAGGTGAAGCAGCGTGCGGACAGTGCGGCCCGGGGGGAAGTGATCAAGGTTCCCTGCCTGCTCCGGCACCCTTCGCTCGAAGGGCGGTGGCTCCGAGGACGGATGCTGGTGGGTCCTTCCACGCTGGCGTGGGAGCCCCGCACCAGGGCCGGTGCGGGGGTGTCGCTTCCGGCGGGGCTGCGACAGGTCGGCGAGCGTTCCCCCACGCGGCGCGAAGCGATGAGGATCAACGGCAGATCCAGGATCGTCGAGTGCGACTCCTCCGAGGGGACCGTTCTCGTCGTCGTGATGCCGAACGAGCTGGGACACGTGCTCACGGCCTTGAGCAGGAACGAAACGGAGTGAACGGCGGCCTTTCGTGCCCGGGTGGGTCGAGGGCGAAGTGCTCGGAGCGGACGCGGTACCGCCGCCCGTTGACCCTGGCCGTCGTGCGCGGCCCGCGGGCGCTCCCCGGTGGTGGCCGGGGAGCGCCGGGGCTGCGGCCGTTGGCGGGTCGCCGACGCCGGTTTCCCGCGCGGGGTGCCGACATCGCCCGCCTGCGGGTGCGCGGTCGCCGGCCCGCCGCGGCCGGAACAGGGCGCCGTTGCGCTTGACTTGGAGCGCTCTTCAAGCTGAAGACTCCCTCTCCGTGCCCCGGCAGGCGGGGTGCGGGACACGAGGGAGCAGGCATGAAGTACCGCACGATCGGCACCGATCCGCGGACCCGGCGCGAGGTGAGCGTGCTCGCGCTCGGCGCGATGCTGTTCGGGTCGGTGACCGACGAGAGGACCTCCTTCGCCGTGCTCGACCGCTACGTCGAGGCCGGCGGCACCTTCATCGACACCTCCGACAACTACGCCTTCTGGACCGACGGAGGCCAGGGCGGGCAGAGCGAGGAACTGCTCGGCCGCTGGCGGCGCAGCCGCGGGATCGGCGACGAGGTCGTGATCGCGACCAAGCTCGGCGCCCGCCCGCTCGCCCCCGGCACGAGCTACACCGACAATCCCGAGGGCCTGTCGGCGAAGGTGATCCGGGAGTCGGCGGAGCGCAGCCGGGAGCGGCTCGGGACGGAGCGGCTGGACCTGCTGTACGCGCACATCGACGACCACACCGTCCCCCAGCGCGAGACGGTCGAGGGCTTCGCGGCCCTGGTCGCCGAGGGCACGGTGGGGCTGCTCGGCGCGAGCAACCAGGCCGTGTGGCGGGTGGAGCGGGCCCGCTCCCTCGCGGCGGCGGCCGGGCTGCCCGGCTACGAGGTGCTCCAGTACCAGCACAGCTATCTGCGTCCCCGCACCGACGTGCCGGAGGACCTCTTCCCCGACGGCAGCCTCGGCCACGCCGGCGCCGAGACGGCCGCCTACCTGCGGGCTGAACCCGGACTGACCCTGGTGGCCTACTCGCCGCTGCTGAAGGGCGCGTACACCCGCCCCGAGCGGCTGCCCCGCGACTACGACCACCCGGGCACCCCGGCCCGTCTGGCCGTGCTGCGGGAGGTCGCCCGGGAGACCGGGGCGACGGCCAACCAGGTGGTGCTGGCCTGGCAGCTCGGCCACGAGCTGCCGGTCGTCCCGCTGACCGGGGTGTCCTCGGTGGCCCAGTTGGAGGAGAACCTGGCGGCGGTGGACCTGGAGCTGACGGCGGAGCAGCGGGCCCGGCTGGACGGGGCGCACTGAGACATCCGCGTCCGTCGGTGGGACCGTGGGAGGGGGCCCGGACATCCGGACATCCGGAGCCGGACACCCGGAGGGAGCGCCGGCCATGACCACCCATCCCGCCGCCCGCGCCATGCGGGCGACCCCCGAAGGCCTGCTGTGGGAGCCCAGCGAGCGCTGGGTGCGCGGTACCGCGGGCGGCGTCACCGTCGTCGACAGCCGCCACCCGCTCCTCGTCTGGGAGCCCCGGCTGCCCGTCCCGCAGTACGCCTTCCCCCGCGAGGAGGTGCGCACGGACCTCCTCCGCCCCGCGCGGAACCCGCTCACGGGCCGGCACACCGGCTCGACGGTCTTCTACGACCTCGAGGCCGGCGGTGAGGTGCGCCCGGACGCGGCCTGGACGTTCCCCGCGGACGACCTGGCCGGCCACATCGCCTTCGAGTGGTTCTCGCGCACCGGCACGGGACTCGACCGCTGGTACGAGGAAGAGGAGGAGATCTTCGTCCACCCCCGCGACCCGCACACCCGGGTGGACGCCGTGCCGAGCAGCCGCCACGTCCGGGTCGAGATCGAGGGCACGGTCGTCGCCGACACCCGGTCCCCGGTACTGCTGTTCGAGACCTCCCTGCCGACCCGCTACTACCTCCCGCGCCAGGACGTCCGCCTGGACCTCTTCGAGGCCACGGACCACAGCACCCGGTGCCCGTACAAGGGCACGGCCGGCCAGTACTGGTCCTGGCGCGGCGGGGGTGCCGTACCGCCGGACGTCGTGTGGAGCTACCCCGACCCGCTGCCCGCCGTGGCCGCGATCAGGGGCCGGCTCGCCTTCTTCAACGAGGCGGTCGACCTCACCGTGGACGGTGAGCGGCTCCCGCGCCCGGTCACGTCCTTCAGCGCGAGCCTCAGGACCTGACCAGCAACTGGAAGTCGAACGCGTACCGGGACGCGCGGTAGATGTGCCGGCCGAACTCCACCGGCCGCCCCGTGTCGTCGTAGGCCGTGCGCTCCATGGTGAGCAGGGCGGCGCCCTCTTCCTCGTCCAGGCGGACGGCCTCCTCCGCCGTGGCCGAGCGGGCGCCGACGGTCTGGCGGGCGCTGTGCAGGACGATGCCCGTCGCACGCATCATGCGGTACAGGCCGGTCGACTCCAGGCGGGCGCCGTCCAGGTCGAGCAGGCCGCACGGGAGGTAGTTGCACAGCAGGGCGACCGGCTGGCCGTGGGTGCCGCGCAGGCGTTCCAGGAGGACCACCTCGCCGCCCTCGGCCACCCCCAGGGCGGCCGCCACGTCGGCGGGCGCCGGGACCGTCTCGTTGCGGACCACTCGGGTGCTCGGGCCCTGTCCGGCCGCCTCCAGGTCGTCGTAGAGGCTGCT
>NZ_MSGP01000524.1 GCF_002078235.1 Streptomyces viridosporus
CCCCCCGGACCCGCCCCACGGCGGCCGGCGTGCGGCCGGGCCGCCCTGGGGTGGGAAGGGCCGGGGTGAGGTCGGTCGCCGGGCGCCCGGGGCGTCAGCCGAGGTCGATCTCCGGGTAGAGCGGGAAGCCGGCCACGAGGTCGGTGGCGCGGCGGGAGATCTCGTCCGCGATCTTCGGGTCGAGGATGTGCTGGGCCTTGGACGGGGCGCCCTTGCTCGTGGTGCCGGGCTCCGTGGTGGTGAGGACGCGGTCGATGAGGCCGGCGACCTCGTCCATCTCCGCGGTGCCCAGGCCGCGCGTGGTCAGCGCGGGGGTGCCGACGCGGATGCCGGAGGTGTACCAGGCGCCGTTGGGGTCGGCCGGGATGGCGTTGCGGTTGGTGACGATGCCCGACTCGAGCAGGGCGACCTCGGCCTGGCGGCCGGTGAGGCCGTAGGAGGTGGTGACGTCGATCAGGTTGAGGTGGTTGTCGGTGCCGCCGGTGACCAGGGTGGCGCCGCGGCTCATCAGGCCCTCGGCGAGGGCGCGGGAGTTGTCGACGATGCGCCGGGCGTAGTCGCGGAAGGACTCCTGGCGGGCCTCGGCCAGGGCGACCGCCTTGGCGGCCATGACGTGCGGGAGCGGGCCGCCGAGGACCATCGGGCAGCCGCGGTCGACCTGGTCCTTGAGGGAGTCGTCGCACAGGACCATGCCGCCGCGCGGGCCGCGCAGCGACTTGTGGGTGGTGGTGGTGACGATCTGGGCGTGCGGGACCGGGTCGAAGTCTCCGGTGAGCACCTTGCCGGCGACCAGACCCGCGAAGTGGGCCATGTCGACCATGAGCGTGGCGCCGACCTCGTCGGCGATCTCGCGCATGATCCGGAAGTTCACCAGACGGGGGTAGGCGGAGTAGCCGGCGACGATGATCAGCGGCTTGAACTCGCGGGCCTGGGCGCGCAGGGCGTCGTAGTCGATGAGTCCGGTGGCCGGGTCGGTGCCGTAGGAGCGCTGGTCGAACATCTTGCCGGAGATGTTCGGGCGGAAGCCGTGGGTGAGGTGGCCGCCGGCGTCCAGGGACATGCCGAGCATGCGCTGGTTGCCGAAGGCCTGCCGCAGTTCGGCCCAGTCGGCGTCGGAGAGGTCGTTGATCTGGCGGACGCCGGTCTTCTCGAGGAAGGGGGCCTCCACGCGGTCGGCGAGCACGGCCCAGAAGGCGACGAGGTTGGCGTCGATGCCGGAGTGCGGCTGGACGTAGGCGTGGCGGGCGCCGAACAGCTCCTTGGCGTGTTCGGCGGCGAGCGACTCGACGGTGTCGACGTTGCGGCAGCCGGCGTAGAAGCGGCGGCCGACGGTGCCCTCGGCGTACTTGTCGCTGAACCAGTTGCCCATCGCCAGGAGGGTGGCCGGGGAGGCGTAGTTCTCGGAGGCGATCAGCTTGAGCATCTCGCGCTGGTCGGCGACCTCCTGGCCGATGGCGTCGGCGACGCGCGGCTCGACGGCGCGGATCACGTCGAGGGCGGAGCGGAAGGCGGTGGAAGCGGTGGAGAGGGGCTCGGCTGACATGAGGGACCTCCGGACGTGGCGTCGGCGTTCACGGTACGGCCCAGGCGCACGGCACTCGGTGCTGGGCGGTGCCCAGGGGCCGCTCCCCGATGGTCGGTCCCATCCCAGCGCGCCAGTCACGGCCCGCGGGTCAGCCTACCGGGAGCGGCCGGGAGGAGGTTCCGCGCGTCCACCATGCGGGTCGCCCGGCCGGACCCCGGCCCCGGCCCCGGGGTGCGCGGGGTCACGGATTCACAGGATCACATGGGGCAGGAAGCGGGCGTACTCGTCGGTCACCAGGCCGGAGGATTCGCGGATGCCGAGGCCGGCGGCCTCGTTCCCGACGACCCAGGCGCCCAGGACGACGTGGTTGCCGTCGAAGGCGGGCAGGGGGGCGAGTTGCTGGTAGCAGCAGGGTTCGTCGCGGACGACGGGGGCGGCGCCGGGCTCGTGGAGGGTCACGCCGGCTCCCTCGCGGCCCAGCAGGGGCTTGGCGACATAGCCGGTGGTGCCGGCCAGGTCGCGGGGGCCGTCGAGGTGGGCGGGGAGGAGGTTGGGGTGACCGGGGTGGAGCTCCCAGAGGATCGCCAGCAGGGCCTTGTTGCTGAGCAGCATCTTCCAGGCGGGTTCGATCCACAGGGTGCTTCCGGTGCCGCCGCCGTTGTCGAGGGTGTCGAGGACGTGGCCGGCGAAGCGGTCGGTGGTGAGCCATTCCCAGGGGTAGAGCTTGAAGATGCTGCGGATGAAGCGCAGTTTGTTGTCGACGAAGCGGCCGGAGAGGCGGTCCCAGCCGATCTCCTCCATGGAGATCCAGTCGGTGTCGAGGCCGGCCTGCTCGGCGGTCTCCTTGAGGTAGGCGACGGTCATGAGGTCCTCGCCGAGTTCGTCGGCGGAGGAGTGGGCGAAGTACAGGGGGCTGCCCGGCGGGAGGAGGGCGGCCTGCTCGCGCCAGGCGTCGACGAGGCGTTCGTGCAGGGAGTTCCACTGGTCGGCGCCGGGGAAGCGCTCCTCCATCCAGAACCACTGGGGCGAGGCGGCCTCCACCAGGGAGGTCGGGGTGTCGGCGTTGTACTCCAGGAGCTTCGCGGGTCCGGTGCCGTCGTAGTGGAGATCGAAACGGCCGTACAGGGAGGGGAGTTCGGCGCGGCGGTGCCAGGCCTCGGCGACCGCGCGGGCGATGCGCGGGTCGGTGATGCCCAGGTCGGCGAAGCGGTCGGCGGCGACGATGTGGTCGGCGGCCTCGAGGCACATGCGGTGCAGTTCCTCGACGACCTCCTCCAGCGCCTCGACCTCCTCCAGGGTGAAGACGTAGTGGGCGCTCTCGTCCCAGTAGGGGTGCAGGGAGCCGTCCGGGTAGCGGGTGAGGGGGTAGATGAGCCCCTGTTCCTCGACGGTCTGCTGCCAGCCGGGGCGGGGCTCGATGGTGCGGCGTTCCACGGGCCTGTCCTTCGGTCGGCGGGGCGCTCAGCCGCCGCCGCTGCCGCTCCCGGAGCAGCCGAAGCCTCCCCGGTCGACGGCCTCGCTGCGGCTGAAGGTGCCGTGGTCGGCGTAGCCGCGGTCGACCTCGGCGTCGTAGTACCAGTCGGCGTCGACGGTGCCGCTCTTGCGGCCCTTGCCGGTGGAGCCGAAGGACCCGGAGGACCCGGAGGACCCGGAGGACCCGGTGGTCTTGCAGTTCTTGTCGGCGACGACCCGGTAGCCGTTGAGGTAGTCGTAGCTGTTCCGGTCCACGCAGCGCCGGTCCGGGTCCGACCCGCACGCGGACAGGGCCGTCGCGAGGACGCCCATGCCGCCCAGCACCACCGTGCTGGACCTCAGCCGTCGCCGTGTCTCCGCCATGCCCTTCACTCCCCCGTGTGCCGCTGGTGTCCGCCGCCGGGCCTCCGTTCCCCGGCTTGCGGCGGACAGCCTAGGGACCGGCCGGACGGCGCGTACAGGAGCCCCCTGTCCCCGGGCCTGCCCGCGCCGCCGTTCGGCGGCGTTTGGCACCGAGTGCGCCTTTGGTCCGGACACCGGTCAGGGCAGTGCCCGGCACAGCGCCTCCAGCGTGCTCGCCCAGGCGTGGTCCGGTGGGGTCGCGTAGCCGACGACCAGGGCGTCCTCACGGGCGTCCCCGGCGGCGGACACCAGCGG
>NZ_MSGP01000525.1 GCF_002078235.1 Streptomyces viridosporus
GTGCGCGGGAGTGCCGTCCGGCGGGCGGGGAACGCCGTGCGCCGGGGCGCCGCCGGGGAACCGCGGGAGACCCTGCGCCGGTGTTCCGTCCGGAAGCCATCCGGCCGGGAGGTGGGGCACGCCGTGAGCGGGCGTGCCGTCGGCGAAGCGGGGGGCGCCCCCGCCGCCGGGCGTACCGTGTCCCGGCGCTCCGTACGCCGGGGACCCCTGCGGCCCTCCATAGACCGGGGGCCCGTGTGCCGGAGTCCCCTGCGGCGCCCCGTACGGAGCCCCGTGCCCCTGGGTCCCGCCGACCTGCTCGCAGGCTTCGCGGCCGTCCCGGCCGCCCCGTCCTGCGGTGGTGTTCGCGGTGTCGCCCTTCGGGGCGGGTCCACGGCGGCTGTGGCGTCCCACGTCGCGCCTCAGCCCCTCACGTTCTCGGCGGTGGCCCCGCCGTCGCCGGCCTCGTCCGTGCCGGTGTCGGCGACCGGACCGGGGGCGCCCTTCGCGCCCGGCCCCCCAGTATCCCCCTCGTTCCCCGAATCCGTTGCATCCGCGAGGAGTTCGCGGAAGGCGAGGGCCACGGCCCCGGGGTACTCCATCATCGCCACGTGCCCCGCGTCCGGGAGCGTCACCAGCCTCGAGTGCCGGAACGCGCGGGCCGCCCGCCGGGCCATGCGGAAGCCGACGAGCCGGTCCCGGCCGCCGTAGACGAGCAGGGTCGGCGCGAGCACCCGCTCGGCCTGACGCCACAGTCCGTGCTGGCCGCCCAGCGTGTACGCGTTGACGAGGCCCCGCGCGGAACGCGCCATCGCGTCCCAGAAGTACGGCAGCCGAAGCCGCCGTTCCATCTCCTGCACGGCGTTGCGGAACCCCTCCGACGACACCCGCGCGGGGTCCCCGTAGCAGAGCGCCATCACACCGCGGACCCGCTGCTCCGCCGTCCACTCCCGGGTGATCCGGGTGAACAGCGGTGCGACCCCGGGCACCGCCAGCAGTCCCGTCGGGACGGCGGTGCGCTGCACGCGCAGCTCCGGCAGGGCCGGTGAGACGAGGGTGAGCGTGCGGACGAGGTCGGGGCGCACGGCGGCGACGCGCGTCACGACCGCGCCGCCGAGCGAGTTGCCGAAGAGGTGCACCGGACCGCGCCCGGCGGCGTCGAGATAACGGATCACCGCGCGTGCGTGCGCGGTGAGGGAGTAGTCGCCGTCGTCCGGGGGCGGGGAGTCGCCGAAGCCCGGCAGGTCCACCGCCTCGCTGTCGACGACGTCCTCCAGCAGGGGCATCAGCGCCGACCAGTTCAGCGAGGAGCCGCCCAGTCCGTGGACGTAGAGGGCGGGCGGCAGCCCTTCGCGCGCGGGCGGCCTCGACCGGACCGACAGCGTGATCCCGGGCAGCTCCACCGACCTGAGCCGCTCCCCCTCCGCGATCCTGACGGCGGCCACTTCGGGAAGCACGCTCGCGGGCGGCACGAACGGCGGCTCGGTCGAAGACATGCGGCAATGTTACGAGACGATCACACGGCGGTTCACGTGTTCGCCGTCACAGGGACACCTGCGCAGCGCGTCACGTCCCGGTCGCGGATCGCATAGCGTCCGGATCGGGTGTCTCCTAGGCTCATAAAGAGGGCACCCGCATGTGGCCCCCTGCATTCTCCAGGGACGTTCGTAGGAAGGGAGCCCGGCATGACGGTAGATCCGACCGACCCCGAGACCTTCGAGGAGGACGAGGACATCCGCGAGGACCAGGAGTTCGACGTCGAGGCGCCCGTGGCCGACGCGGCCGAGCAGCAGGCGGACGTCGCGCCGGACCGCGACGACCCGCTGACCGAGCTCGACCCCGATCGCGCCAACGAGGCGGATCTGGTGGAACAGGCCAGGATCGTCTCCCTCGACGAGGACGACTACCGGTGAGGAGAGCGCCGAGAAGGGCCTCATCGAGCAGGAAAGAGGCCGCATTTTGCCCACTCTGACACCTTTTGAAACCTTCCGTACGGCCTTCGTTGCTGTCCGGTCCGCGAAATTCTGCGCCCTCACCGCGCACACCACGGTTACCGAAAAGTACGATGGCGGCGCGGTTCACACCGCACGTGGACGACAATGGGAGGCGGCGTGACAGCCATCGAGCAGACAGAGGCGGCGCGCCCGAGGGGGACCCGCCTGCCGCGCCGGGCCCGACGGAACCAGCTGCTGGGAGCCGCCCAGGAGGTCTTCGTCGCGCAGGGCTACCACGCGGCCGCGATGGACGACATCGCCGAGCGCGCCGGCGTCAGCAAGCCGGTGCTGTACCAGCACTTCCCGGGCAAGCTCGATCTCTACCTCGCGCTGCTGGACCAGCACTGCGAGTCGCTGATCCGGTCGGTGCGCCACGCGCTCGCGTCGACGACCGACAACAAGCAGCGCGTCCGGGCGACCATGGACGCCTATTTCGCGTACGTCGAGGACGACGGCGGTGCCTTCCGCCTGGTCTTCGAGTCGGACCTGACGAACGAGCCCGCCGTGCGCGAGCGCGTCGACAAGGTCACCAACGACTGCGCGGAGGCGATCTGCGACGTCATCGCCGAGGACACCGGGCTCTCGCGGGCCGAGTCGATGCTGCTCGCCTCGGGACTGGGCGGGCTCGCCCAGGTGGTGGCCCGGTCCTGGCTGCACAGCGACCGCAGCGTGCCGCGCGACCAGGCGGTGCAGCTGCTGACCTCGCTCGCCTGGCGGGGCATCGCCGGGTTCCCGCTGCACGGCAACGACCAGCAGCACTGACCGCACGCGCGGACACCGGCGCTCGTTTGTTCCCGTCGGCTGTTCGCTCCTGGCGTGGCCGGGCGGAGCGTGTACATCCCCTCACCGGGCTAATGTGTGCTGGTACGGCGCGGAAGGTCGCGCACTTCACTGACCGTCGGAGGGACATAGCCGTGGAGGTCAAGATCGGCGTGCAGCACGCGCCCCGCGAGATCGTTCTGGAGAGCGGTCAGAGCGCCGAGGAGGTCGAGCGCGTGGTGGCCGATGCGCTGGCAGGGAAGTCGCAGCTGCTGAGCCTCGTGGACGAGCACGGCCGCAAGGTCCTGGTCCCGGCCGACCGCCTCGCGTACATCGAGATCGGCGAGCCGGCCCCGCGCAAGGTGGGCTTCGGCGCACTGTAGGCGACGACCGGCGAGCGGAAGGGCCCGGTGGCACCGCGTGCGGTGCCACCGGGCCCTTCCGCGTGCCGCCCCCGTGCCGTTCACGCAGTGCACACGACTCCCTTACAGAAAGGATTGGGTTTCGCAGGTCAGGGGTAATACCGGCTACGACCGATATGAGCAGGCCGGCCGTGTGGGAGGAACCCCGACATGCTCCTGGAAGCGCTCAGCTCCGCGATCCTCGGCCTCGCTCTGGCGTGGGCGGCCACACGCCGCCTGCCGCACCGCTTCCCCGCCCGCACCCTGGTCCTGCCGACCGGCGCGGCCGGAGCCCTCTTCGGCGCCTTCGTCACGCACACCGCGCTGGAGGCCGGGAACCTGCTGACGGTCCTGCTCGGCGCGGTGACCGTCTCCGTGGCCTCCCTCTCACTGCTGCTGCGCCCCGCGGGAAGACTCCGAAGCCGCTCGGCGACCGTCTGACCGGCCGTCGGGGGCGACGCGGGCCCTGACCGGCCGGTCCGGCGTCAGGCCGCCAGCCCCAGCGCCGCCATCCGCTTGGTGTGCGCCTCGGTGATCCGGGAGAACATCCTGCCGACCTCGGCGAGGTCGAAGCCGTCCGCGACACCGCCCACGAGCATCGTCGACAGCGCGTCCCGGTCGGCGACCACCCGCTGGGACTGCGACAGCGCCTCCCCCATCAGCCGCCGCGCCCACAGCGCGAGCCGCCCGCCCACGCGCGGGTCCGCGTCGATCGCCGCGCGCACCTTCTCCACGGCGAAGCCGCCGTGCCCCGTGTCGTCGAGCACGGTCAGCACCAGGGCACGGGTGTCGGAGTCCAGACGGACCGCGACCTCCCGGTAGAAGTCGCTGGCGATGGAATCGCCGACGTAGGCCTTGACCAGGCCCTCCAGCCAGTCGGAGGGCGCCGTCTGCTTGTGGAAGCCCTCGTACGCGGCGACGAACGGCTCCATCGCGCGGGTCGGCTCCTCCCCGATCCCGGCGAGCCGGTCGCGCAACCGCTCGAAGTGGTGGAACTCGGCCGACGCCATCTTCGCCAGCTCCGCCTTGTCCGCCAGCGTGGGCGCCAGCTTGGCGTCCTCCGCGAGCCGCTCGAACGCCGCCAGCTCCCCGTACGCGAGCGCACCGAGCAGGTCCACGACAGCGGCGCGGTACTGCGGATCGGCGGAGGCGGCCGTCCAGTCCATGGCGGCGACGCCGGTGTGTCCGGCAGGGGTCTCGGGGGCGTCCGCGGCGTTGTCAGGCTTGTCAGAGCTCGTCATGAAGCGCACAATAACCCGCTTGCCGGGCACCGGAAGGCCTTGGACGATCAGTGTGACGACGGCTACGTGACCAAATCGGCCATGGCGTGTGCGCGAATCCGGGGTATGGTGGTAATGCGCCTGCTGAGCACTCCGACGTGCTCGACAGGCCACCCGTATGAGGATGCCCGGTCGGTGGCCCGATCGGCTCCGACCCGACAGCCCTCCCTGACCGTACGGCACATCGCGTACGACGATCGGAGGGAACCCTCAGCGGTACGAGCGCTAGAGCGTCGGCAGTGGTCCCGTGTCCTACGGCATCGCCCGTAAGGCAGCCGACGTCCCCGGCACGGTCCCTACACGACCCCCGCGCTCGCCTCGCACCGCGCACACAGAAGAGGCAGCACCCTGACTACGACGTTCCGAGAGCTCGGGATCCTCCCCGAGACCGCCGAGGCCCTGGAAGCCGTCGGCATCATCACTCCCTTCCCCATCCAGGAGATGACGCTTCCCGTGGCCCTGTCGGGCACGGACGTCATCGGCCAGGCCAAGACCGGCACCGGCAAGACGCTCGGCTTCGGCCTTCCGCTCCTCGAGCGCGTCACCGTCCCGGTGGACGTGGAGGCGGGCCGCGCGAAGCCCGAGGACCTCACCGACGCCCCGCAGGCCCTCGTCGTCGTCCCCACGCGCGAGCTGTGCACCCAGGTGACCAACGACCTGCTGACCGCCGGCAAGGTGCGCAACGTGCGCGTCACCGCGATCTACGGCGGCCGGGCCTACGAGCCCCAGGTCGAGGCCCTGAAGAAAGGCGTCGACGTGGTCGTCGGCACCCCGGGCCGGCTGCTCGACCTCGCCGGGCAGAAGAAGCTGAACCTGGCGCACGTGAAGGCGCTCGTCCTCGACGAGGCCGACGAGATGCTCGACCTGGGCTTCCTGCCCGACGTCGAGAAGATCATCAACCTGCTTCCGGTCAGGCGCCAGACCATGCTGTTCTCGGCCACCATGCCGGGCGCGGTCATCGGTCTCGCCCGCCGCTACATGTCGCAGCCCACGCACATCCGCGCCACCGCGCCGGACGACGAGGGCGCGACGGTCGCGAACACCAAGCAGTTCGTCTACCGCGCGCACAACATGGACAAGCCCGAGATGGTCGCGCGGATCCTGCAGGCCGAGGGCCGGGGACTGGCCATGGTCTTCTGCCGCACCAAGCGCACCGCCGCCGACCTCGCCGACCAGCTCAAGCAGCGCGGCTTCGCCTCCGGCGCGGTCCACGGCGACCTCGGCCAGGGCGCGCGCGAGCAGGCGCTGCGCGCGTTCCGCAACGGCAAGGTGGACGTGCTCGTCTGCACCGACGTCGCCGCCCGCGGCATCGACGTCGAGGGCGTGACGCACGTCATCAACTACCAGTCCCCCGAAGAGGAGAAGACCTACCTGCACCGCATCGGCCGGACGGGCCGCGCGGGCGCGAAGGGTACGGCGATCACCCTGGTCGACTGGGACGACATCCCGCGCTGGCAGCTGATCAACAAGGCGCTGGAGCTGGACTTCGGCGACCCGCAGGAGACGTACTCCACCTCCCCGCACCTGTTCACGGACCTCGGCATCCCCGAGGGCACCAAGGGCATCCTGCCGCGCTCGGAGCGCACGCGTGCCGGGCTGGACGCGGAGGAGCTGGAGGACCTGGGCGAGCCGGGCGGCCGTGGACCGCGCGGGCGCAATGGCCGGGGCGGGCAGGGAGACTCCCGTCCCGCCGAGCGGGAGACCTCGAGCCGTACGCCGCGTCGCCGCCGCCGGACGCGGAACGGCGTGCCGCTGGACGGGGCGGACGGGCAGTCCGCCACCCCGGCCGCCGAGGGCGCCGACGAGACGGAGGCCGCCGCGGCCACCCGCACCCCGCGCCGCCGCCGCCGGATGCGCGGCGGGGTCCCGGCCGAGACGGCGTCCGCCGCGGCGACCGCGGTCGAGCCCGTGGAGCCGGCGCGGTCCGCCGTCACGACGGCCGAGGGAGTCACCGAGCCGGTGGAGGCCCCCGAAGCCGCCGAAGCCCTCGAGGCGCCCGCGAAGCCGCGTCGTCGCCGCACCCGCAAGACCGCGGCCGCTGAGCCGGTGGTCGACGCGGTCGAGGGAACCACCGAGCCGGCGGAGGCCGCGGAGGCCAAGCCCCGCCGCCGCACCCGCAAGACCGCGGAGGCCGCCGAGACCGCCACGGCCGTCACCGAGGGTGCCACGGCCGTCGCCGAGATCCCGGCGCAGGCCGCCCAGGGGCCGGAGGCCACCGAGGCCGCCAAGCCGCGTCGCACGCGGAAGTCCACGGCCAAGAAGGCCGAGGCAGCGGTCGACACGGCGGAGGCCGCGGAGGCCAAGCCGCGCCGCCGCACCCGCAAGACCGCGGAGGCCACCGAGACCGCCACGACCACCGTGCAGGAGCCGGAGGCCCCGGCGGAGGAGAAGCCGAAGGTCCGCCGCACCCGCAAGACCGCGGCCGCCGCCGAGGCCGTCGACACGGCGGAGACCGCGGAGGCCAAGCCGCGCCGCCGCACCCGCAAGACCGCGGAGGCCACCGAGGCCGCCACGACCGTCGCCGAGATCCCGGCGCAGGCCGCCCAGGGGCCGGAGGCCACCGAGGCCGCCAAGCCGCGCCGGACCCGCAAGGCCACCACGGCCGCGCCGGAGCCGGAGGCCCCGGCGGANNCCGCAAGACCGCGGCCGCCGCGAAGCCCGTGGAGGGCTGACACACCACCCGACGGCCCGTCCCCACCTCTCCGTGGGGGCGGGCCGTCGGTGTGTCCGCGGCCCGTCCCGCCCGCTACCCTCGCTC
>NZ_MSGP01000526.1 GCF_002078235.1 Streptomyces viridosporus
CTCCTCGCCGCCCCCGTCGTCCCCGGACCTCCCGGGGTTCCTCAGCGAGGGCGACTTCGGCCCCGAGGTGACCGAACTCCAGAGACGGCTGCTGCGCATCCCGGACGTCTACCGGGAGGGGGCCACCGACGGCCGCTACGACGCCGCCCTGTCCGCGGCCGTCGCCCGCTTCCAGCTCTGNNGGGCGACGAGACCGGCGTCTACGGCGACGACACACGGCTCGCGCTGGAGTCCCGCACGGCCGGCGTGCGCCGTGCCGAGGACCCCGTCCCCCCGGGGAACTGACCTGCACGGCGAAGCCGCGGTCGCGTCGGCGGCACCGCGACGGCACCGGTCCGGAGCGGGCGTCCGCCCGCGGCCCGCCCTACGCCTCGCCGGGCCCCCGTTGCTCCTCGGGGAGGCGGACGTCGAGGACGCACACGTCGTCGCGGCGTTCACCCTCCAGCATCGTGTCCAGCAGCGCCCCCAGGGACCCGCTCCCGTCGCCCGGACGGGCCGTCACGGCCTCGGCGAGACGCCCCAGTCCCGCGTCGATGTTCTCCGGGGGCCGCTCCACCAGGCCGTCCGTGTACAGCAGGATCCGGTCGCCCGGTTGCAGACGGCACTCGGCCTCCTCGAAGCGGGGTGCCGCGATCGCGCCGAGCAGCATGCCGGGGGGGCGACCCAGATAGGTCACCTCGCCGCCGCGCAGCAGCAGGGGCGGGGTGTGCCCCGCCTGCGCCCAGGCCAGCCGCCGTTCCCCGGGGCTGTAACGGGCCAGGACCATGGTCGCGGTGCCGTGGGTGTCCCGGGAGTGCAGCAGCAGGGTGTTGAGCCGGGCGAGCGCGCCGGTCAGCGAGGAACCGGTGATGACCATGCCCTTGGCGGTGAAGCGCAGCTGGGCCATGGTGGCCACGGCGTCGACCCCGTGCCCGGCGACGTCGCCGATGACGAACAGGGCGTCGCCGTCGGGCAGTTCGATGGCGCTGAACCAGTCACCGCCGACGTGGACGCCCGCCTGGGCGGGAAGGTAGGCGACCTCGACGCGCAGTCCGGCCAGGTCCATCGCCTGTCGGGGCAGGGGCAGCAGGGCGTTCTGCAGCCGGGCGACCAGGGTCCGTTCGGTCCGGAGCACGTCGTGCTGGGTGAGGATCTCCCGTTCGCTCTCCACCAGGGCCAGTTCGGCCCGGCGCCGCGCGGTCAGGTCCTGCACGAAGCCGTGCACCTCGGCGGGCGTGCCGTTGAGGTCGGCCACGGCCTCGGCGGCGAGGCGCAGGTGCCGTACGCCGTGTGCGGTGCGGACCCGGAACGGGACGTCGAGCGGCTCTCCCTCGCGGATCAGTACGTCGACGGCACGGCTCAGCGCGGGCCGGTCGTCGGGCTCCGCGAGCGCGGGGAGGTCGACGAGCCGGACGGGCCCGTCCGCGGGGTCCCGGTCGAGGATCGTGAAGACCTGCGACGACCAGGACGGCTCATGCGTGACCAGGTTCCAGTTCGCCCAGCCGAGGTTGCCCAGCCGCTGCAGGTCGGCGAGCCGCTGTTCCTGCCGGTCGGAGGAGGCGTGCCGGGTCCAGGTGACGACCAGCGAGCCCTCCAGTCGGGTCACCCGCACGGAGTAGGTGGACAAGGCCGCGACACCGTCCACCACTTCCTGGTGGGCGAAGGGTTCGCCCTCGTACGGCTCCCCGGTGGCCAGCGTGTTCCGGCAGCCCCGCCACAGCGGCTCGTCCGTCAGATCGGTCCGGTACTCGCGCAGCCGCCGGCCGACCGGGCCGCCTCCGGTGTCGCCCAGTGCGGAGGCCACCTGCTCCGTCGCGGCGTCGATGCGGTAGTCGACGACCTCGCCGGAAGGGCCGTGCACCGGGGTCAGCAGCATCGCCGCGACGGGCAGGGCCTCGAACAGGGTCCGCACGGCGTCCGGGGAGGCGACGGACGCCGGCTCCGGCGGGGCGGCGAGCGTACGCAGCCGTCCGGCGCACAACCGGGTGACGTCCCGCAGGTGGGCGCGGTCGCGCGGGGTGAACGGTCCGGATCGGACGCGCAGCACGCCCACGCAGACCTCGGCGCCGTCCCCGGCGGGCAGGGGCAGCCACACCCGTGACCGCCACCGCTCGGGCGGGTCGCCGATCAGCAGGTACCGCTTGCTGTCCTCGGCGAAGTCCTCCAGCCAGAGCGGCGCACCGGAGCGGAGGGCGTCCAGGACCGCGATCCCGTGGAAGGGGGGAACCTGACGCCACTGGGCGACGTGCCGTTCGCCGACCCCGGCGTGACCGACCAGATCGAGTCTCCCGCCGGACCGCCGGGCGTAGATCATGACCGCGTCCGCGCCCAGGTCCGGTGCGAGGTGTTCCAGCAGGCACCGGGCCAGGTCGTGGAACGTGTCCGCGTGGACGAGGGCGCGGCCGAGGCGGTCCAGGGAGGCGGCGACGCCGTCCGGAGCGGACGGTTCCGCCGGCGGGCCGGTCCGGGGGAGACCGGACGCCCCGTCGGATATGCCCGTGGTGGAGCGTGCCCGGGGCACACCGGAGCCGGACCGGTCGGGCGCCGGGTCGCCCAGGGTGATCCAGCACTCCTCCAGCAGGGTGCGGCGGGCCGCCTTGGCCCGCTGGAGCAGCGTCTCGCCCGCGGCGTCCGCGGAGCAGCCGGCCCGGGCCATCACGACGCCCTTGGCGCGTTCCACCACGGCCGACGTCGCCGCCTGCTCGCGCAGCCGGTCCATCTCGGCGCGTTGCCGGGCGACGACCCTGGCCAGTTCGGCCAGGTCGGGCACGGCTTCGGACTCCGCCGGAGTAACGGGCTCGCTCATCACGCGTCGAGCATGGCACACCGAACCGTGGGGGGTGACCGGTTCATCGGTCGGAAACGCACTGGTGAGCAGGTCGGGGCCCTTCCCGCGAAGGGCGCGTGGCCCGGTGCCCCCGGAGCGCCACCGGCGGCCTGACGTGCCCCGACGTCCTCGTGCCGGGGTGTGTGCGCCGCCCCGTCGGACCGGGCGGGGCCCGGGATCAGCGACCGGTTCCGGCCAGGGCCCGGGCGACCGCCCGCACGCTGCGCGCGATGTGCTGCAGCTGCATGACCTCCGCCGCGTACAACTTGATCGTGTGCTCGATGGCGCCTTCGTGCAGTCCCAGCCGGGGTAGATCGGCCCGCGAGGTCTGCAGGGCGGTGCGCGCCACCCGGATCTCGTGCTCGACCTGGATCTGGGCGTGCCGGGCGAGCAGGACGGGGTGCCGGGCGAATGCCGGATAGCTCGCGTAGCGCGCCGGCACCAGCTCGCGCAGCCACGTGACCGCCGAGCGTTCCCAGTCGTGGCTGCCGGGTGTCTTGACCTGGCAGGGCCAGTCCGGGCCGAGGCGCGTGGATGTCAGGGGCATGATCATCGTTTCCGGGTGGACGGCGTCGTGGGGGTGGACGACGGGGCGGGGCGGCCCCGGCCTAGGGGATGGCCGGGGCCGCCACGGACGGCCGGGCAGGGGCTGCCCGGCCCGACACCCGGGCCGCCGGAGCGGGTAGGAGCCGACGGGCTCCGGGTGTGCGCGCGAGGGCCCGGTCGGGTCGGGGTCCTGCGCGCCGAGTGGTGCTGGCTGCGCATGGGCGGACCGTCGGCTTTCCGGGCGGAGCGGGTGAGGACGGGAAGGGTCGGATCGCGGTCCGGAAGGGTCGGGCCGCGATCCGTGAGCAGTATTTATATATGCGATCTGGTTTGCAAGACGTATAAAAACATTCATGCGTGCTTTGATGGGGCGGTCCGCCGCGGTTCCGCCGCGTTCCGCGGAGCGGGTCCGGCGGGGCCGGGTGCCGCTCAGTCCTTGAGGAAGAACCGGTGCTGGTCGGCGACCTGCTCGTACTCGTCGAGCCGGGCCTGCGTCCGCTCCGGATCCGCGTCCGTCATGGCCTGGAGCAGCGCGGCGCACATCACGCCCGGAGCGGCGTAGGAGTCGAAGACCAGCTGCGATCCGGTGCCGGTGGCGAAGGTGACGTCGGCCTCGTCCGCGACCGGGCCCAGCGCCAGATCGGTGATCAGCGCGACCTTCAGCCCGGCGGTCCGCGCCACCCGCACCGCCGTCAGGGTCTCCTGGGCGTGCCGGGGCATCGAGAACGCCAGCACCCAGGTGCCACCCGCCTCCCGTGACTGCAGCAGCGCGTCGTAGGCGACGCTGCCGCCCCGGGTCACGAGCCGTACGTCCGGGTGGACACGGCGGGCGGCGTAGGCGAAGTACTCGGCGAGGGAAACGGAGATGCGCAGGCCGAGGACCGTGAGCGGCGCGGACGCGGACAGGAGGCGGCCGACCTCGATGACCCGGTCGGCGTCGGCGAAGTCCCGCCGCAGGTTCTCCAGGTTCTCGATCTCGGCGTCGACCGCCGCCTGGAGTTCGTTGCCCCGGTTCTCCTCGGCGGGGCCGCCGGCGAGGGGCCCGAGGGCGATCGACTGCAGCCTCTCCCGGAGCGCGGGGTAACCGTTGAAGCCGACCGCCGAGGCGAACCGGGTCACCGAGGGCTGGCT
>NZ_MSGP01000527.1 GCF_002078235.1 Streptomyces viridosporus
CGGGGTCCGGACCCCGGGCCGGGCGGTGCGCGGTGCGGCTACACGAGGTCGACGAGGTCCGCGATGGAGTCCACGACCTTGGACGGCCGGTAGGGGAAGTCCTCCACCTGCTCCGGCCGGGTCAGGCCGGTGAGCACCAGGAACGTCTGCATCCCGGCCTCCATGCCGGCCAGGACGTCGGTGTCCATGCGGTCGCCGATCATCGCGCTGCTCTCGGAGTGGGCCCCGAGGGTGTTGAGCCCGGTGCGCATCATCAGCGGGTTGGGCTTGCCCGCGAAGTACGGCTGCCTGCCGGTCGCCTTGGTGATCAGCGCGGCCACCGCACCGGTCGCCGGCAGCGGTCCCTCGGTGGAGGGGCCGGTCTCGTCGGGGTTGGTGCAGATGAAGCGGGCGCCGGCGTTGATGAGCCGTACGGCCTTGGTCATGGCCTCGAAGGAGTAGGTGCGGGTCTCCCCGAGGACGACGTAGTCCGGTTCGTGGTCGGTGAGGACGTAGCCGATGTCGTGCAGCGCGGTGGTCAGGCCGGCCTCGCCGATGACGTACGCGGAGCCGTTCGGGCGCTGGTCGTCGAGGAACTGGGCGGTGGCGAGGGCGGAGGTCCAGATGTTCTCGATCGGCACGTCCAGGCCCATGCGGCGCAGCCGGGCGTGCAGGTCGCGCGGGGTGTAGATCGAGTTGTTGGTGAGGACCAGGAAGGGCGTGTCGGACTCGCGGAGCTTCTTGATGAAGGCGTCGGCGCCGGGAATCGGCACCCCTTCGTGGATGAGCACCCCGTCCATGTCGGTGAGCCACGACTTGATGGGCTTGCGGTCTGCCATGTGCGGGATCTCCTGCCGTACGCGGTTCTCCGTGCGTCCCAGCCTAGACAGACCCGGATCTTGGGTGAACGGGTGGTCCTCGGCCCGCGGCGGGGCCGGCCCCGGGGATCAGCGGCGCCGGCGGGTGAGCAGCAGGGCGGCCGTGCCGCCGGTGAGCAGCGCCGCCACGGCGACGGCGAGGAGCCGTCCGCCGTTTCCGGTACGGGCGAGCTCGTCGACGAAGGGGAAGCCGCCCGTGCCCTCGCCGGGGACCGGGGAGGCGCTGCCGGTGCCGCTCCCCGGAACGGGGCCGGCGTCGATGCGGAACCGGTAGTCGTTCGACTGGCCGACCCAGTCGCCGTCGTCCTCGTGGCGCTGCACCACGGCGGCGTTGGCGGTGACCTCGCCCGGCACGGCGTCCGGGGCGACCGCGAGGCGGACCGTCACGGTGAGGGCCCCGCCGGGCCCGACGGTGAACCCGGGGAAGCCCGCCTCCTCGTCGGCGAAGGCACCGACGAACTCGTCCCGGTCGGTGGTCTCGAAGCGGACGGGGCGGAACCGCTCGCCGTCGTGGAACTCCAGACGGAGCTGCGAGGGCTTCAGCGCCCGCTCCTCGTCGACGAGCACGACGACGGGATGGACGCCGGTGCAGGGGCGGTCGGTGGTGTTGGTCAGCTCCAGGTACCAGGTCCCGAACCCGCCCCTGCAC
>NZ_MSGP01000528.1 GCF_002078235.1 Streptomyces viridosporus
CCGGCCAGTTGTCCTCGGCCCGCCTCCTCACCCACGAGGGCGACGGCCACACCGCCTACGGCCGGGGCAGCGACTGTATCGACTCCACGATCAACGCCTACCTGCTCCGCGGCACCCCGCCCGCGGACGGAAAGCGCTGCTCGTAGCCGGTGCCCCACCCCCGGAGGCGGGCGCTGTGGCCCGCCTCCGGGGCAGGTGCGAAGCACCCTCGGAAACTGTGTAGACTTACCGGCGTTGCCGATCGCACCATGGGTGCGGGCAGCGTGCCGCCTTAGCTCAGATGGCCAGAGCAACGCACTCGTAATGCGTAGGTCTCGGGTTCGAATCCCGAAGGCGGCTCCACTGGAACCCCAGGTCAGTAGGTGTTGACCTGGGGCTTTCTGTTGTTCGGGACATGGCGGGGCGGACGGCCGGGGTGTCGTGGGACCGCCTCCGCGAGCGATGCGTGAGCGGGGACGCCCGCGGCCGGGGCGCCGCCCACCGCACCGTCAATCGAACGCGTGGTTCCGTGGGGTGCCGTCCCCGGCCGGTACTTCCCCGGAGCCGGGGGCGTCCGGCGAGACGGGACCCGTCCGGCGCTCCGCGCGGAGTACGGCGCGGGCCGCCGCGAGAACCTCCTCGTCCCCCTCCGCCCCGGAACCCGCCAGAACCTGGAGCAGCCGGGTCCGCCACACGTCGGGATCCGTCTCGTACGCGTCGAGCACCCGTACGCCGTAGCCGCCGCCCCTGCCGGTGCCGTCGCCCCCGGCCAGCCGTCGGCGGACCGTCTCCCTCAGTGCTTCATGGAGATCGTGGACGGTCCCGCGCGCGGTGTCCGTCAGCCCGGCCGCCGCCCCGGACGGGGAACCATGATCGGGCTCGGAACCGCCGGGCCGAGCGCGGACCGGGGTGCCCGAGGGGCAGCCCGTCTCACCGAGGGTCTGGAACTGGCGCGGCAGTTCGACGACCACTGGCTCGGCGCGATGGCGTCCTTCGGCCTCGGCTTCGTCCGCCACGGTCAGGGACGGAACGAGGAGGCACTGGCCTGCTTCCGCGCCGCGCACGTCCGCGGCAGGGCCATCGGCCGCCCTCGCGCGATCAGCAGGGCGCTGACCTCCAGCCTCGACCTCCACCTCTACCTCGACCCACCGAAGGCCAGGGTCATGTTCGGCCGGGTGGCCGACCTCATCCAGCAAACCGGGGACGTCCTCCTGCACACACTCACCCTGGCCAGGCTGGGCACGGCAGAGCACAGCGCGGGAAACCTGGATGCCGCCGCAGCCGTCCTCCGGCGCGCTCTCACGCAGCACCGGACCCTGGCCCCGCTCGGCGATCCCGACCACGACCGGCGGGAGATGGACATCCGGTGCCGGCCGGGCCGCACCTACCGCGCGGCGGGGCGGGTCGCGGAAGCGCGGGACCAGTTCCGTGCCGCGCTCGCCGTACCCGGTGCCGGCAGGTGTCCCAAGGGGCACGCGCAGGCGGTCGAAGGGCTCGCGGCCTCCGGAACCTCCACGTGCTGACACCCTGCCGGGCGGACGGCCCTGTCGGCACGGCCGGCCGATCCGTCCGGCACGCCCGGGGCACCGCTCCCGGGCCGGGCGAACCGGGGAAGTGCCGGTCGTCCCGACGGTGAAGCGCCGAGTGACGCGTGAGCGGACGGTGCCGCACCGGAGGGCCCGGCCGCAGGCACGGACGCGCCGGTAAGCCGCCGGTCGGGGGAGACGGGATCCCGCGTGGTGACGCGGAACCGGTGGTCGTGATCCCGCGGGCCCACGTCATGCGCGGCCCCGGAACGCGTGGGTCCGGAACGCGTGGGTCCCGGAACCGGGACCCGAGGGCGGTTCCACCGGGGCCCCGGGGCGGGCAGGCACCGGCCCGGAGCCTCCGCTGCCCGGGGCGCGATGCCCGCCGGGGCGGGGCTGCGGGCGGGCGGGTGCCCCGCGCGGCCGCCCCGTCGTACCCGTCGGAAGCGGGACGCCGTACCGGGGGCCCGAGAGGTCCCGTACCCGGGGATTGTTTTCGATATGCACGTAGTTAATTCATTTTGGGTGATGTGCCTCCCTTGGAAGGATGATGTATGTGCCAAGCTTTTTGTGCGTGAATGGCGGGAGTGCGGCACCGGGTTATTGGGCGTCGAAAAATATCCCATCACATCCGGAACCTCAAATTCCGCGAAAATGATAATGCTGTGACGTCAGTCACAAGAGTAAAGCGTTGACCAAGTCGATCCAGCGGTTCATATACTGGCCGTACGTTCGAATGCGTGGGTGGGTCGACGCTTCGCCGCCCGCCCTCCAGATGTGGCCGCCGCACATTCGGCCGAGCGTTTCACGGGGTCTCAGTCAAGGGGGAACTTCATGCTTCCGGGCAAGGTGGATCAGTCACCTCGCTTGAGGAATTCCCTGCCGAGCATGGCCCCGGGGTGAGAAACATACTGGTCACGGGGGTCGCGGGCGCCCCGGATCCGTTCGGTCGACCGGGCCGTCGTGATCGCCGGCGTCGTGGCCGCGGTGAGTGCGGCCGCCGGGACCGCGCAGAACTTCACGGCGTTCGCCGTGACTGCTGTGGTCACGCCCGCACATGCCGGGCGAAGGCCGGGTGAACCGTCCGCGCCTTTGTCGGAGGCCCTGTCGGTGTGCGTTTCCCTTCCCTTTTCATGGGCCGTTGGATTCGAATTCCAAGGGTTTTGGATCCGACGGTCCGCGGGCATATTGATCGCGGGGCCGGCTTCGGCGAGTCGATCGGAATCGAGTTCGGGTGAGTGCGGGGTGGAAATGCTGCTGAGCGGCGTGCACGCGGTTCTCGGTGGTGATCCCGCGCATCGCGTTCACCGGGAATCGGGTGCCCCCTTCCGCCCCGCCCGGCGCCCGGCGCGCGATCACCGGGCGGTCGCGCGGCCGCACGAGCGGTTCTTCCCCGATTCCGCGATCCGCCCCCGTACCCGCAGTTCTTCCCGGTGCGGGCCGGTGCCCCGTCTTCGTCGCGCCGCCCCCGCGCTTCCGATCCGTCTTCGGTGTCGGCACATATTCGGTCCGCCGTAAGAACCGCGAACCGGTTCTTCCGGCGAGCCTTTCAGCACATCGGAATCCGGCGCCTCACCGCCGGACGATCATGAGGTTGACAGGTGAATCGTAGTAGTTCCTTGAGAGAGCCCCACCTCGAACTAGGAAACGACCACATGAGAATCCTTCAACTTGTCTCCCAAGGCTGCACCATGGCGCAGGTCGCCCGCCGTATGGAGATGAGCGACCGCACACTCCGGCGCAAACTCCGGTCGATATGCGACCACGTCGACGTGGAAACCCCGATAGAAGCAGTGGTGTGGGCCGTGCGCCGAAGAATCATCTGACCGGAGCGACGCCGCCCGTCCCCCTCGGGGCAGGGCGCGCGGAGGGGAGCGGCGCTTCGGGCCGGGTGGTGCCGGCGCGGTGGCACGGGGATCGGGAGGGACGGCGGGGAATCGTCGTCACCGGTCGCCGCCGGCCGGCGTCGCCCGGCTCCGCGCCGGGGCGGACCGTACCCGGTGCGTCCCCGCCCGCGGTGGCCGATAGCGGTCACTCCGTTGTCAGGCGGCGGCGGCCCGGGATAGAAAACGTCTGTGGCAGGCGAAAAGATCGAATATCCGCAGAGCCGGTCTTCCGCGTCGGTTGTCGACGGTCCCGTGGACGCATCGGTCGAACAACTCCTGAGGCGGCTCGGGCTGGGTTCGCTGAGCGCTTCCGAGGTCTATTCCTACCCGGGCCGGAACGACAACTGGTCCGGTGTCACGGACACAGGTGAGCCGGTATTCGTGAAACGGCTGAAAGGGAGTCCCGAGGAATCCCTGAAGCGTTATCGAAGGATCATGTCGTTCGAGCTTCTCGCGAACGGCGGCGCCCGCCCCTTCCCCCGCCCCGAATTCCTCGGGGGTGACGAGGAGCAGCGGCTGCTGGTGTTCCGGATGCTGGACGGCATCAGGTCCGGCAGCGAGCTCGCCGCGGACGAGGAGTTCACCGAGTCCATGTCGGCGCAGGCCGGCCGGACGTTGGCCGCGCTGCACCGGCTCCCCTTCCGGGCCGAGGACTTCCCCGAGCCGGACCCCCACCCGTACCCCCCGGTCGAGGACCTGCGGTCGCTGCCGCTGGAGCTCTACGTCCACGCCACCGGTGCTTTCGTACAGGCGTGGGGGATGCTGCAGCGCGACGCCGCGCTGCTCGGGGAACTGGAGCGGCTCCGGGCGACCGAGGCCGGGGTCGCGTGCGTGCCCGTCC
>NZ_MSGP01000529.1 GCF_002078235.1 Streptomyces viridosporus
GCCCCCGGACCCCCACCCGCAGATCACCGCCACCGCGCCGGTCCGCCGGCGGGCGCCGCACGACGGGCGGCGAGGCGGTCGCGGGGGGAGCGGACGCCGACGGGGACGGCCCCCTCGGCCGGAAAGGTGGGGACCGGTTACCGATGCCCACGCCTCCCCGCCCACGGCACGGTGGTGCGCAGTCCCCACCGCAACACCGCCCCGGAGCGTGCACGACCGGGCGGACGAACTTCCTAGGAGTAGCAGATGGGAGCACCCGTGACCGTCGGCGTGGTCGCCCTCGACCCGGTACTGGAGGCCGGCACGCGCACGACCCTGCTGGCCTGCCCGGACCTGACCGTGTGCGAGCCCGCGGACGCGCGGGTCGCCGTCCTCACCGTGGACCGCCTCGGACCGGCCGAACTCGACATGGTGCGCGCCACCCGCGCCCTGAGACACAGCCCCGCCGTCGTCCTGGTGGCGGGCGCCCTCGCCTCCGGCGACGTCCTGCACGCCCTCGCCGCCGGTGCCCGCGGCCTGCTCCCGCGCCGGGACGCGGACGCGCCCCGCCTCGCCCACGCGGTGCTGGCCGCCTCCCGCGACGACTGCACCCTGCCGCCCCGCCTGCTCGAACAGCTCCTGGACCGCCCGGCCGACGCCCGGCACGGCACCGGAGGCTGGGCCGAGGGCATGCTGTCCGACCGGGAACGCTCGGTGCTGCGGCTGCTCGCCGACGGCCACGAGACGGCCGAGATCGCCCAGCGGCTCGCCTACTCGCCGCGCACCGTGACCACCGTGGTCCACGACATCACCCAGCGGTTCCGGCTGCGCAACCGCGCCCACGCGGTCGCCTACGCGCTCCGGGCGGGTCTGCTGTGACCGCGACCCTGGCCGCCGCGCCCCCCGTGCCCGGTGCCGGCCCGGCGTCCGCACCCGTCGTCCTGCGCATCACGCCCTCGCGCGGCGCGGACCGCGTCCGCGGCGTGGCCCGCCGGGCCGGGCTGGCCTGCGCGCCGGAGCACGGCGGACCCGGGACCGTCACCGTGGTCGCCGCCGCCGACGTCGCCCGGGCCCTGCGGGGCCGGCCGGACACCGGCCCGCTGGTCCTCGTGTGCGACACCGTCGGCCGGACGGACCTGCGGCTCGCGCTGCGGGCCGGGGCGGTCGTCCTGCGGACCGCCGACCTCACCGAGGAGAGCCTGGCGGCGGCGGTGCGCCGCGCGGCCCACCCGCACCCGAGCATCCCCTACCCGGAGCTCTCCCACCTGCTGACCGGCGGCGCACGCCCCGGTGACCCGGCCGCCGGCGGCGGGGGCCGGCCCGCCCTGACCGCACGTCAGGCCTCGGTGCTGAGCCTCATGGCCGAGGGGTACGGCAACGCGGACATCGCCCTGCTGCTGGGCTGCTCCGAGCACACCGTCAAGAACGTCGTCTACGAGATCATGGCCCGGCTGCAGGCCCGCAACAGGGCCCATGCCGTCGCCCACGCCGTGCGCCACGGCCTGGTGTGACGCGGGGCACGGGACGAACGCGGGGGAGGGGGAGGCCGTGGACACGAGGCCGCACCGGCCGGACGCCGCCTCCCGTCCTCCCGCGCGGCCGGACGCCGCCTCCCGTCCCCCCGCGCGGCCGGGGGGCCGCGGCGCCGTGCGTCCGTCAGCCGGGAGGCGCGGGAAGCAGCCGCGGCTCGATCCGCTCCTCCACGGTCCGATCGCCGTCCCGGCGCACCACGTACGCGCCCTTGTCCCGCTGCTCGGTCACGGCCTCGGCCAACTCGGTGCCGCGGTAGACCAGTCCCACACCGTCGTCGGTGCAGTGGGCCGTCGTGAAGACGCCCTCGGCGACCAGCCGGTGGATCAGCGGACGCCGGCCCCCGTCGCTGTCGTAGTGCACCCCGTTGCCGTACGGCAGCAGGCCCAGCCCGTCGGTCACCGGGCGGAGTTCGGGGCCGAAGGAGTCCGTCGTGCCGCCCTCGTACCAGCAGATGGAGCCCGCGCTCACGCCGGCGAGCACCACACCGGCGCGCCACGCGCGCCGCAGGACCTCGTCGAGTCCGTGCACCCGCCACACGGCGAGCAGGTTGGCCACCGAGCCGCCCATCACCCAGACCACGTCGTGGTCGAGCACCGTGCCCTCGACGTCCTCCACGTTCGGCATCGGGAAGAGGTGGAGCGGGGTGAGGTCGAAGCCCGCGACCCGGGCGGCCTCGCCCACCCGTGCCGTGACGTGCTCGGCGTCGCCCACCGCCGTGCCCAGGTAGAGGACGCGGGGGCGCCTGCCGTGCACACCGGAGAGGTCGACCGCGTGGTGGACCAGGGAGTCGAAGAGGACCCGGGTGCGCGCGCCGACGCGATGCCCCCCGGAGGTGGCGACGATGGTCGGTTCCGGAGCGGTCACGCCGGTGATCGTAGCGCGCCGACTCCCTCGTACGGGTGAGTCATTGGTGAAGGCATCGCGCTCCCGACCCCTCGGGGACACCGGGCCGCGCGGTCACGCCGCGACACCACGGCGGGGGCCGGTCCACCGGACCGGCCCCCGCCGTGTTCGCCCGTGCGCCGTCAGGGCGTCCGCAGGGCCACCGCCGCCGCGTACCCCGCCGGGACCGGGACGTCCCGCATGCTCCACCCCGGTGCCTGGAGGGCCGGCAGCGGCCCGGTGCCCACGTAGTCCAGCGCCGGGTCGCGCACCAGTCCCGTGCCCAGCCCCTTCAGGTAGGCCTCCTTGCGCACCCAGGCGCGGGTGAACGCGGCCGGACGCTCGTGCGCGGGCAGCCGCGCCAGCTCGTCCGCCTCCGCCGGGTGCAGCGCCGACTGCGCGCCGAGCACCGCCCGGGCCGTGGCCAGTCCCTCCACGTCGACGCCGACCGGTGCCGGGGCCAGCGCCACCAGCACCAGGTCTCCGCTGTGCGACAGGGAGAAGTGCACACCCGGCGTGCGCAGGACCGGCCGCCCGTGCGGCCCGCCGCAGCCCGCGCACGGCTCCCGCGCCAGGGGCAGCGCCTCGGCGCGCACGCCGAGCAGCGCGCTCAGCACGTCGCGCAGGGCCGCGTGCGCGACCACGTACGCGTCGCGGTCGCGGTCGTGCCGGAACGCGCGGGCCCGGGCCCGTTCCTCCGTGTCCAGCAGCTCCCGCGCGTCCAGGAGGGTGCGCCGGTCCTGGACCCCGACGTGGGCCAGGTACAGCTCCAGCGGCCCCCGCAGGACGCGCGGGCCCGGCGCCCGCGTCCGGTGCCGCAGCCCGGACAGGTCCAGCACGGCCGGGCCCGGCGGCCCGGACGGCGCCGGCGGCGGGGCGTGCGCCGGCCGATCCAGCAGCCGGCCCGCCCGCGGCTCAGACATCCGCCCCGGCCAGCCGGCGGCGCAGGCTGAGCGGGCGCATGTCCGTCCAGATCACGCCGATGTGGTCCAGGCACTCCTGCCGGCTGCCCCGCCGGCCCTCCGGGTGCCAGCCGGCGGGCACCTCGCGGTCCGCCCGCCAGATCGAGTACTGCTCCTCGTCGTTGCGCACCACGAGGTACACCTCGTCGGTGTCCGGACGGGCCTCGCCGGCGCCCGCGCCGGCCGTGGGGTTGGGTTGCGTCACGGTGAACCTCCCGCAGGTGATGGGCCGGCCGCAGGTAGGGGCCGACGCCGCCAGCGTGCCGGGCGGCCGCCCGCCCGGGCAGGGACGAACGCGCCGAGCCCGCGGCGCGCGTTGCTGCCGGATCTTCTCTGGTGCGTGCCGCCCCCGGCGCGGGACGGTGCTGTCCGGCCGGGAGCCCGGCAGCCCGGCCGGCGACCACCGCCCGGCCGAGCCGCGCGGCCTCCCCGCGCACCCCCTTTCCGGAAGGAGCACGCGATGTCGGACGAGCACGCACCGGTCCTGCTGCCGGGCGGAGGCTGGCGGCTCTGGGAGGAGTTCGCCCTGCGCGGCCCGGGCTTCCCCGCCGACGGCGTGCTGCGCCTGGCCCCGCCCGGACTGGCCGAGGCCGCCGACAAGTTCGGCCCCGGCACCGATCGGTCCGGACCCGAGTGGCAGGCCTTCGCCGAGGAGGTGTCGGCGGCCGCCGTGGACACCGCCCGCCACCTCCAGGAGGTCGCCGCCCGGCCCCGCTTCCAGGCGGCCCTCGCCTGGCAGAACCCGGCCGTGCTGCGCACCGGCATCGCCCCGTTCCTGCGCTGGACGCCGGGCGTGGACAAGCGCAGCAGCATGCCCCGCCAGCGGGAGGAACTGGTCGCCCACTACTGGCAGCGGTTCTGCGTGAAGAACGACACCATCGGCTTCTTCGGCCCCGTCGGCTGGGGCCGCTGGGACCCGTCGGCGCCGCACGCCGTCGCCGTGGACGCCGGCCGGGGCTTCCTCGCGGCGCAGGAGGTCTACTTCTCCGGCTGGGCCGTCGACGCCCTGGCCAAGGTGCTCGCCGAGGACGAGGAGCTGATGCGGTGGATCCCGCCGCGCCGGATGTCCTTCGTGCGCTGCGAGGACGGCACGGTACGGGTCCCGGGGCGGCCCGCCCAGCCCGTCGGCGAGCTCCAGCAGGCCGTGCTCCGGCACTGCGACGGCACCCGGCACGTGGCCGCCCTCGCCGCCGAACTCGGCCTGGACGCCGACGAGGCCGACGGCACCGTGCGCGAGCTGGTCCGCCGGCGCTGGGTGTCCTGGCGCCTGGAGGTGCCCGCCGCCACCCACCCCGACCTGGCCCTGCGCCGCATCCTCGAGCGCGTCCCCGACGGGGCCGCCCGCGACCGGGCACTCGCCAAGCTCGCCGTGCTGGAGCGCGGCCGGGACGCCGTACGCGCCGCCGGCACCGACGCCACCGCGCTGACCACCGCGATCGGCGCCCTGGAGGCCGACTTCGCCGCCCTCACCGACAGCGAGGCCCAGCGCGCCAAGGGCGCGCGCACCGCCCCCTGCCGCGGGCTGGTGTACTCCGACGCCCGGCGGTCCGCCACCGCCACCGCCGGACCCGCCCTGCTGGCCCACCTGGAACCCCTCCAGCTGTGCCTGACGGCCGCCCGCTGGATGACGAACCGCTTCGCCGACGCCGTCCGCGCCCGCCTGCGCACCGTCCACGCCCGCCTGGGCGCCGACGGCACCCCGGTGGACCTCGCCACCCTGTGGATGCACACCCTGCCCTCCCCGCACCCCGACGCCGGCGACCTGATCGACGCCGTCCAGGCCGAACTGCGCGCCAAGTGGGCCCGGATCCTCGACCTCCCGGCCGGCGCCCGCCGCGTCCGCCTGACCGCGGCCGAACTGGCCGACCGGGTGCGCCACGAGTTCGACGAGCCCGGCGACGGCTGGTCCCTCGCCCGCTACGTCAGCCCCGACGTCCTGGTCGTCGCCGAGGACGCGGACGCCCTCGCCCGCGGCGACGTCGGCCTCGTCCTCGGCGAGATGCACTGCGCGCTGAACACCATGGGCGCCTCCCTCTTCGTCCACCAGCACCCCGACCGCGACCGGCTCGTCGCCGAGACCACCCGCGACTTCCCCGCCCCCCGCCTGCTGCCCACGCTGCCCAAGGAACTGCCGCTGAAGTGGTCCACCCGCAGCCGGCCCTCCCTGGACCGGCCCGAGGACACCTGCGTGACCCTGGTCGACCAGACCGGCGACCCCTACCGTCCGCACGCGGTGCCGAGCGCGGACGTCCGCGTCGAGGACCGGGACGGCCGCCTGACGGCCGTCCTGCCCGACGGCACCGTCCACGACGTCCTCGACGCCTACGCCAACACCCTCACCCAGCGCGTCATGGACCGCTTCACCCTCCGGCCCGAGGGCGAGCACACCCCGCGCATCACCATCGACCGGATGACCGTCGCCCGCGAGACCTGGCACCTGCCCGTCCGCGACGCCGACTTCGCCGACGAGAAGAGCGAGGCCGACCGGTTCGTCCGTGCCCGGCACTGGCAGCGCCGCCACGACCTGCCCCGCTTCGTGTTCGTCGTCTCCCCGACCGAACCCCGCCCGTTCTACGTCGACTTCGACAGCCCCGTGTACGTCACCATCCTCGCCAAGGCGGCCCGCCGGCTCGCCCGCGAGGACCCCGGGGCCCGTCTGAAGGTCAGCGAGATGCTGCCCACCCCCGAACAGGCCTGGCTCACCGACGCCGACGGGCACCGCTACACCTCCGAACTCCGCTTCGTGGCCGTCGACCTGACCGTCACCGGCACCGGGGAGGCGTGATGCGCACCGTCGCCGACGACCTCGCCGCGCACGCCGCCCGCCACCCGGAGCGCGTCGCGCTGGACACCCCCGCCGGCCGGGTCACCTACGGCCGCCTCGCCGCCCGCACCGACGAGCTGACCCGGCTGCTGCGCGCCCACGGCGCCCGGCCGGAGACGATGTGCGCCGTCGCCGTCGAGCACGGCGCCGACGCGGTGGCCGCGACGGCCGCGGTCATCCGCTGCGGAGCCGCCTTCCTCACCCTGGACGTGACCCAGCCCCGCGACCGCCTCGCGGCCTTCCTCCGCAGCGCGGGCGCCCGCCTGCTCCTGACCACCTCCGCACACGCCCGCGCCCTGGACGCCGGCCTGCCCGCGATCCTCCTGGACCGGCCCGCCGCCACCGCGCCGGACGGTCCCGCGCCGCCGCCCCCACGGGTCGACCCGCAGGCCCTGGCCTACGTCAGCCACACCTCCGGCAGCACCGGCGAACCCAGCCCCGTCCTCGTCGAGCACCACGCCCTCGACGCCTACCTGCGCGACACCGCCCGCGCCTTCGGCCTCGGCCCGGACACCGTGGCCCTGCAGACGGCACCGCTCGGCTACGACGCCTCCCTGCGGGACACCTTCGCCCCGCTGCTGGCCGGAGCCCGCCTGGTGATCGTGGAACGCTCCCGGCTGCTGCGGCCCGCCGACTTCGCCCGCACCGTACGCGAACACCGGGTGACCGCGCTGCTCAGCACCACCCCGTCCTTCCTGGCCCACCTGGCCGGACAACCGGACCCGGCCGGCCCGTTGGCCGGCGTCGCCCTGGTCGCCTCCAGCGGCGAGTCCCTGCGCCCCTTCCTCACCGCCGGCGGCCGGCGGGTGGTCCCGGGCACGCTCGTCAACCAGTACGGCCCGACCGAGTGCACCATGACCACCACCCGCCACGTCGTCCCCGCCGAGCCCGACACGGCCGCCGACGTGGTCGGCGTGCCCCGCCCGGGCACGGTCGTCCGGGTGCTGGACGCCGACCTCGTCCCCGTCCCCGACGGCACCGTGGGCGAGGTGTACATCGGCGGCGCCGGCGTCGCCCGGGGCTACGGCGGGGACCCGGCCCGCACCGCCGCGTGCTTCCTGCCCGACCCCTGCGGCCCGCCCGGCGCCCGCCTCTACCGCACCGGCGACCTCGGCCGGTGGGGCCCGCGGGGCCTGACCTACGTCGGCCGCACCGACCGGCAGGTCAAGATCCGCGGCTACCGCGTGGACCCCGCCGAGATCGAGGGCGCGCTGCTGGCCCACCCGCGCGTCAGCGGCGCCGCGGTCACCGCGCACACCGACGACCGGGGACGCGCCTACCTGGCCGCCCATGTCACCGGCGACCTGACCGCCACCACGGACGCGGAACTCCGCGCCCACCTGGCCCGCTCGCTGCCGCCGCACCTGATGCCCCGCGGTTTCCGGCGCCACGACACGCTGCCCACCACCCGCGGCGGCAAGACGGACCGGCGCAGGCTGGTCGCCGGGAGCACCCCGTGACCGCCACCGGCCTGCGGCCGACCACGGCCGGCACCCTGCCGGGCCCCGCCGACGTCGCCGCGGCCGCCGTCCGCATCGCCCCGCACGTCCGCCGCACGCCCCTGCTGCGCGGCCCGGTGCGGACGGCGCACGGCCCGGAACTGCTGCTGAAGGCCGAACACCTCCAGCACGGCGGCTCGTTCAAGATGCGCGGAGCCGCCAACGCCGTCCTGGCGCTGGAAGCCGAGCGGGTCGTCACCGGCTCGTCCGGCAACCACGGCATCGCCCTCGCCCGGCTCGCCCGCTCCCTCGGCATCCGCCTGACCGTCGTCCTCGCGGCGGGCGCGGACCCCGCCAAGGCCGCCGCCGTCCGCGCGCTCGGCGCCGAGACCGTCCGGGTGGGCGGGGGAGTGGCCGAGCGGGAGGAACGGGCCCGCGCGCTCGCGCGGGAGACCGGCGCCACCCTCGTGCCCTCCTCGGACCACCCCCTGGTGGTCGCCGGGCAGGGCACGGTCGGCACCGAACTCCTCGCCGACGCCCCCGGCACCGAGACGGTGTACGTCCCGACCGGCGGCGGCGAGGCAGACGCCGGCGAGGAGTCCGCCGCCGCCGGTCGGGACGT
>NZ_MSGP01000053.1 GCF_002078235.1 Streptomyces viridosporus
CCGATCGGTACGGGGGCTCCGCGCGTCCCGCGGCCGGGTCAGCCGCCCCGGACCACCTGGGTGACACCGTTGATGATCTGCTGCACGGCGATCGCGGAGAGCATCATGCCCGCGAGGCGCGTCACCAGGACCACGCCGCCGTCCTTGATGACCCGGATGATCAGCAGCGAGTACCGCATCGCCAGCCACAGCACGACGTGGATGGCGAGGATCGCCGACCACACCGAGACCTGCCCGGCGGCGCCGTCGGCCTTCTGCACGGCGAGGATGACCGACACGATGGCGCCGGGCCCGGCCAGCAGCGGCATGCCCAGCGGGACCAGCGCGACGTTGACGTCCTTGGTCTGCTGGGGTTCGTCGGTCTTGCCGGTGAGCAGGTCGAGCGCGATCAGCAGGAGCAGCAGCCCGCCCGCGATCATCAACGCGGGCACCGACACATGCAGGTAGTCGAGGATCTGATGGCCGAGCAGACCGAAGACGGCGATCACGCCACCGGCCACGCACACGGCCTGGAAGGCCATCCGCTTCTGCACCTTGGCGGGCCGACCTGCGGTCAGCGCGAGGAAGATCGGGGTGATCCCGGGGGGATCCATGATGACAAAAAGGGTCAGGAAGAGAGAGCCGAAGACGGCGACGTCGAACATGACTGCCTTGCTGAAGAACGAACGCCAGGCATGACTGCCTCGCGCTGAGGGACGAACGAAAGGTGGGCGGGAGGACGGGGCCTCAGACTCCGCCGGCCCCCGGCACCGGGAACGCCCCGGTCGCGCGCCGTGTGATCTCGCCGTACACCTCGGGGTCCGTCGTGAACTCGCCGAGGACGCAGGTCTTCCGGCTGCCGTGGTAGTCGCTGGACCCGGTCACCAGGAGCCCCAGCTCCTGCGCAAGGCCCCGCAGCCGCGCCCGCGTCCCGGGGTCGTGGTCCATGTGGTCGACCTCGATGCCGTCGAGGCCGGCCTCGGCCAGTTCGGCGATCGCGGACTCCGGCACGGTCCGGCCCCGCTTGCTCGCGGCCGGGTGCGCGAACACCGCGACCCCGCCCGCGCCCTTGACCAGCCGCAGCGCCTCGAAGGGGTCGGTCTCGTGCTTCTCCACGTGGGCCCGGCCGCCGTCGGCCAGCCACTCCCGGGTGAACGCGTCACCCACGGTCGGCACGACGCCCAGTTCGACGAGCGCGGCGGCGACGTGCGGACGGCCCACCGATCCGTCGCCGGCGATCCGCGCGACCTGCTCCCAGGTGACGGGCACGCCCAGCGCGTTCAGCTTGGCGATCATGCCCTGGGCCCGCGGCACCCGGTCGTCCCGGACCAGTTCGCGCTCGGCGAGCAGCGCGGGCTCCTCGGGGTCGAAGAGGTAGGCCAGCAGGTGCATGCTGACACCGTCGAGCCGGCAGGAGAGTTCGGCGCCGGTGACCAGGGTGAGCCCCTCGGGCAGCGCGGCGAGGGCCTCGGCGTGCCCGCGGGTGGTGTCGTGGTCGGTCAGCGCGATGACGTCGAGACCTGCGGCGCCGGCCTTGCGGACCAGGTCGGCCGGCGTGTCCGTGCCGTCGGACGCGGTGGAGTGGGTGTGCAGGTCGATACGCACGACGCGTTACTCCAAAGCGGTGACGGGACGGACGGGGACGCTTCAGGATAACCGGGTTTTCACCGTCCCCTGTCACACCCGAACCGGTACTGCGCCCCCTACGCGCCCGCGGCGAGCCGCCTGCTCCCGCCGCCCGGACCGAACTCCGCCGTCCGGACCGGACCCCGCGCCCCCGGAGGGCTCCGAACAGCGGGCCCTACGTCTCCAGCAGGCGCGGCGACAGCGCTCCGCAGGGCACCAGCTCCACCTCGGCCCCGGCGTCCCGCAGGTCGGCGAGCACCAGCTCGTCGTACATCAGCAGCCCGGACTGCTCCGGCCACACCACCGCCCACAGCCACATCCCGAGCGCCTCGCCCGCGAACACGGCACGGTCGTCCGGGGTCTTGGAGACGTGCCAGAGCGGCGTCGGGCGGCCGGCGGCCAGGACCTTGGTCTGGGCGGGCTTCTCGACGTCCATGTACGGCCCCGGGTCCGGGCCGTCGATGCCCGCGTACCGCGCACCGAGGCCGACGCCGAGCTCCTCGGCCACCAGGATGAGCTCGCCCATGCCGCCGAGCGGTCCGGGCCCGGTGCACGCGACGGCGGTCGCACGGCCCCCGCTGCGGTCGTCCCCCGCGCAGGCCACGCCGGTGAACAGCCAGCCCACCGGTAGCGGCCACGGCATCCACACCGGCACCTTCGTGCGGCGCACGACCACCTCGAGAGCCTCGACGCTGGGCGGTATCACCGGCTGCATCGGGTGCACGGCACCGTGCACAGCGCACTCCCAGGCATCGGAGAAGAGGCCGGGAGCCCTGACCCGGCCACCGCACTTCGGGCAACTGGGTTCGCCCCTCATAGAGCCCCACGGTCCTACCCCGGCCGCGCCACGTCAAGGACGATCACCCGTCCGGAGGGAACCTCCCGGGACGACAGCAAATAGATGTAGTTTGCATCAATTAGCCCGGCTAACTTATCGTGTGCAATTGCCAACCATCTGCCGGGCATCCGGCACCCCAGTCACGTCCGGGATTGGAGCACCCCCCATGGCCCCCTTCGACGCGGGAACGGGCGGCATCCTCAGGCAGCCGAAGGCCGTGTGGGCGACGGCCGGCGCGTCCGTCGTCGCCTTCATGGGGATCGGGCTCGTCGACCCGATCCTGCCCTCCATCGCGGAGGGCCTCGACGCCACCGCCGGCCAGGTCTCCCTGCTGTTCACCTCGTACTTCCTCATCACCGCGCTCGCGATGCTGGTGACCGGCTTCGTCTCCAGCCGCATCGGCGGCCGGAAGACCCTGCTGCTCGGCCTGGCCCTCGTCGTGGTCTTCGCGGGGCTCTCCGGCACCTCGGGATCGGTCGGGGAACTGGTCGGCTTCCGGGCCGGCTGGGGGCTCGGCAACGCCCTGTTCGTCTCCACGGCCCTCGCGGTCATCGTCGGCGCGGCGGCCGGGGGCGGCGCGGCGGCGATCCTGCTCTACGAGTCCGCCCTCGGCCTCGGCATGGCCTGCGGGCCGCTGCTGGGCGCGCTGCTCGGTGACGCGAGCTGGCGCTACCCCTTCTTCGGCACGGCCTTCCTGATGGCGGTCGGCTTCCTGTGCATCGCGGCGTTCCTGAAGGAACAGCCGAAGCCGGCCCGCAGGACCTCGCCGCTCGACCCGCTCAGGGCGCTGGGCCACGGCGGACTGGCCTCGACGGCGGTCTCGGCGTTCTTCTACAACTACACGTTCTTCACTGTGCTGGCCTTCACGCCGTTCGTGCTGGACATGTCCCCGTACCGGTCCGGGGCGGTGTTCTTCGCCTGGGGCGTGCTGCTCGCCGTCTTCTCGGTGATCGCGGCACCGCGGCTGCAGCGGCGCTTCGGCTCGCTGAAGGTGCTGGGCGGCTCGCTGCTGCTGCTCGCGGCCGACGTGCTCGTCCTGGGGTACGGCGACCACACCACCGCCGTCGTCTGCACCGTCCTGTCCGGCGCCCTCATCGGCGTGAACAACACCGTGTACACCGAGCTGGCGCTCGGGGTGTCGGACGCGCCGCGCCCGGTGGCGAGCGCCGGGTACAACTTCGTGCGCTGGTTCGCGGCGGCGGCCGCGCCCTGGTTCGCACCGAAGATCGAGGAGTGGACCGACGCGCGCGTCCCGTTCGTGGTCGCGGCGGTCACGGCGGTGCTGGGCGCGCTGGTGGTGGCCGTACGGCGAAAGGCGCTCGCCCTCCCCCACCCCCGGCTCCGCCCGGGCGGGGAGGCCCCCGTCGCCGAGGACCCGCAGACGCGCCACGCGACCGGGGACGGCGTCACCGCCCTCACCAACTGACCCGAGCCGAGGAGGCGTTGGTGAGGTTGATCACTCCAGTGGGACGGAGGTGCGGGTGGGGTCCCGCAGGTCCGTGCCCTGGGTCAGCCAGCGCTCCTGGAGGGCCTGGGCGCCGTGCACCCGCTTCCAGGCGGCCTCGTTCGGGGTCATGGGCAGCAGCGGCAGGAACCGTACGGGGTCCCGGGGCGCGTCGAGCTCCAGGTCCTCCACCAGACCGCCCGGCTCGGCGACCAGCACCGAGGTGAACGGAGCGCCGGGCCACAGCGGCTCACCGACGTCCAGGGAGGCGCCGGGAGCCACGACCACGCCCTCGACCTGCGGGGACGCGGCCAGCACGGCGAGCGGGCGGAGCACCTTGTCGGTGTCGGCGCGCCCGGCCCGGACCGACAGCACCAGCTCCGCGCGCGGCCCCGCGACCGGGTCCGCGACCACGGCCGTGGGGTCGGCCATGGGCTGCGCGGACATGCCGAGGGTGGCGTAGCGCACGATGTCGCCCTCGTGGAAGCGCAGCACCTCGACGCGGTCCGTGCCCAGGAAGGTGACCGCCGCCCGCGCGTCCGGTTCGCCCAGCGCCGTGCGCAACCGGGCCTCGACCAGAGGAAGAACATCAGCCATGCGGCGAGCATAGAACTCGTCAGCACAGGGCAAAGCGGCGCCTTGACACGCCGATCGACTGATACGCTTGGCCGGTGGTTCGGGACAGCACGCAGAAGCGTCGCGGTCGAGTCCCGACGCCGATGTGACACTCCCCGTCTACCGGGGAATCCCCTCAGGGGATCGTGGATCGTCCCTCACGAGGGACCGGCCGGAGGAGGTGGGGCTGGCATGGACCGAAGTCGACCGTGCAGTATCACCCGCTCTTCCGCCCGCTGATGTAGCCGCTTCTTCTCTGGCTGCCACCTCTCTCACACGCGTCTTCATCGGAAGAGCACGTCGTTTCGTTCTGTCTGATCCGCCTCGGTAGCTGTATCAGCGACGAAGCTCGCCACCGCGACGGTGCGGTGCTCCCCGCTTTGTGGACGTGTCAAACATCCGCAGTTCAGGACGTCCTCATTCCGGGTTGTTCCACCCGTCGTACCGGCGCCTTTCGTTGCCCGTCCGCGAAGGAGCCCGCCATGTCGATGATCCGCGACCTGCGTGCCGTGGTCCGCCCCTCCTCCCGTGTCTCGCTGCGCAAGGAGAACGGTCCGTACGACACCCCCCGCGACCCCGCCACGACCACCGCCGTCGTGGACTGCGCCGTCTACCGCGACGGCCGCCGCCTGGAGACCGAGGGCCCGCTGGGCCCGCAGGAGGCGATGCGGCTGGTGCGCCGCGACGGGGGCTTCGTGTGGATCGGTCTGCACGAGCCGACCGAAGCCGAATTCGCCGGTATCGCCCGCGAGTTCGGACTGCACCCGCTGGCCGTGGAGGACGCCGTCCAGGCCCACCAGCGGCCCAAGCTGGAGCGCTACGACGACTCGCTGTTCACGGTCTTCAAGACCATCCACTACCTCGACCACGACCGGAGCGGCTCCAGCAGCGAGGTCATCGAGACCGGCGAGGTGATGTGCTTCACCGGCCGGGACTTCTTCATCACCGTCCGGCACGGCGGACAGGGCTCCCTGCGCGCCCTGCGGCACCGCCTGCAGGACGACCCCGAGCTGCTGTCCAAGGGCCCCTCGGCCGTGCTGCACGCCATCGCCGACCACGTCGTCGACGGCTACCTCGCGGTCGCCGACGCGGTGCAGGACGACATCGACGAGGTCGAGACGGAGGTGTTCTCGCCGGGCCGCAAGGGCACGCCGCGCGGTACGGACGCCGGGCGGATCTACCAGCTCAAGCGCGAGGTGCTGGAGTTCAAGCGGGCCGTGGCGCCGCTGCTGCGGCCGATGCAGCTGCTGAGCGAGCGGCCGATGCGGCTGATCGACCCGGAGATCCAGAAGTACTTCCGGGACGTGGCCGACCACGTGGCGCGGGTGCAGGAGCAGGTCATCGGCTTCGACGAACTGCTGAACTCCATCCTCCAGGCCAACCTCGCCCAGGCCTCCGTGGCGCAGAACGAGGACATGCGCAAGATCACCTCGTGGGCCGCCATCATCGCCGTCCCGACCATGGTCTGCGGGGTGTACGGAATGAACTTCTCGTACATGCCGGAGACCGACTGGAAGTACGGCTACCCCCTGGTCCTGGGAATCACGGTGGCCATCTGCCTGGGCATCCACCGCACGCTCAAGCGCAACGGCTGGCTCTGAGGCCCCGGCGCCCCGGACGGGCCTGGATAGGCTGGGCCCATGACAAGCGAGCTGCTCGACCGGGCCCTCATCGAGGAGGCCACGAAGAAGTCCGGCCTCATCTGGGTCGAGGGGCCCGGCACCCCGGCCCGTGCGCTGTGGCACGTGTGGCACGAGGGTGCCGCCTGCGTGGTCGGCGACGGGCCCGGGGAGCAGCCGCTGCCGGGACTGGCCGGCGGCGGGACGGCCCGGGTGACGGTCCGCAGCAAGGACAAGGGCGGCAGACTGGTCTCCTGGACCGCGCGGGTCGTGGAGCTGCCGTCCGGCTCCGAGGAGTGGACGGCCGCCGTCGACGGCCTCAAGGGCAAGCGGCTCAACGCGCCCGACGGCGAGGCGATGACGCAGCGCTGGGCCCGCGAGTGCCGGGTCCTGCGCCTGGAACCGACCGGGGAGACGGCACCGCTGCCCGACGGCTCACTGGCCGAGCCACCACTGCCGACGCCGGTGACGACCAGGAGGCCGATCCCCGCGGGCCTGCACCGGCTGCTGCGGAAGAAGCGGCGCCGCCAGGGCTAGGGCCCGTCCGGCTACGAGGTGGGGAGTTGCTTGCCGTAGTCCAGGGTCTCGCTCCCGGCCGGCTTCTCCAGGGGGAAGTCGGTGCCCCAGGCCGAGAACGTGAGGGTGCCCGCCTCGCCGGCCCGCACCAGGCGCAGCGGATACGGCTTGCCCTCGAGCGAGACGTCCAGGGTGCCGCCGGAGCCCTTGTCACCGGTGATGCGGATGGTGCGGACGCCGGCCTGCTCGCGGTGGCCGTCCGTGGCCAGCTTGCCGTGCAGGGTCAGCAGACCGCCGAGGAGGACGTCCTTGTCCGTGAAACCGCTGAACTTCTTGTACGAGGGGTCGCCCTGCGGCACCTTCACGTACTTCTCGGCGAGCTTGCCGGCCGCCGCGTCCGTCGCGCCGTCGCCCGCGTCCCCGCCGCTCGTATGACCCCAGAAATCCGCACCGGCCTTCAGGAAGAGCTCGTCGCCGATCCGCAGCAGGCGAAACGTCTCCCCCTTGGTGGTGACCGACCCGATGCCGCCCTCGGACTTCAGCCTCATGTCGAGCGTGTAGCTGCGCCCGTTGGTGACCACGGTCCCGTGCAGCCGGACCGTGTCGACCGACTCCGCGGCCTTGCGGGTCCGGTCCTGGATCTCGTCGGCGGACAGCCTGCCGACACCGTTGGTGCCCTCGTTCGGATCCTCGGAGCATCCCGTGAGCGCCGTCCCCGCCACCAGCAGCGCGCACACGGCGCCCGCCAGCGCGGCCCTGCGGGAACGGTCCTGGGAGATCTGAGTCACAGGTGGGGCTGCCTCTCTGGGAGGGGAGCTGAACGGCGTACCGCAGGGTACCGGGGACGGGTGATCCGAACGGAGCCAGTCCGTCCGGAGCGGCCGTCGGCGCACGGCCGATCGGGACGGGCTAGCCTGAAGCCCACCCGAGCGGGCAATTCGGAAAACAGACGCAGCAGGCAGTACCACCCGACGAAACACCCCGCACGCAAAGGAGCCGCCGCCATGGCAGCGGGCGCCCCCCGGTTCTTCGTCTCGCACCTCTCCGGTGTCGCCGTCTTCGACCCGAACGGCGACCAGGTGGGCCGCGTGCGCGACCTGGTCGTCGTCCTGCGGGTCGGCCGGCGTCCGCCGAGACTGCTCGGCCTGGTGGTCGAACTCCCCACCCGCCGCCGCATCTTCCTGCCCATGAACCGGGTGACCGCCGTGCAGTCCGGCCAGGTCATCACCACCGGCGTGCTCAACGTCCGGCGCTTCGAGCAGCGGCCCACCGAACGGCTGGTCTTCGGCGAGCTCCTCGACCGGCGGGTGACCCTCGTGGACAGCGGCGAGGAGGTCACCGTCCTGGACCTGTCGGTGCATCAGCTGCCGGCCCGCCGCGGGTGGGAGATCGACCGCGTCTTCGTGCGCAAGGGGAGGAAGGGCGGCGCGTTCCGGCGCAGCAAGGGCGAGACGCTGACCGTCGAGTGGACCGCGGTCACCGGTTTCTCCCTGGAGGAGGAGGGGCAGGGCGCCGAGAACCTGCTCGCCACCTTCGAGCAGCTGCGCCCCGCCGACCTCGCCAACACGCTGCACCACCTCTCCCCCAAGCGACGCGCCGAGGTCGCCGCCGCCCTCGACGACGACCGGCTGGCCGACGTGCTGGAGGAGCTGCCCGAGGACGATCAGATCGAGATCCTCGGCAAGCTGAAGGAGGAGCGCGCCGCCGACGTCCTGGAGGCCATGGACCCCGACGACGCGGCCGACCTGCTCGGCGAACTGCCCGAGACGTTCAAGGAGCGGCTGCTGAGCCTGATGCAGCCCGGCGACGCGGCCGACATGCGGCGCCTGATGTCGTACGAGGAGAACACGGCGGGCGGTCTGATGACGACCGAGCCGATCGTGCTGCGCCCCGACGCGACCGTCGCGGACGCGCTCGCCCGCATCCGCAACCCCGACCTCTCCCCGGCGCACGCCGCGCAGATCTACGTCTGCCGCCCGCCCGAGGAGACCCCCACCGGGAAGTACCTGGGCACGGTCCACTTCCAGCGCCTGCTGCGCGATCCCCCGTACACCCTGGTCGGCTCCATCCTGGACGACGACCTGCAGCCCCTGGAGCCGGACGCGGCGCTGCCCGTGGTCGCCGGTTTCTTCGCCACGTACGACATGGTGGCGGCGCCCGTGGTCGACGAGGCGGGTGCGCTGCTGGGCGCGGTGACGGTGGACGACGTGCTGGACCACATGCTGCCCGAGGACTGGCGGGAGACCGAGTTCCACCTCGACGAAGGGGTGGCGGCCGATGGCTCTTGAGCGCGAGGGGGTGCGCGAGCGGACGCCGGTGGGCGCCACGGCCGCCGGCCGGCCGCGGGCACCACGGCTGGACCAGCCGCGCCCGCCCCGGCGCCGGCTGCTGCCCGAGTGGGATCCGGACGCCTTCGGACGGCTGTCGGAGCGCATCGCGCGGTTCCTGGGCACCGGGCGGTTCATCGTCTGGATGACCGTCGTCATCATCCTGTGGGTGGTGTGGAACGTCTCCGTCCCGTCCGAGCTGCGCTTCGACGAGTACCCGTTCATCTTCCTGACCCTGGCGCTCTCCCTCCAGGCCTCCTACGCGGCCCCGCTGATCCTGCTCGCGCAGAACCGGCAGGACGACCGCGACCGGGTCAACCTGGAGCAGGACCGCAAGCAGAACGAGCGGTCGATCGCGGACACCGAGTACCTGACCCGGGAGGTCGCCGCCCTGCGGATCGGGCTCGGGGAGGTGGCGACGCGGGACTGGATCCGCTCGGAGCTGCAGGACCTGCTGAAGGAGCTGGAGGAACGACAGGACGGGCACCGGGACCACCCGGGGGCGTTCCCGGCGATGCGGGCGCAGCGGCCGCCGGGACGTGACACAGACGACCACTGAGGAACTTACCGGCGGGTGTACCCGGCGCCGTACCATCGTGGTTATGGCTACGGAAGACGCGGTGCGCGAGGCACTGGCGACGGTGAACGACCCCGAGATCAACCGACCCATCACCGAGCTCGGCATGGTCAAATCGGTGGAGATCGGTGCGGACGGTGCGGTCGCGGTCACCGTGTACCTGACGGTTTCCGGCTGCCCCATGCGGGAGACCATCACGCAGCGCGTGACGGACGCGGTCTCCCGGGTCGAGGGCGTCACCCGGGTCGACGTCACGCTGGACGTCATGAGCGACGAGCAGCGCAAGGAGCTGGCGAACGCCCTGCGCGGCGGCCAGGCCGAGCGCGAGGTGCCGTTCGCCAAGCCGGGCAGTCTGACCCGGGTGTACGCGGTCGCCTCCGGCAAGGGCGGCGTCGGCAAGTCGTCGGTGACGGTGAACCTGGCGGCGGCGTTGGCGGCCGACGGTCTGAAGGTCGGTGTGGTGGACGCCGACATCTACGGCCACTCGGTGCCCCGCATGCTGGGCGCCGACGGACGTCCGACCCAGGTCGAGAACATGATCATGCCGCCGTCGGCGAACGGCGTGAAGGTCATCTCCATCGGCATGTTCACCCCGGGCAACGCGCCGGTCGTCTGGCGCGGCCCGATGCTGCACCGCGCGCTCCAGCAGTTCCTGGCGGACGTGTACTGGGGCGACCTGGACGTGCTGCTGCTCGACCTGCCGCCCGGCACGGGCGACATCGCCATCTCCGTCGCCCAGCTGGTCCCGAACGCCGAGATCCTGGTCGTCACCACGCCCCAGCAGGCGGCGGCCGAGGTGGCCGAGCGGGCGGGCTCGATCGCCGTGCAGACCCACCAGAAGATCGTCGGTGTGGTCGAGAACATGTCCGGGCTGCCCTGCCCGCACTGCGGCGAGATGGTCGACGTCTTCGGCACCGGCGGCGGCCAGGCGGTGGCCGACGGTCTCACCCGGACCACGGGCGCCAACGTCCCGGTGCTCGGCTCCATCCCGATCGACGTGCGCCTGCGGGAGGGCGGCGACGAGGGCAAGCCGGTCGTCCTGACCGACCCGGACTCCCCGGCGGGCTCGGCGCTCCGCTCGATCGCCGGGAAGCTGGGCGGGCGGCAGCGGGGTCTTGCGGGACTGTCCCTGGGGATCACGCCGAAGAACAAGTTCTAGGCGTGCGGTCCCGAGGGGCCGCCGTGACGACGTGACGGTGAAGGGCGTCGCCCCCGCGGGGACGGCGCCCTTCGTCATGACCGAGCGGCCCGTGCTCAGGCCGCGTACGTGCCGATGTCCTGGACCACGGCGAAGCCGAGGCCGTACGCGCTCATGCCCCTGCCGTACGCGCCCACGTGCACGCCCGCCTGCGTGGTCCCGGCGAGCACCCAGCCGAACTCCGACTCGCGGTAGTGGAACTGCGTCGGGGTCCCGTCCACGGGCAGGGACAGCGTCGACCAGTCGGGCCCGCCGAGGTCGTCCGCGAGGACCCACGCGGTCTCCGTCTGCTGCTCCAGCCAGTCGTCGCGCAGGGAGTGGTCCATCTGGCCGGGCCACGTGAAGGACAGCAGCCCCACCCCGGCGAGCCAGGCGGCGGAGGAGACCGAGGTGGCCTCCAGCAGGCCGGTGCCGTCGGCACTGCGGCGGACCGGGTTGGCGGCCACGGTCACGACGACCGCGAACTTCTCCTTGGCGTCCTGGTCGGTCCCGGCCGTGTACTCGCTGCGCACCGAGGGCTCGTCGCCGTGCCCGATCGATCCGTGCTCGACGGCACCGTCGGCCGCCGTGCCGACCTGCATCAGCCAGCGGGGGCCGGTGAAGGCCTCGTCGAGGCCGTACCAGGGGAAGGGCGCCCGAAGGTAGCCGTCGACCGTACGCCGGACGGAGAGGACCTGTGGTCCGTCCTCCGCGGCCGTCGCCTGCGCGACTGTCCGACTCGTCGTCTCCATGTGCCCGGACGCCTCCTCGCTCTCGTCGGACCGAGTGGCCCGCCCCCCTTCGGGCGTACTCGTCCGGTCCGCACAACAACTCGGCAGCATAACCACCTTGTCGCCACGGGCCGGGAAAGCGCCCGGCGCGTGGGGCGCGCGGACGTCCGGATCGGGCCGTGCGCAGCCCGGGTGGAGTATGAAACGCGTCACGTGCGCAGGGGCGTACGCTCCCGGGCACCGGCCCGGGCGGCGTTCGCCCCTG
>NZ_MSGP01000530.1 GCF_002078235.1 Streptomyces viridosporus
GGGGGCTTGCGGCAAGGCCCCCGTCAGGCCGCAGAATCGCCGACCGAGGCCAGTACCTGCAGAAACGGGAGTCGCGTGGTGCGTGTGTTGTTGTCGACCTATGGGTCGCGCGGGGATGTCGAACCGCTGGTGGCGCTGGCGGTGCGGTTACGGGAACTCGGCGCGCAGGTGAGGGTCTGTGCGCCGCCGGACGAGGTCTTCGCCCGGCTGCTGGCCAGGGCCGGCGTGGAACTGGTGGCAGTCGGCAGGCCGATGGGCACGATGACGGCGCCGTCGACGGAATCGGCGGCCTCCCGGCGTGTGACCGAGCTGGCCGCGCAGTTCGGCACGGTCGCCGCAGCCGCCGAGGGATGCGACGTCCTGCTGGCGACCGGTCTCGCGCACTTCTCCTCGCGGTCGGCGGCCGAGAAACTCGGTATCCCCTACGTGTACGCGACCTTTTGCCCGTTCCTGCTGCGGTCGCCGCACCAAGCGCCCCCCGCGCTGCTGGCGGGCCAGTCGTTCCCGCCGGAAGTGACCGACAACCGGGCGCTGTGGGACCTGAACGCCCGGGCCTTCAACGCGCTGCACGGCGGGGCGCTCAACGCCCACCGGGCCTCGGTTGGTCTGCCTCCGGTGGACGACGTCCACGGTTTTATCTTCACCGACCGGCCGTGGCTGGCGTCGGACCCGGTCCTGGGTCCGTGGCGGGAGGCCCCGGAGCTCGACGTCGTGCACACCGGGGCGTGGATCCTGCCGGACGAACGCCCGTTGGCGGACGACCTGCTGGCGTTCCTGGATGCGGGCACACCTCCGGTGTTCGTCGGCTACGGCAGCATGCGCGGCGTCTGCGCGGACATCGCCCGGGTGTCCATCGAGGCGATCCGCGCGCACGGCCGCCGCGCACTCGTCGGCCGCGGCTGGGCCGAACTGGCTCTGATTGACGACCGGGACGACTGCTTCGTCGTCGGCGAGGTCAATCAGCAGGCACTGTTCGGCAGGGTGGCCGCCGTCGTGCACCACGGCGGCGCGGGCACGACGACGACGGCCGCCCAGGCCGGAGCGCCGCAGGTGGTGGTGCCCCAGGCGGCGGACCAGCCCTACTGGGCCGGCCGGGTGGCCGCCCTGGGCATCGGTGCGGCACACGACGGCTCGGCTCCGACCACCCAGTCCCTGTCAGCCGCACTCGGGACGGCCCTCGGCCCCGAGACCCTCGCACGGGCACGGGCCGTGGCCGACGGCATCCGCACCGACGGAGCAGCAGTGGCCGCGAAACTACTGCTCGACACCGTCAGCCGAGAAAGGCCGTCGGTGCCCGCGTGACCCCCCACACGGGATCACTGAGCCGGGAAAGTACCCAGCGCCGGGCAAGACCGCCGACGCGGCATGCTCGAAGAGACCGGCATACTCGGCGGCTTTCTGGTCAACGTCGGATACTCACCAGCGAGCGACAGCACTGGCTTCCGAAGACCATTCGGTCAGGAGTTCTAAGAGATCATCTCATTTGGCGAGTCGGCGGTAGCAGATGAGGGTGCAGGCGATGCTGGTGAAGGCCAGGAAGTGCTCCGCCTTGCGCTCGTAGCGGCGATGAAGGCGACGGCGGCCGGCGAGCCAGGACATCGTGCGCTCGATGGTCCAGCGATGGCGCCTCAGTCGCTTGGAGGACTCGACGCCCTTACGGGCGAGGCGGTGCCGGATGCCGCGCTCACGGAGCCATTTCCGCAGACGAGCGTAGTCGTAGCCCTTGTCGCCGTGGAGCTTTGCAGGCTTGCGTCGGCGCGGGCCGCGGCGGGAGCGGATGGGCGGGATGCCGCGCACGAGCGGCTCCAGGCCCTTGGCTGTCGTGCAGGTTGGCGCCGGAAATCCCGACGGACAGGGGCAGCCCGGTCCGCTCAGCGATCAAGTGGATCTTCGACCCCTTCTTGCCCCGATCCACAGGATTCGGACCCGTCAGGTCCCCCCCTTTCAGTGCCCGCATGTTCACCGAGTCGATCGCGCACCTCGACCAGTCCAGCTCACCCCGCGAGCCGAGCTCGTCGAGCACCAGCCGGTGCAGCTTCGCCCATAGCCGGGCCTTCGACCACTCCGTGAACCGGCGATGGGCCGTCGCACCGGACGGTCCGAACACTGGCGGGACCTGCGACCACGTACAGCCCGTCGTCGCCACGAAGATGATCGCGGCTAGCACCTCACGGTCGCCATACCGGCGTCGGCCACCGCCTTGCGGACGCGACGGCGCCTCCGGCACCACACGCTGGAACAGCTCCCACAACCCGTCCGGGACCAGACGCTCAACCATCAACACGGCCACAGACTACTGCTGAGCCCAAATGAGATGACCTCTTAGACCGTGTCCTACGTGGTGAGGCGTCGTTGGTCCGTTCATGGGGCGGGGTACGTGGAGTTGGATTGTTCCGGACGGGTTGTGGGAGATCGCGAAGCCGCTGATCCCGCCGTCGAAGGTGCGGCCGCAGGGCGGCGGAACGCAAGACACGCCTGATGAGACGCTGTTCGCCGCGATCATCTACGTCCTAGTGTCCGGCTGCGCCTGGCGTGCGTTGCCGCCCTGCTTCGGGATATCGAAGTCGACCGCCCATCGGCGGTTCCTCATCTGGTCGAGAGCCGGCCTCTGGGGGCGGCTGCACGAGGCCGTGCTGCATCGGCTCGACGACGCCGGCCTCCTCGACGTCACCCGCGTCGTCCTCGACACCGCCCACGTGAGGGCGAAAAAAGGGGCGAACACACAGGTCCGAGCCCCGTGGACCGGGGCAAGCCGGGTTCCAAGATGCACATCCTGTCGGACACGAACGGACTGCCCCTCCTCGTCGGCGTCTCGGCCGTCCACGCCCACGACAGCGAAGGGCTGAAGCCGATGGTGGAGGGTCACCACACGAGACACGACCCCCACCGCGGCCGGTACTTCAAGCCCCAGCGCCTGCACGCCGACAAAGCCTACGACCGGGCTGACCTGCGCAGATGGCTGCGAGGGAAGCGGATCGGCGTGCGCATCGCCGCAAGGGAATCGAGTCCAGCGAGCGATTGGGGCGGCACCGCTGGGTGATCGAGCGCACCATGTCGTGGCTGTCCGGCTACCGCCGCTTGAGCCCTCGCTACGAACGCGATCCTCGCAACTACCTGGCCTTTCTCGGCCTCGCCGCCGCCCTGTGCTGCTACAAGCGACTCATCCGCCTCACCACGTAGGACACAGTCTTAGCCCGGCGAGGATGCAGGCCGCGTACGGCTGCCGGATGCTGATGCCCCGGATCCAGTCGCCCTCGGGCAGGGTCGCGATGCTCATGCGGCCCGCCCCCACACGGCCGTGCCCGGCCTGCCCGCCCGGCGTCCGTTGATCGACGGGACCGTGGTGTGCGCGGGAGTGGCGAGGACCGCGCGGCCGGAGTGCTTGCCGTCGTACAGCGCGGTGTCGGCCGCCCTCTGCAGGCCGGTCAGGTCGCGGACGCCGAGGACGTCGGCGGCCGCGGCGCCGACCGAGGCGGCGACCTGGAGGGTGCGGCCGTCGTCCAGGGTGACCGGCGTGTGCAGCATCCGGACCAGCTGCGCGAGACGCTGCTCGCGACGGCCGACGGGCAACTCCAGTACGACCGCGAACTCATCGCCTCCGAGGCGGCCCGCAGCGGCGCGCGGGCCCGCCCACGCGGTGATCCGGGCACCGAACGCGGCGAGTACGGCGTCCCCGCCCGGGTGCCCGGCCGTGTCGTTGATCTGCTTGAAGTGGTCGGCGTCGGAAGCGCGCGGGTTCGCACAATCTTGGAGGGCGCACAGGATGAACCCGCGGGCCGGTCGCCGGTTGGGGCAGTGGCGCGGGCAGGTTCGCTCAGGACCCGACCGCGGGCATGTCCGTCCGAAGCCCTTGCACGCCGCTGGCACCGATGCGTCTACGCCCCGGTGGCGTGGGGTCCGTGTCCTTGGCGCGTCGTGGTCGTTAGGCCATTCGGGTCACGGCCGGTCCAGGTCTCGGAGGGGGAGACAGGCGTGGAGGTCAAGGATGTGCATCATGCCTACCGTCGGCGTGTGGTCTTGCGGGGTGTTGACCTGCGGCTTCGGGCAGGCACGCTGTGCGGGATCGTTGGGGAGAACGGCGCCGGCAAGTCCACGCTGCTGAAGGTCCTTTCCGGCGAACTGCGGCCCATGCGTGGCACGGTCCGTCACAGCGGCCGGTTCGGCTATTGCCCGCAGCACGTAGTCCTCAATGACGCTCTGACTGTCCGGCAGCACCTGACGTTCTTCCAGACGGCTTACCGCCTGGCCGATGTGCGGTATGCCGAGGAGGTCATGGAGGTGCTGGGCTTCACCGGATACGCCGATGAGCGAACCAGTGTGCTCAGCGGCGGCACGCGGCAGAAGCTGAACGTGACGCTGGCGCTCATGCACGATCCGCAGGTGCTGTTGCTGGACGAGCCGTATCAGGGGTTCGACTGGGACACCTACCAGCGGTTCTGGGATCTGGCCGCGCGGCTGCGGGATGCGGGGCGCTCGGTCCTGGTCGTCTCTCACCTGGCGTATGACACCGAGCGCCTGGACGAGCTGTGGCGCCTGGACGGCGGGCTGCTCCGCCCGGACGAGGCGGGGGTCGCCGCGTGAGGTTCCACCTGACCCGCTTCGCCGTCGCCACCCGGTTCACGCTTATCGAGCACGGCCGCAACCGGTTCGCCATGATCCTGGTGGGCCTGTTCGTCCCGGTGTGGACGACCCTGGCGTACCTGGCGATGCCCGACACCCCGGCCCGGATGCGTCTGCACGCCACCGGAGAGGTGCTGGCGCCGCACGGCAATGAACTGACCGAGATCAGCGGCGCGCTCAACGCCGTCACGCTGATCACCGGTTTCATGATGTTCGCCGCCACGTTCTCCGGCAGCGGTTTCGACCGCAGGCTGGCCATGGCCGGCTACCCCCGTGCCCACCTCGTCCTGGCCAAGGTCACCGCCCTGGCTCTGGTCTCGGCGGCGGTCGCCGCCTACGCCACCGCCATCACCTGCCTGGCCTGGACACCCTGCCAGCCCCTCCTGCTCGCCGCCGCACTGTTCTGCGCCGGACTCACCTACGGGGCGCTCGGTGTCGGCTTCGGCTCCCTGCTGCGCCGGGAAGTCGAGGGCATGTTCGCCATCGTGATGACCAGCATTATCGACCTCGCGCTGCAGAACCCCATCAGCAGTTCCGGGGCCGACAGCCCGGTCATGCGCTACCTGCCCTCTTACGGGGCCATGCAGGCCAGCACGGCGGCCGGGTTCTCCACCAGCCCGGTACCCGGCTACCTGGCGATCCAGCTCACCTGGTTCGCGGCAGCCTCCCTGATCGCGCTGGTGGGTTTTCGCCGCAGCACCCGCAGCTCCCTGCCGTTGGCCGCCCCCACCCCGCTGCCCGGACCAGGAAGCGACAAGGTCGGCCTTCCCGCGCCACGCCAGGCCGCCACGCCCTCACCTGCGGCATCCGACACGGAAGCACACTGAGGTGCCGGTCCCCCACATGCGCGCCACACCACAGTCCACGACGGCAGACCTCGATGCGGCCCCGCGAGCATGGCAGGGGCAGCTCACCGCCCGGTCGCTCACCGGTGAAGACCCAGCCCTACGGGCGGCGTACCGGCTGTGCCAGCGCACCACACGAGTGCACGATCCCGCGATCCACGCCCTCATCCAGCTGATGCCGGCCGTGCTGCGCCCGGCCTGCTGGGCCCTGTGGGCGGCAGCGAGCATCCTGGACGACCTCGCCGACCAGCAAGATGCAGGACAGGCCGAACGTGAGGCCCGCGTCCAAGCGTGGACCCAAGCCCTGCAACGCGACCTGGCGGCCGGCACCAGCACGGATCCGGTCCGCCACGCCCTGGTGGACACCGCCCTGCGGTGGCACCTGGACCTGTCCAGCCTGCAAGTCGCCATGACCAGCACACGCGACGACGTCCGCGACCGGCACTTCGCCGACTGGGCCGCGTGGCGGGCCTGGTGTGAGGCACTGGTGCCCTGGGTCGACCAGGTACGGCACCTGTTCGAACAGGCCGGAGCGCCGATGACGCTCAGGCTGGACCGGCAACAGGACTACAAGCAGTTCATCGACGGCGCCCAGCTCACCGACATCCTCACCGACCTGAGCGCCGACCTCACCCAGGGCCTCCTGCTCCTGCCACAGGAGGCCCTGGACGCCTTTCCCGGCGCGGAAGACGATCTGCGGCAGAGGCGCTGGAGCCCCGCTGCCTCGGCTTTGATCGGCGACCTGACTGCTCTGGCCCGCCAATGGGTGACCAGACCCGCGATGACCAGAAGCATGCACCCGGGCGCTGCCAACGTGCTCAACACGGCCGCCTGCCTGATGCGCGCCCAACTCGATGCCGTCGACGCGGCCGGCCCCGCCCTGCTCAAGCGCGCCCCGCGCCCTTCCGTCGTCGCCCGCACCCGCATCCTGGCCCCCGCCCGCATCCGCTCGCATCTGGCCTGGAGCCTGACGCCCCTGACCATGCCCGGACCCCGGCGACCCGCGGTGAACGCGAGCGTTCCGGGCCCAGCAGCCGAAGACACCGCCCTGCGGCCCCCGCCATCACATCGCGACGGCGCCAAGCCTCCGCAGATCGCTGCCGACCGGATGCCCTCCCACGTGGCGGTCATCATGGACGGCAACGGCCGCTGGGCCGAGCAGCGCGGCCTGCCCCGCTTTGAAGGCCACCGCGCCGGTACCGCCGCCGCCCACGAGATGGTCTACGGTGCCCTGGAGATCGGCCTGCGCCACCTGACCCTCTACGCGTTCTCCACCGAGAACTGGAAACGCGACACCGAGGAAGTCACCACCATCCTGGAAGCGATGCGACGCGACCTCGATGAAGGCCCCATCCGTGATCTCGACGTACGCCAGCGCTGGTCCGGCCGCCCCGACAAACTGCCCGAGGACCTCGTCCAAGCCCTCCTGCGCGAGGAGCGCCGCACTCGCAACCGCACCGGACTGACCCTCACCGTGTGCATCAACTACGGCGGCCGCGACGAGATCACCCGAGCTGCCGCGGCCCTCGCTCAGGCAGCCCAAGCAGGCGACGTGGCCCCCCATCTCATCAGTGAAGACGACTTCGCCCGCCACCTGCCCCACCCCGACATGCCGGACGTCGACCTGCTGTGGCGCACCGGCAACGAACAGCGCACCTCCAACTTCCTGCCCTAGCACGCCACCTACGCCGAGCTGCACTTCACCTCCGACTACTGGCCCGACGTCGACCGGCGTGACCTGTGGCAGGCCATCACCGAATACAGCCGACGTCAACGCCGCCACGGCGCCGCCTCCCTCATCTCCCCCCGGAGACCACCAACCGCCCCGTCACGTCCGATCTGACTCCCGGGGACTGGCGTGTCCGGGCCCGACAACGTCCACGTCCGCCGGAACCCCAAGGGTCCAGCAGGGGTTGCCGTAGCGGCGGTGTCGACTCCAATGCGGCGAAAGAGGTCTACAGCTGACGCCTGACGCGCTCTTCCTGCTACCGGGGCAGCTTCGCGGTGCGCTCAGAGTGGGCAGCGGTGACGTAGCGTGACCGCGTCCGCGAGCCCGGTCTCCACCGACACGCCGGCCGGGTCTATCACGACCGTCGGGTCTGGAGCCGGGCGCACGAGAGTCAGCACGCGACTTTCAGAACCTGACATGAGCACGCATATTTCTGCGATCACTCGTAGATTTTTCGAGTTACTGCAGAGGTCTCACGCGAGCTAAGTGCTGTCCCGTAAATGATCTACGACATGCTGGATGACCAGCGTCATTTTCCGGTCACCCGGCGAGGGCGAGGTTGTGGAGGCGGGCGACGCCGAGCATGGCGTGGTGGACGCCTTCGCCTTTCAGGCGGCAGTCGCGGAGGATCTTCCAGGTCTTCATGCGGGCGAAGACGTG
>NZ_MSGP01000531.1 GCF_002078235.1 Streptomyces viridosporus
GATGCCCTCCTCCTCCAGGTACCCGATGACCTTCGCGCCGCCCTGCCAGCCGGCCGCGTACTGCCCGCGCACGGTGTCCCGGCCCAGGTCCTTCGGCAGCCGGACGGCGCCGAGCACCTTGGTCTTCTCCGCGGCCAGCGCGTCCGCGTCGAAGGAGGCGGGTTCCTCCATCGCGGTGAGCGCGAGCAGCTGCAGGAGGTGGTTCTGGATGACGTCGCGGGCGGCGCCGATGCCGTCGTAGTAGCCGGCCCGGCCGCCGATGCCGATGTCCTCGGCCATGGTGATCTGCACGTGGTCCACGTAGGACCGGTTCCAGACGGGCTCGAACATCTGGTTGGCGAAGCGCAGCGCCAGGATGTTCTGGACCGTCTCCTTGCCCAGGTAGTGGTCGATCCGGAAGACCTGGTCCGGGGCGAACACCTCGTGGACGATCGCGTTCAGCTCCTCGGCCGACCTCAGGTCGTGGCCGAAGGGCTTCTCGATGACCGCGCGGCGCCAGGAGCCGTCCTTCTGGTCGGCCAGTCCGTGCTTCTTCAGCTGCTGGATGACCACCGGGAAGGAGCGCGGCGGCACCGAGAGGTAGAAGGCGAAGTTGCCGCCCGTGCCCTGGGCCTTGTCCAGCTCCTCGATCGTGGCGCGCAGCCGTTCGAAGGACTCGTCGTCGTCGAAGGTGCCCTGCACGAACCGCATGCCCTGGATGAGCTGCTGCCAGACCTCCTCGCGGAAGGGGGTGCGGGCGTGCTCCTTGACCGCGTCGTGGACCACCTGGGCGAAGTCCTCGTTCGCCCACTCGCGGCGGGCGAAGCCGACCAGCGAGAAGCCCGGCGGCAGCAGACCGCGGTTGGCGAGGTCGTACACGGCCGGCATCAGCTTCTTGCGCGACAGGTCGCCCGTCACGCCGAAGATGACCAGGCCCGACGGCCCCGCGATGCGCGGGAGCCGTCGGTCTGCGGGGTCACGCAGCGGGTTGCTGCTGGACAACGTGTCAGCCCTCCGCGGGGGCGAGGCGCTGCAGCTCCGCCTCGGTCGACTTCAGCAGGTCGTTCCAGGAGGCCTCGAACTTCTCGACGCCCTCCTCCTCCAGGAGCCGCACCACGTCGTCGTACCGGATGCCGAGCCTCTCCACGGCGTCGAGGTCGGCGCGGGCCTGCTCGTAGGTCCCGGCGACGGTGTCGCCGGTGATCTCGCCGTGGTCCTCGGTGGCCAGCAGGGTGGCCTCCGGCATGGTGTTGACCGTGTTGGGGGCCACCAGATCGGTGACGTACATGGTGTCGCTGTACGCCTTGTCCTTCACCCCGGTGGAGGCCCACAGCGGACGCTGCTTGTTCGCGCCCTCGCGCTCCAGCGCGTTCCAGCGGTCCGAGGAGAAGACCTCCTCGTACGCCTGGTAGGCGAGGCGGGCGTTGGCGACGGCGGCCTTGCCGCGCAGCGCCTTGGCCTCGTCGGTGCCGAGCGCGTCGATCCGCTTGTCGATCTCGGTGTCCACGCGGGAGACGAAGAACGAGGCCACGGAGTGGATCTTCGACAGCTCCAGGCCGCGCTCCCTGGCCTTCTCCAGACCGGTCAGGAACGCGTCCATGACCTTGCGGTAGCGCTCCAGGGAGAAGATCAGCGTCACGTTGACGCTGATGCCCAGGCCGATGACCTCGGCGATCGCCGGGATGCCGGCCTCGGTCGCCGGGATCTTGATGAGGGTGTTGGGCCGGTCCACCAGCCAGGCCAGCTGCTTGGCCTCGGCGACGGTGGCGCGGGTGTTGTGGGCCAGACGCGGGTCGACCTCGATGGAGACCCGGCCGTCCCGGCCGTCGGTGGCGTCGAAGACCGGGCGCAGGATGTCGGCGGCGTCGCGGACGTCCGCCGTGGTGATCATGCGGATGGCCTCTTCGACGGTGACCTTGCGGGCGGCGAGGTCGGTCAGCTGCGTGTCGTAGCCGTCGCCCTCGCTGATCGCCTTCTGGAAGATCGTCGGGTTGGTGGTGACGCCCACGACGTGCTGCTGGTCGATCAGCTCGGCGAGGTTGCCGGACGTGATCCGCTTGCGCGACAGGTCGTCCAGCCAGATCGCGACGCCTTCCTCGGAAAGGCGCTTGAGTGCGTCTGTCATGGAAATTCCATCTCCTACGTGTCGTATGTGAGCGTCAGCGCTGAGCTGCGGCAATCGATTCCCGCGCGACGGCGGCCACGTTCTCGGCGGTGAAACCGAACTCCTTGAACAGCACCTTGCCGTCCGCCGACGCACCGAAGTGCTCCAGGGACACGATGCGGCCGGCGTCCCCCACGTACTTGTGCCAGGTGAGTCCGATCCCCGCCTCGATCGCGACGCGCGCCTTCACGGACGGCGGCAGGACGCTGTCCCGGTACCCCTGGTCCTGCTCCTCGAACCACTCGACCGACGGCATGGACACCACGCGCGTCGGCACGCCGTCGGCCTGGAGCCGCTCGCGCGCCTCGACGGCGACGTGCACCTCGGAACCGGTCGCGATCAGCACGACCTGCGGTTCGCCGCCGTCGGCCTCGAACATCACGTAGCCGCCGCGCGCCGCGTCCTCGTTCGGCTCGTACGTCGGCACGCCCTGGCGGGTGAGGGCCAGACCGTGCGGGGCGCCCTTGCCGAACTCCTTGGTCCAGCGCTTGAGGATCTCGCGCCAGGCGATCGCGGTCTCGTTCGCGTCGGCCGGGCGGACGACGTTCAGGCCCGGGATCGCGCGCAGCGAGGCCAGGTGCTCGACCGGCTGGTGGGTCGGGCCGTCCTCGCCCAGGCCGATGGAGTCGTGCGTCCACACGTACGTCACCGGCAGGTGCATCAGCGCCGACAGGCGCACCGCGTTGCGCATGTAGTCGGAGAACACCAGGAAGGTGCCGGCGTAGATCCGGGTGTTGCCGTGCAGCGCGATGCCGTTCATCTCCGCGGCCATGGCGTGCTCGCGGATGCCGAAGTGGATCGTGCGGCCGTACGGGTCGGCCTCGGGCAGCGGGTTGCCCGCCGGGAGGAACGACGACGTCTTGTCGATCGTGGTGTTGTTGGAGCCGGCCAGGTCGGCCGAGCCGCCCCACAGCTCCGGGATCACCGCGCCGAGCGCCTGGAGCACCTTGCCGGAGGCGGCGCGGGTGGCGACGCCCTTGCCCGGCTCGAAGACCGGAAGCTTGTCCTCCCAGCCCTTGGGCAGCTCACCGGCCGCGATGCGGTCGTACTCGGCCGCGCGCTCCGGGTTGCCGCCGCGCCACTCCTGGAACGACTTCTCCCACTCCGCGCGGTCCTGCCTGCCCCGCTCCAGCGCCTTGCGGGTGTGGCCGATGACCTCGTCGGAGACCTCGAAGGTCCGCTCCGGGTCGAAGCCCAGGACGCGCTTGGTGGCCGCCACCTCCTCGTCGCCCAGCGCCGAGCCGTGGGCGGCCTCGGTGTTCTGCGCGTTCGGGGCCGGCCAGGCGATGATCGAGCGCATCGCGATGAAGGACGGCCGGTCGGTGACCTTCTTCGCCTCCTGGATCGCGTCGTAGATCGCGTTCGGGTCCAGGTCGCCGTCCGGCTTCGGGGCCACCCGCTGCACGTGCCAGCCGTAGGCCTCGTACCGCTTGACGGTGTCCTCGGAGACGGCCGTCTCGGTGTCGCCCTCGATCGAGATGTGGTTGTCGTCCCACAGCAGGATCAGGTTGCCGAGCTTCTGGTGACCGGCCAGCGAGGACGCCTCGGCGGAGATGCCCTCCTGCAGGCAGCCGTCGCCGGCGATGCAGTAGACGAAGTGGTCGAAGGGGGACTCGCCCTCGGCGGCCTCCGGGTCGAACAGGCCGCGCTCGTAGCGGGCGGCCATCGCCATGCCGACGGCGTTGGCGACGCCCTGGCCCAGCGGGCCGGTCGTCGTCTCCACGCCCTTGGTGTGCCCGTACTCCGGGTGGCCCGGGGTCTTCGAGCCCCAGGTGCGGAAGGCCTTCAGGTCGTCCAGCTCCAGGCCGAAGCCGGCCAGGTACAGCTGGGTGTAGAGGGTCAGGGACGAATGGCCGGCGGACAGCACGAAGCGGTCGCGGCCGACCCAGTCGGGGTCCGACGGGTCGTGCCGCATCACCTTCTGGAAGAGGGTGTAGGCGGCAGGCGCCAGGCTCATCGCCGTACCCGGATGGCCGTTACCGACCTTCTGTACGGCATCGGCGGCCAGGACGCGGGCGGTGTCGACGGCCCGCTGGTCCAACTCGGTCCACTCGAGGTCTGTGGTGGTCGGCTTGGTGCTCACCCTGAGTCAGGGCTCCTCTCCACATGTCGGATGCCGGTGTCTGCCCACCGGCGAGGTCGAGCCTACCCCCGTAGGACGTGCCTTCTTTCGAGTCATTCCAGACTGTGGGAACTCCCGTGGATCCGCCTCCTGACTAGGACATCGACGTATTCGGCAGATGAATACGGAGCCGCTCATCCGGGTGCTCAATCGAGCTCGAAAGCGCACCTCGGAGACCGCCGCACAACACGATCGGACCCCCGGGGATGTCCGGGTCTGGGCAACGTCTACAGTGGCGTGGTACGCGCGAGCCCTTTACCGCCGTTTCCCATCGCGGGGGCTTGCTGGGATCTCTGTAGGGGTGTGCGTGACGGCCGTTGAATCCCGTCCAGCGGGAATGCTCGGGACGAGCCAGAGCCCGGCCCATCGGCCGTTCGGGGCGCGTGTCATGGCGTTCGTGGCTCTCACCAAGCCGCGGATCATCGAGCTGCTGCTCATCACCACCGTCCCGGTGATGTTCCTGGCGCAGCAGGGCGTGCCCGACCTGAAGCTGGTGCTGCTGACCTGCGTCGGCGGCTACCTGTCCGCGGGCGGCGCCAACGCGCTCAACATGTACATCGACCGCGACATCGACGCGCTGATGGACCGCACCTCCCAGCGCCCGCTGGTGACCGGCATGGTCAGCCCGCGCGAGTGCCTGGCCTTCGGCATCACCCTCGCGGTCGTCTCGACGCTGATGTTCGGCCTCACCGTCAACTGGCTGTCGGCCTGGCTCGCCCTCGGCGCGCTCCTCTTCTACGTCGTCGTCTACACGATGATCCTCAAGCGGCGCACGGCGCAGAACATCGTGTGGGGCGGCATCGCCGGCTGCATGCCGGTGCTGATCGGCTGGTCCTCGGTGACGAACTCCCTCTCGTGGGCCCCGCTCGTCCTCTTCATGGTCATCTTCTTCTGGACGCCGCCGCACTACTGGCCGCTGTCCATGAAGGTCAAGGACGACTACGCACGCGTGGGCGTGCCGATGCTGCCGGTCATCGCCGGCAACAAGGCGGTCGCCAAGCAGATCGTGATCTACAGCTGGGTCATGGTCGGCGTGTCCCTGCTGCTCACCCCGCTGGGCTACACGGGCTGGTTCTACACCGCGGTCGCCCTGGCCGCCGGCGGCTGGTGGCTGTGGGAGGCGCACGCGCTGCTGAACCGCGCGAAGGCCGAGGTGACCGGCGCCAAGCTGAAGGAGATGCGCCTGTTCCACTGGTCCATCACCTATGTGTCGCTGCTCTTCGTGGCGATCGCGGTGGACCCGTTCCTGAGGTGACCGCCCGCTGACGCCGATCGGGCGGGGGACGTGGCCAAGGCCACGGACCCCGCCGTCGCCGTTCGATCTACTCGTCGGTAGCATCCTGGTCATGGCAGACACGCAGCAGGTGGACCCGAAGGCCGAGCAGAAGGCGGCCCGGCTCGCCCAGCAGATCAGCGGCTTCGCCAAGGCGCACGGCGGCGCCGAGGGGCAGATCGCCTACCTCGGCCAGCGCGGCGCCCGGATCGTGCTCGTCGGCGAGGACGGCGGCTGGGGCGACCTGGTCGCACCCTCCTACGCGATCGCCGAGAGGGCGGTGGAGAAGGCGGGGATCACCGTCCACGAGGACTTCGACGGCGAGTTCGCGGCCAAGGTCAGGACCGGCCCGTACGAGTGGAGCCGTATGGCGGGCATCCAGGTGGGCGGTCCCTCCAACGGCTGACCGGCCCGACCGCAACACCTCCGCACCGGTTCACCCGTTAGGACGTGTAGGCAGCACAGCGTCCAGACGGGGAGCCCCGGATGATCGACCCGCCGTCCCTCGTGGACCAGTACTGCCACGGCGTACTGCGCACGGAGCTGGGCCTCGGCACCTTCGAGGCCCAGCTGGCCCGCACCGAGGGGCCGCCCGCCCCCGGCACCACCCTCTTCGACACCCAGACCGGGTTCGCCGTACGCCGCTGGTGCCCGCCCCTGCTCGGCCTGGAGCCGCACTGCCCGCCCGCCCGCTATCTCGCCCGGCGCCGTGAGCTGGGCGTCGTCGAGGCGGGACGCCCAGCTCACGGCGCCG
>NZ_MSGP01000532.1 GCF_002078235.1 Streptomyces viridosporus
GCCTCGCCCACCCCGCCGGGCCGCTGCTGCAGTTCCAGCGAGGCGGCGCCCGCGAAGGCCTGGACGCGCTGCCAGCGCAGCTCGCTCTCCCTGCCCGTACCGGCCAGCAGCTGCTGTGCCGCGCGGTAGTCCTGGGTGCGCTGCACCAGGTCCAGGACGTCCAGCAGGTCCTGGTCGGGGCCGGGCATGCGGATGTCCAGCTCCTCCTCGCGGGCGAAGCCGTAGTTCGCCGGGTCCGCCGCGTCCGGGTGGCCGGGCGGGACCAGCCCGACCGCACCGCGCCGGCGTCTGAGGAACGACGACATCACGACGCCCAGCATGACGAGCGCGATCAGGACCCAGAGAATCTCCATGCCACCAGCGAACCAGACCGCGGCGACAATTGGCCAACCCGTCGCCCGACCTGTGGAAAAACCCGGCTCATGGATCCCCGAGGAGGGCCAGGGCGCTCGTGCCCGCTCCTGGTCCGCCGTCCGCGCCGCCCGCCCACTACCCTCGGTGCTCATGAGCGACAGGCACATCAGTCAGCACTTCGAGACGCTCGCGATCCACGCGGGCAACACCGCCGACCCCCTGACGGGCGCGGTCGTCCCGCCGATCTACCAGGTGTCCACCTACAAGCAGGACGGCGTCGGCGGCCTGCGCGGCGGCTACGAGTACAGCCGCAGCGCCAACCCGACCAGGACCGCGCTGGAGGAGAACCTCGCCGCCCTGGAGGGCGGCCGCCGCGGCCTCGCGTTCGCGTCCGGACTGGCGGCCGAGGACTGCCTGCTGCGCACGCTGCTCGTCCCCGGCGACCACGTGGTGATCCCGAACGACGCGTACGGCGGCACGTTCCGCCTCTTCGCCAAGGTCGTCGCCCGCTGGGGCGTGGAGTGGTCGGTGGCCGACACCTCCGACCCGGCCGCGGTGCGGGCCGCCCTCACCCCGAAGACCAAGGCGGTCTGGGTGGAGACCCCCTCCAACCCGCTGCTCGGCATCACCGACATCGCCGCCGTGGCCCAGGTGGCCCGGGACGCGGGCGCCCGCCTCGTCGTCGACAACACCTTCGCCACGCCGTACCTCCAGCAGCCGCTGCTGCTCGGCGCGGACGTCGTCGTGCACTCCCTGACCAAGTACATGGGCGGCCACTCGGACGTCGTCGGCGGCGCCCTGATCACCGCCGACGCGGAGCTGGGCGAGGAGCTCGCCTTCCACCAGAACGCGATGGGCGCGGTCGCCGGCCCCTTCGACTCCTGGCTGGTGCTGCGCGGCACCAAGACGCTCCCGGTCCGCATGGACCGGCACAGCGAGAACGCGACCAGGGTCGCCGACATGCTCACCCGGCACCCGCGGGTGACGAGCGTCCTGTACCCGGGGCTGCCGGACCACCCCGGTCACGAGGTCGCCGCCAAGCAGATGCGGGCGTTCGGCGGCATGGTCTCCTTCCGCGTCAAGGGCGGCGAGGAGGCGGCCGTCGAGGTCTGCAACCGGACCGGGGTGTTCACGCTCGGCGAGTCCCTGGGCGGCGTGGAGTCGCTGATCGAGCACCCCGGCCGCATGACGCACGCGTCGGTGGCGGGCTCCGCCCTCGAGGTCCCCGGCGACCTGGTGCGGCTCTCCGTCGGCATCGAGAACGTCGACGACCTGCTCGACGACCTCCAGCAGGCGCTCGGGAAGTAAGGGCCGCGAGCCGGTCCGCGCCGGGCCGGCTCACCAGCCCGTCAGGGATGGGGTCGTCTCCGACGGCGGCTCCACCCAGGGACGGGCCGTCAGCGCCCACACCGTGACGGCCACGACCGCCGCGAGCACCAGCAGCCACATCGCGCGGCGGGCCCGCGCCCTGCGCCGCAGGATGCGGGCACCGCGGCGCGCGGCCTGCGCGGACAGCTCGGGCGGCACCGGGGGAGGCGACTGCCCCAGCAGCCGCCGTACGGCCTCCTCGCGGTTCATCCGGGCCATTCCCGCCCCCCGCCGTGGCCGTCGTCACCGGGACCCGTCCGTGCGGGCGGCCTCATGACGGCGCCGCCTCGACGCCTCCCACCGCCGGAGCCGGTTCCCGGGGCGGGTCCAGGAGGGCCGCCGTCGCGCGGTGGCAGATCGTCCGCACACGGTCCGCGGGCAGACCGAGCAGGGCCGCCGTCCGTTCCTCGGCGACGCCCTCGTGGAACCGCAGGACCAGGACCAGGCGTTCCCGCGGGGAGAGCCGGGCCAGGGGACTTTGCGGGAGGGGCCGGGAGCGGAGCAGGCCGCGGTGCCGGTGCCGGACACCGTGCGCGAAGCGGATCGCCAGGTACCGGCGGGTGACCTCGTAGGGATCGTCGCCGCGCAGCCGGTCCCAGGAGGCGTACGTGTGGGCCAGCGCACGGATCAGCAGGCGCCGCGCGTGCGGGTTGTCGTCCGGTGCCTCCGCGGTGAGCAGCGTCGCGGTGTGCAGCAGCCGGCCGCCCGCGCCCGCGACGTACGCCTCGAACTCGAGGGCCCGGCACAGATCCCGGGACGCCTGCCGTGGTCGCAACCGCGCCTCCCGCCCTCCCCGAACGGACCGGTCCCGGCCGCGTACGGCCTGCCGCGGGCGCGTACGACGGGGACCCGGTCTTCATATGAGGCCAGGGCGCGCCCCGCGGTCAAGGGCCGCGCACACCCGGAACCGGGCCGTCCCCGCGGGCGGCGGACGCCCGGGACGGTCAGGAGGCCGACTGCCCCTCCGGGTCCGCCGGCGTCCCCTGCGTCGACATCCGCGTGGACAGCGCGTCGTTGAAGCGCGTCAGGAGGGTGCAGAACGCCTCGCGCTCCTCCGGCGCCCAGTCGTCCGTCAGCTCGGCCATCAACGCACGCCGCGAGACGCGCACTTCCTCCAGCCGGGCCTGTCCGCGCGGGGACAGCTGGAGCACGACCGCGCGTCCGTCCTCGGGGTGCGAGGTCCGCTTGACCAGGCCGGTGTCCACGAGCGGGGCCACCTGCCGGGTGACCGTCGAGGAGTCGATGCCCATGCTCGCGGCGAGCGCCTTGACGCCCATCGGGCCTTCTTTGTCGAGGCGGTTGAGCAGCAGGTAGGCGGCGCGGTCCATGGAGTTGCGCACCTGGCCGACCCCGCCGAGCCGTGTCTGTTCGGCGCGTCGGGCGAACAGCGCCACCTCGTGCTGCAGCGTGTCGAGAAGACCGGTGTCACCGACGGCAGTTGCGTCCGTCGTCATGTCCATCGACATTTCAGGTGTTGTGGGCATGGCCGGGGGCTCACTTCGTGGAGGGCTTTTGTGTGGGGGACAAGGGTACGCGGCCGGAGGGCGGGCCGCGCGGGCGCTGCGCAAAGCGGAGTCCGCGGGTTGGTCACGGCGTTCACGGGCGTGTGGGGACTGCGATGCTGGAGGCATGAGCTACAGCACGGCCGGCTCCTTGCGGGCCGTCACCCTCGACGATGTGCGCGGCGCCCAGAAGATGCTCTCGGGGGTGGCGCGGGTGACCGCGATGGAGGGCAGCAGGCACCTGTCCCGGCAGGTGGGCGCACCGGTGCACCTCAAGTGCGAGAACCTGCAGCGGACGGGCTCGTTCAAGTTGCGCGGCGCGTACGTCCGGATCTCCGGGCTGCTGCCCGAGGAGCGTGCCGCCGGTGTCGTCGCGGCGAGCGCCGGCAACCACGCCCAGGGGGTCGCGCTGGCCTCGTCGCTGCTGGGGGTGCGCGCGACGGTGTTCATGCCGAAGGGCGCCCCGCTGCCGAAGGTCGGCGCGACCCGGGAGTACGGCGCCGAGGTGCGGCTGCAGGGCCAGGTGGTGGACGAGTCGCTGGCCGCCGCGCAGGAGTACGCGTACGACACGGGGGCGGTGCTCATCCACCCCTTCGACCACCCGGACGTCATCGCGGGCCAGGGCACGGTGGGCCTGGAGATCCTGGAGCAGTGCCCCGAGGTGCGGGCGGTCGTCGTGGGCATGGGCGGGGGCGGTCTGGCCGCCGGCATCGCGGTCGCGGTGAAGTCGCTGCGGCCGGACGTGCGGATCGTCGGTGTGCAGGCGGCGGGCGCGGCGGCGTATCCGCCCTCGCTGGCGGCCGGGCGCCCGGTGTCGGTGCGGAACCCGATGACGATGGCCGACGGCATCAAGGTGGGGCGGCCCGGGGACGTGCCGTTCGGGATCGTCGACGAGCTGGTGGACGAGGTGCGCACCGTCACCGAGGACGAGCTGTCCACGGCGCTGCTGCTGTGCCTGGAGCGGGCCAAGCTGGTCGTCGAGCCGGCCGGGGCGAGCCCGGTCGCGGCGCTGCTGAGCCGACCCGACACCTTCGACGGACCGGTCGTGGCGGTGCTGTCCGGGGGCAACGTCGACCCGGTGCTGATGGAGCGCGTGCTGCGGCACGGCATGGCCGCGCAGGGCCGCTACCTGGCCGTTCGGCTGCGCCTGACGGACCGGCCGGGCGCCCTCGCGTCGCTTCTCGGGACGTTGTCGGCGGTCGACGCCAACGTCCTCGACGTGAGTCACGTACGGACCGACCCGCGGCTCGGGCTCACGGAGGCGGAGGTCGAACTGCACCTGGAGACCAAGGGCCCGGCGCACTGCGCCGAGGTCGGCCGGGCCCTGCACGACGCGGGCCACACGGTGCTGGACTGACGCGGAAGGCCCGGCGTGAGGGCCCGGCGCGGACGACCCGGCGCGGACGCTCCGGCTCGGACGCTCCGGCTCGGACGGCCCGGCACCGGCGGGTGCCACGGCTCCCCGTCACCCGTTCGGGAAAATCCGTTGAGGGACGCGATACATCGCGTTACGGTGTGTGCCATCTCGCTGCCCGGCACCGCCCGCCCGGAGGAGAACCAGGAGGAGAGGGGGCCGGACGGGGCACACCGTACGAATCCGGTCTTTCCGAAGAATTTCCCGATGACCCCAATGACCCCAATGACTCCGATGACCCCGATGACGTGGAGACTCATATGCCAGGCGCCATCTATGCCGAAGGTCTGGTGAAGACCTTCGGGGACGTCAGGGCACTGGACGGCGTCGACCTCGACGTCCCGGAGGGCACCGTCCTGGGCCTGCTCGGGCCGAACGGCGCGGGCAAGACCACCGCCGTCCGCTGCCTGACCACCTTGCTGCGCCCCGACAGCGGCAGGGCGGTCGTCGCCGGCCTCGACGTGCTGAGGCAGCCCGACGCGGTGCGTCGCTCCATCGGCCTGTCCGGCCAGTTCGCGGCCGTCGACGAGTACCTGACCGGCCGCGAGAACCTGCAGATGGTCGGCCGGCTCTACCAGATGAGGGGGAAGGCGGCGAAGGCCCGCGCGGACGAGCTGCTGGAGCAGTTCCACCTCGCGGACGCGGCCGACCGCCCCGCCAAGACCTACTCCGGGGGCATGCGCCGCCGGCTCGACCTCGCGGCGGCCCTGGTCGTCTCGCCGCCCGTGATGTTCATGGACGAGCCGACGACCGGCCTCGACCCGCGCAACCGGCAACAGCTGTGGGAGGTGATCAAGCAGCTCGTCTCCGGGGGCACGACCCTGCTGCTCACCACCCAGTACCTGGAGGAGGCCGACCACCTCGCGCACGACATCGCCGTCGTCGACCGGGGCCGGGTCATCGCCCAGGGCACCTCCGACCAGCTCAAGGCCCGCACCGGCGGCGAGCGCGTCGAGGTCGTGGTGCACGACCGGGAGAAGGTCCGGGCCGCCTCCGCCCTCCTGGACAAGTACGGCCTGCGCGGCCCCGGCAAGGGCGACACCGCGGTCGAGGAGCACATGCGCAAGATCACCACGCCGGTCTCCGGCGGGGCGAAGCTCCTGGCCGAGATCATCCGTGAGCTCGACGCCCACGGCATCGAGATCGACGACATCGGCCTGCGCCGACCGACCCTCGACGACGTCTTCCTCTCCCTCACCGGACACGTCGCGGAGGCCGCGGACGCGGACGGGGGCGACGCCGGGCGCACCGCGCGCGACGCCGGGGGACAGGGACACCGCCACAGCAAGGAGGCCGCGACATGAGCGCCGTCACCGACGCCGTGCGGATCACGCCGCCCGGCAACCCCGTCGTCCGGTCGGTCCGGGACTCCCTGGTCGTCGCCCACAGGAACCTGATCCGGATGAGCCGGATCCCCGAGATGCTCGTCTTCGGGCTGCTCCAGCCGATCATGTTCGTGGTGCTGTTCACCTATGTGTTCGGCGGCTCGATCCAGGTGGGCTCCTCCAGCTCCACCCAGGCCTACCGCGAGTTCCTGATGGCGGGCATCTTCGCGCAGACCGTCACGTTCGCCACCGCCGGAGCCGGCGCGGGCATCGCCGACGACATGCACAAGGGCCTCATCGACCGCTTCCGCTCCCTGCCCATGGCGCGCGGCGCGGTCCTGACCGGGCGCACCCTCGCCGACCTGGTCCAGACGGCGCTCACCCTGTTCGTCCTCGCGGGCGTCGCCGTGCTGGTCGGCTGGCGCACGCACGAGAACGTCGGCAAGGTGCTCGCCGGATTCGGGCTGCTCCTGCTGCTCGGGTACGCGTTCTCGTGGATCGGCGCGCTCATCGGCCTGTCCGTGCGCACCCCTGAAGCGGCGACCTCGGGCGGTCTGATCTGGCTGTTCCCGCTGACGTTCATCTCGAACGCGTTCGTGGACGCGAACCAGATGCCGACCTTCCTGCGGCACATCGCGGAGTGGAACCCGTTCAGCGCCACCGTGCAGGCGTGCCGCGAGCTGTTCGGCAACCTCCCCCCGGGCTTCCAGGCGCCCGATGCCTGGCCCATGCAGCACCCCGTGTGGGCCTCGCTGATCTGGTCGGTCCTGATCATCGCGCTGTTCAGGACCCTCGCCGTGCGCAAGTACCGCTCGGCCGCGACATGACAAAGCCCCCGGCGCCGCACGGGGCGCCGGGGGTGGGTCGGAGACCTGCGGAGCGGGTCAGCCCTTGTACGGCTCGGCCTTGAGGATCTTCACCGAGGCCGTCTTGCCGTTCGGCAGCTCGTACTCCGCGTTCTCGCCGACCTTGCGGCCGATCACGCCGGTGCCCAGCGGGGACTGCGGCGAGTAGGTCTCGATCTCCGAGCTCGCGTACTCGCGCGAGGCGAGGAGGAAGGTCAGCGTGTCGTCCTCGTCACCGTCGAAGGCGATCGTCACGACCATGCCGGGCGCCACCGTGCCGTCGGCCGCCGGCGCCTCGCCGACCTTGGCGTTCTCGAGGAGCTGGGTGAGCTGGCGCACACGGAGTTCCTGCTTGCCCTGCTCCTCCTTGGCCGCGTGGTACCCGCCGTTCTCACGCAGGTCGCCCTCCTCGCGCGCGGCGGCGATCTTCGCGGCGATCTCCGTGCGCGCGGGACCAGTAAGGTACTCAAGCTCGTCCTTGAGCTTGTTGTACGCCTCCTGGGTCAGCCAGGTGACGTTCTCGCTGGTCTGGGTCACAGGTGCTCCTCGTAGGTACTGGGAATACAAAGCATCGCCCTCCTCGAAGGATGTTCCTCCACGGATGGGCGAAACCACGAGCCTAACAATTTCGTGCCCAAAGGGGGAGGACATAAGCCGCCGGACTCGCATCGGCGCAGGTCAGGCGCTGTGTATTCCCGGCGGCGTCAGCTCGCGTAGCAGCCGACGAGCTCGGCCGTCGACCCGGGGGAGGTCGTGCGGAGGGTGACGACCCTGTCGATGCGCGTCTCGTCCCCGTCGAAGCGGAAGTCGGCGCGGCCCACCTCGGCGCCGTTCGCGGCCTGGGAGCGCACCGTGCAGTAGCCGTCGGTCCCCGCGTCCTTGTGCACCTCCAGGTGCACCTTCACCGCGTCCTGCGAGAGGTCGAAACTGATCACCTCGGCGCTGATCTCGTTCTTGACGACGTGGTGGTAGCCGAACCAGCCGAGCAGCCCGATCATCACCACGGCCAGCACGGCGCCGACGGCCTTGAGCGTGCGGTCGGCGCGCTCGTCCGAGGAGCGGCCGTAACGGCCCTCGGGCAGCCGCGTGCTCGCCGTACTCATGATCGTCTCCTCGGCCGGAAGGGGACCCGGGCCCCGTCGTGGACGTGGACCCGGAACCCGGAATTATTCGCCCCCCGATTCGGTCACTATAGAAGCCTGCGACTGCGCCGCCGCACACAGGGCGCCTACCGACTTGAGGATTGAGTCTTGACTGACCAGCTACGACTGATGGCCGTCCACGCCCACCCCGACGACGAGTCGAGCAAGGGCGCGGCCACCATGGCGAAGTACGTGTCCGAGGGGGTGGACGTGCTGGTGGTGACCTGCACGGGCGGGGAGCGCGGCTCCGTCCTCAACCCGAAGCTCCAGGGCGACCCGTACATCGAGGAGAACATCCACGAGGTGCGCAGGAAGGAGATGGACGAGGCCCGCGAGATCCTCGGCGTCGAGCAGGACTGGCTCGGCTTCGTCGACTCCGGCCTGCCCGAGGGCGACCCGCTGCCGCCGTTGCCGGAGGGCTGCTTCGCCCTGGAGGACGTCGACAAGGCCGCCGGTGAGCTGGTGCGCAGGATCCGTTCCTTCCGCCCCCAGGTGATCACCACCTACGACGAGAACGGCGGCTACCCGCACCCCGACCACATCATGACCCACAAGATCACGATGGTGGCGTTCGAGGGCGCGGCGGACACCGCGAAGTACCCGGAGAGCGAGTACGGCCCGGCGTACCAGCCGCTGAAGCTGTACTACAACCAGGGCTTCAACCGCCCCCGCACCGAGGCGCTGCACCGGGCCATGCTGGACCGCGGCCTGGAGTCGCCCTACGGGGACTGGCTCAAGCGCTGGAACGAGTCCGAGCGCACGGAGCGCACGATCACCACGCACGTCCCGTGCGCCGACTTCTTCGAGATCCGCGACAAGGCGCTGATCGCGCACGCCACGCAGATCGACCCCGACGGCGGCTGGTTCCGGGTGCCGATGGAGCTCCAGAAGGAGGTCTGGCCCACGGAGGAGTACGAGCTCGCCAAGTCCCTCGTCGATACCTCCCTCCCCGAGGACGACCTCTTCGCGGGCATCCGGGACAATGCCTGACATGAGCGCAAGCCTGGCAGTCACCCACCTCGTCCCCCTCGCCGAGGAATTCGACAAGAACAAGGTCACCCCCGGTGTCCTCGGCTTCATCGTCTTCGCGGTGATGGCCCTGGCGGTCTGGGCCCTGATGAAGTCGATGAACCGCCACATGGGCCGGGTCGACTTCCCCGAGGCGGAGGGCCCGGAGAACCGGTCCGGGGACGGCACCGAGGCCTCCGCCGCCCCCGGCGGGGGCAAGAAGAAGAACGGCTGAGCCGCGGGGCGTGCCACGGGGCCGGGCGCGACGCCCGTGCCCACGGCACGCCCTGCCCGGCGTCCCGCCCCGGCCCACGGCGTCCTACGCCGTGGGCCCGACGGCGACCCCCATCACCTCCCGGGCCTGGCGGCCCGGGACCATGCCCAGGCGCCAGGCCTGCCAGCCCGCCTCCAGGCTGACGCCCCGCTCCAGCAGCAGCTGGTAGGCCTCCACGCAGTCGTCCAGCTTCCCGTCGCGGGAGGCGTGGGCGGCCCGGCCCAGCCGGGACAGCTCCTCCTGGGCCACCGCCGTGCCGACCTCCGTGCCGCCCGGGGCCGCGTACGGCAGGAGGGTGCAGCGCAGGAAACGGGCCCAGTCCTCGCCGCGGCGGTCGCCGTAGGACGTGAACAGGGTCACCGCCTCGTCGCACAGGGCCAGCGCCTGCTGGGTGCGGGCGTTGCCCGCGTCGACCACGGCCAGCTCCAGGCAGGTCCACGCCTCGCCGTGCGCCACACCGATGCGCTGGAAGTCGGCGCGGGCGTCGACCAGCAGCTGACGGGCGAAGCCAGAGTTGCGCAGCGAACCGGTCCGGGCCGCCCGCTGGTCGCGGGTCACCCGCGCCGAGTGGTGCCGGGCGCAGGCCAGACCGTAGACGTCCCGCATCCGGGAGAACATCGTGCGGGCGCGTTCCAGCTCGCGCACCGACCGGTCCAGGTCCCCGGTCTCCTCCAGCGCCTGACCCAGGTAGTACAGCGTCCAGGCCTCGCCCCGCGCGTCCTCGTTGTCCCGGTGCCGGGCGGCGGCCCGCCGCAGGTCCTCCACCGCCTCGGAGGCGTCGCCGTCCACCAGCCGGGCCCGGGCGAGCTGGGTCAGCGCCCAGGCCTCGCCGCGGCCGTCACGGGTGCGGCCGTACAGCTCGAGGGCCGCGCGCAGCTCACCCTCGGCGCGCGGCACGTCACCCGTGCGCAGAAAGAGCTGGCCGAGCTGGTAGTGCGCCCAGGCCTGGCCGTGCACGGACTCGCCCGCCCGGTGCAGCACCAGGGACTCGGTCAGCAGGTCCAGCGCCGGGGACAGCCGGGCCCGGTCCCGCTCGACCGCCGCCAGCGCGTGCATCGTCCAGGCGCGGTCCGTGGCCAGCTCGGGAACGGACTGCAGGTCGAGGGCCTCGTGCAGCTTCGCCGCCGCCTCGGTCAGGTTGCCCTGGTGGTGCAGGGTGATGCCGAGCGAGGTCAGCGCACGGGCCGCACCCGCCTCGTGGTGCGCCTCCCGGTACAGGTCCACCACCGACGCCAGGGTCGTGCGCGCCTTGTCCAGCTCGCCCAGCTGACGTGCCGCGATGCCGGTGCGCCACTGCACCGAGCGCACCAGCAGGCCCTCGTCCACCGCCTGCGCCAGCTCACTGATCTCACCGAGGCGGTACAGGTCGCCGCGCAGCAGGCAGTAGTCGCACAGCGCGCCCAGGAGGTTCAGCACCGCCGCCCGGTCCACGCCCTCCGCGTGCCGCAGCGCCGCCGTGATGAAGCTCGACTCGTCGTCCAGCCAGCGCAGCGCCTCGTCCAGCGAGGTGAAGCCGTACGGGCCGAAGCGGTCCGAGCGGGTCGACATGGGGCCGTCGACCAGCCGCAGCACCGAGTCGGCCAGTTCGGCGTAGTTCACGATCAGCCGCTCCTGCGCCGCCGTGCGCTCGGCCGGGTCCTCCTCGTCGAGCAGCCGGGCCAGCGCGAAGGCGCGCACCAGGTCGTGCAGCCGGTAGCGGCCGTGCCGCACCCGGTCGAGCAGGCCCGCGCGGGACAGCGCCTCCAGGTACCGGACCGCCTCCGCCTCGTCGGTGGCGAGCAGTGCCGCCGCCGCGGCGGCGCCCAG
>NZ_MSGP01000533.1 GCF_002078235.1 Streptomyces viridosporus
GTCCTGGCGGTCCTCGCACGCGTGGGGGCCCGCCGTCCGTCACCGGCCCGGCGCCCGGTTCCTCGGGGAGCGGGGGGAGCGAGGGGTGCCGGACGAACCCCGGCGCCGTCCCGGTGGGCGGCCGGACCGGGGAGGGAACGCTCCTGCCGGCTCACGGCGCACCGGGCCCCGCCCTCCGGCACCGCAGGGCCGTGCCGGGCACGGACGCCGGGGGACGGCGCCCGGGGCCGGGGCCCGGGAGCGTTGTTCCGAGGGTGCCGCCCCGACACCGGCATGCGCGGGGCGCCAGCGCCGTCCGGACACGCACTGTCGTGTCCCGAGGGCCCGCCCCCCGCCGGGCCCGGCGGCCGACGCCCCGGGCGGGCCTCCGGGGACGGGACCCGTCACCGGCCGCCCCGGGGCCGCACGGCCGATCCCTCAGGGGCCGTAAGGGGTCCCACGACCGCCCCCCGAGGGGAATCAATCCCCGAAGGGCGTCCTACTCGTCGTCCTCGTCGTCCAGCCGTGCCAGCCACGTCGCCAGGCGCTCCACCGGCACCTCGAAGTCGGGGTTGAGATCGACGAACGTCCGCAGCTGTTCGGCGAGCCACTCGAAGGTGACCTCCTCCTCGCCGCGCCGCTTCTCCAGTTCCTCGATGCCACGGTCCGTGAAGTACATGAGGACAAGGATAGGTGCCGGAAAACGGCCGGGCCGCACCCCCGGAGCGGGGATGCGGCCCGGCCGCGTACGGCTCGTGAGGGCGTCGGGACTACGCCTCGAACACCTCACGCACCAGCTGCTCCTGCTCGGCCTGGTGGCGCTTCGCGGAGCCGACCGCCGGGGACGAGCCGTGCGGCCGCGAGATGCGCCGCAGACGCTCGTCGTGCGGGAGGTCGGCGCCGACCGCCAGGTCGAGGTGGTCGATCAGGTTGAGCGCGATGAACGGCCAGGCACCCTGGTTCGCCGGCTCCTCCTGGGCCCACAGGTACTTCTCGGCGTTCGGGTACTTCTTGATCTCCGCCTGGAGCTCGGCACCCGGCAGCGGGTACAGGCGCTCGATGCGGATGAGCGCGGTGTCCGTCGCGTCGCGCTTCCTGCGCTCGGCGTCCAGGTCGTAGTAGACCTTGCCGGAGCAGAAGACGACCTTCTTCACCGCGGCCGGGTCGACCGTGGTGTCGCCGATGACCGGGCGGAACTGGCCCGTGGTGAACTCCTCCGCCTTCGAGGCCGCGGCCTTCAGGCGCAGCATCGACTTCGGGGTGAAGACGACCAGCGGCTTGTGGTGCGGGTTGTGCACCTGCCACCGCAGGAGGTGGAAGTAGTTCGACGGCGAGGTGGGCATCGCGACCGTCATGTTGTTCTGGGCGCAGAGCTGCAGGAACCGCTCCGGGCGGGCCGAGGAGTGGTCCGGGCCCTGGCCCTCGTAGCCGTGCGGGAGGAGGAGGACCACACCGGAGGTCTGGTTCCACTTCTGCTCCGCCGACGAGATGAACTCGTCCACGACCGTCTGGGCGCCGTTGACGAAGTCGCCGAACTGCGCCTCCCACAGCACGAGCGCGTCGGGGCGGGCCAGCGAGTAGCCGTACTCGAAGCCCATCGCCGCGTACTCGGAGAGCAGCGAGTTGTAGACGTTCAGCCGCGCCTGGTCCTCGGAGAGGTACTGCAGCGGCGTGTACTCCTCGCCGGTGCTGCGGTCGATGATGACCGCGTGGCGCTGGCCGAAGGTGCCGCGCTGGGAGTCCTGGCCCGCCAGACGGACCGGGACGCCCTCCAGGAGCAGCGAGCCGAAGGCGAGGGTCTCGCCCATGCCCCAGTCGATGGTGCCGTCCTCGACCATCGCCGCCCGGCGCTGCAGCTGGGGCAGCAGCCGCGGGTGGACGGTGATGTGGTCGGGGATGTTGACCTGGGACTCGGCGATCCGCTTGACGACCTCCGTGGTCACCGCGGTGTTCACGGCGACCGGGAACTCGGCCTGCGGGTCGGAGGTCTCCACGGAGCCGGGCTGGCTGGTGGCCTCGCGGACCTCGGTGAAGACCTTCTCCAGCTGGCCCTGGTAGTCCTGCAGCGCCTGCTCGGCCTCTTCCAGGGTGATGTCGCCGCGACCGATCAGGGACTCGGTGTAGAGCTTGCGCACCGAGCGCTTCTTGTCGATCAGGTCGTACATCAGCGGCTGGGTGAAGGCCGGGTTGTCCGACTCGTTGTGACCGCGGCGGCGGTAGCAGATGAGGTCGATCACCACGTCCTTGTTGAACGCCTGGCGGAACTCGAAGGCCAGGCGCGCGACGCGCACGACCGCCTCCGGGTCGTCGCCGTTCACGTGGAAGATCGGGGCCTCGATCATGCGGGCCACGTCCGTCGCGTACATGGAGGAGCGCGAGGACTCGGGGGCCGCGGTGAAGCCGACCTGGTTGTTGATGACGATGTGGACCGTGCCGCCGGTGCGGTAGCCGCGCAGCTGCGACATGTTCAGGGTCTCGGCCACCACGCCCTGGCCCGCGAAGGCCGCGTCGCCGTGGATGGCCACCGGCAGGACGGTGAAGTCCGTGCCGCCCTTGCCGATGATGTCCTGCTTGGCGCGGGCGACGCCCTCCAGGACCGGGTCCACCGCCTCCAGGTGCGAGGGGTTGGCGACCAGGGAGACCTTGATCTGCTCGCCGTCCAGGCCGGTGAAGGTGCCCTCGGCGCCCAGGTGGTACTTCACGTCGCCGGAGCCGTGCATCGACTTCGGGTCGAGGTTGCCCTCGAACTCACGGAAGATCTGCGCGTACGACTTGCCGACGATGTTGGCGAGCACGTTCAGCCGGCCGCGGTGGGCCATGCCGATGACGACCTCGTCCAGGCGGGACTCGGCGGCCGAGTCCAGCACCGCGTCCAGCAGCGGGATGACGGACTCGCCGCCCTCCAGGGAGAAGCGCTTCTGGCCGACGTACTTGGTCTGCAGGAAGGTCTCGAAGGCCTCCGCGGCGTTCAGCCGGCGCAGGATGCGCAGCTGCTCCTCGCGCTCCGGCTTGGAGTGCGAGCGCTCCACGCGGTCCTGGATCCACTTGCGCTGCTTGGGGTCCTGGATGTGCATGAACTCGATGCCGGTGGTGCGGCAGTACGAGTCGCGCAGCACGCCGAGGATGTCGCGCAGCTTCATCATCGACTTGCCGGCGAAGCCGCCGACGGCGAACTCGCGCTCCAGGTCCCACAGGGTGAGACCGTGCTCGACGATGTCCAGGTCGGGGTGCTTGCGCTGCTTGTACTCCAGCGGGTCGGTGTCGGCCATGACGTGGCCGCGGACCCGGTAGGAGTGGATCAGGTCGAAGACGCGGGCGGCCTTGGTGACGTCGTCGTCGTGCGAGGCGTCGATGTCCTTGAGCCAGCGGACCGGCTCGTAGGGGATGCGCAGCGCCTCGAAGATGTCGTCGTAGAAGTCGTTCTCGCCGAGCAGCAGGTTCGCCACGGCGCGCAGGAACTCGCCGGAGGCGGCGCCCTGGATCACCCGGTGGTCGTAGGTCGACGTGAGCGTCATGACCTTCGAGATGCCGAGCTTGTTGAGGGTGGCCTGGCTGGTGCCCTGGAACTCCGCCGGGTAGTCCATGGAGCCGACGCCCAGGATCACCGACTGGCCGGGCATCAGGCGCGGCACGGAGTGGACGGTGCCGAGGCCGCCGGGGTTGGTCAGGGAGACCGTGACGCCGGTGAAGTCGTCCATCGTCAGCTTGTTGTCGCGAGCACGACGGACGATGTCCTCGTAGGCCTGCCAGAACTCGAAGAAGTTCAGCGTCTCGGCCTTCTTGATCGCCGCGACGACCAGCTGGCGGTCGCCGTTGGGCTTGACCAGGTCGATGGCGAGGCCGAGGTTGACGTGCTCCGGCTTGACCAGGGTCGGCTTGCCGTCCACCTTCGCGTAGGACCAGTTCATCGACGGCATCGCCTTGATGGCCTGGACCATGGCGTAGCCGATGATGTGCGTGAAGGAGATCTTCCCGCCGCGGGCCCGCTTGAGGTGGTTGTTGATGACGATGCGGTTGTCGAACAGCAGCTTCACCGGGACCGCGCGCACGGACGTGGCCGTGGGCAGCTCCAGCGAGGCGTCCATGTTCTTGGCGACGGCGGCGGACGGGCCGCGCAGGGTCACCTTCTCGGGGCCGGCCTTGGCCCCGTCGGCGGGCTCGGCCTTGGCGGCGGCCGGCTTCGCGGGGGCCGGCTTGGCGGGGGCCGGCTT
>NZ_MSGP01000534.1 GCF_002078235.1 Streptomyces viridosporus
CCCCGGGGCGGGTCGCACACCGGCCGCGCAGCGCCCCTCAGCCGATGTCGGGCGGGTCGATCCGCACCCGCACCGCCTCGCCTCCGCCCCGGGCCGTCCGTGCCGCCTGTGCGGCCTTCAACGCGCCCGCCAGGGCGGCGCCCCTGCCCGGCGGCACCCGGACCAGGCTCCGCTCCCAGTGCTCGCCGGGAGGCGGCCCTCCCGGTCGCCGCTGCTGCCCCGCAGCGGTGACCGGCAGCGGAACCGGGCCCAGCACCTCCGCCTCCCCGGGCAGTTCGACCGCGCGCAGGAACTCGGCCACCGCCCGGCCCGGCCCCGACACCGCCGCCATCCGCGACACCGGCGGGAACCCCAGCTCGGCGCGCTCGGCCAGTTCCCGCACCGCGTGCCCGACCGGGTCCCACCGCACCAGCGCCTGCACGGGCCGCAGCGTCGGCTCGGCGACCACCACCACCGTGCCCCCCGCCGACTGCGGACGGACGAGCGCCGCCGCGCCGATCCAGCGGCGCAGCGCGTCCTCCCCGGCCCGCAGGTCGGGGCGGCCCAGCATGGCCCATCCGTCCAGCAGCAGGGCCGCCGCGTACCCGCCCTCGGCGACCGGTTCCGCGCCGGGTGTGCTCACCACCAGTGCGGGCGCCGCCGGCACCGTGTCCAGCACGTGCTCGCGCCCCGAGGTGCGCACCGGAACGGCCGGGAAGGCGCGGCCCAGTTCCTCGGCGGTCCGCCGCGCCCCCACCACCTGGGCCCGCAGGCGGAACCCGCCGCACTCGGGACAGTGCCAGCCGCTCTCCTCGCGCCCGCACCAGCCGCACCGCAGATCGTCGGAGCCCCGCGCCTCGAGCGGCCCGGCGCAGTGGCGGCAGCGCGCCGGTTCCCGGCAGCGGGCGCACGCCATCCGCGGCACGTACCCCCGCCGGGGCACCTGCACGAGCACCGGGCCGTGCCGCAGTCCTTCCCTGACCGTCTGCCAGGCGAGCGTCGGCAGCCGGGCCGCGCGGGCGGCCTCGTCGCGCGCGAGGTCCCCGTCCCCCACGGTGCGCACCAGCGGTGCGGCGCCCCGCACCCGTTCCCTGCCGGCGACCAGCGGTCGGGCCCAGCCGGTCTCCACCAGCTGGGCGGCCTCCACGGTGCAGCTCCAGCCGCCCAGGAGGAACCCGCACCTGTCCTGCGCCGCCCTCAGCAGCAGCACCTCGCGGGCGTGCGGCTGCGGGGCGTGCTGTTCGCTGTGGCTGTCGTCGCCGTCGTCCCAGACGGCGACCAGCCCGAGGTCCCGCACCGGCGCGAACATGGCCGCGCGTGTTCCGACGACGGCCCGTACGGACCCCCGCCGCACGGCGAGCCACTGCGCGTACCGCTTCTCCGGTCCGGCGTCGGCGGTGAGCACCGCGTGCCGCCCCCGGCCCAGCAGGGCGGTGAGCGCGGCGTCGACCCGGGCGACGGCCCGTCCGTCCGGCAGGACGACCAGCGCACCGCGCCCGGAGGCCAGCGTCGCCGTGACGGCTCGCGCCAGTTCCTCGCTCCACTCCGGCCCGGGCAGCGCGTTCCACACCGCCCGCGGGGCGCCCCCGGAGGCCAGTGACTCCAGGAACGCGGGTCCCTGCTCGTAACGGCTCCAGGAGCCCGGCCCGGGTGCCGGGGGCGGCGGCAGCGGGGCGGGCGAGGGCCGTTGCTCGGCGCGGGCGCTGCGCGGCGGCACGGCGAGCTGGAGCACGTCGGCGAGGCTGCCGGCGTACCGGTCGGCGACCGCCCGGGCCAGTCCCAGCAGTTCCTCGCTCAGTACCCGCTCGGGTGAGACGACCTGGGCCAGCGCCGCCAGGGGGCCGGAGTAGTCGGACTCGGCGAGCCGCTCGACGAGGAACCCGTCGATCAGTCCTCCGCCCTCGCGCCGTCCCTCGCGCACCCGGTGCCGTCCGGCACCGAACCGCACCCGCACCCGCACTCCGGGCTGTGCGTCGGCGTCCAGTTCCTCGGGGACGGCGTAGTCGAAGTACCGGTCGAGGTGGAGCGCGCCCTTGTCGACGAGGACCCGGGCGACGGGCAGTTCCCTGGCGAGCGCGGCCCCCCGCCAGGTACGCGGCTTGGCCCGGGGCACCTCGGCCTTGCGCACGCTCTCCCGGATGAGCGCGAGCTGCTCGGGCGGCGCGCCCTTGGCGCCCCTGTCCGCCTGTCCGTTCTCGCTGCTCACGCCTGCATTCTTACCAAACGCCACCGACAGCGGCCCCGGCCCGGGACGCGCCGGGGCCCGGCGTCCCGAAGGACGCCGGGCCCCGCGCACCACCGGTGCGGCCGTGTGCCCTACAGGCCCGCCGCCGCGCGCAGCGCGTCCACGCGGTCGGTGCGCTCCCAGGTGAAGTCGGGCAGCTCACGGCCGAAGTGGCCGTAGGCGGCGGTCTGGGAGTAGATCGGCCGCAGCAGGTCCAGATCGCGGATGACGGCGGCCGGGCGCAGGTCGAACACCTCGTCGACGGCCCGCTCGATCCGCTCGGTGTCGACCTTGGCGGTGCCGAAGGTCTCGACGAACAGGCCGACCGGCTCGGCCTTGCCGATGGCGTAGGCGACCTGGACCTCGCAGCGGGCGGCCAGGCCGGCCGCGACCACGTTCTTGGCGACCCAGCGCATCGCGTACGCCGCCGAGCGGTCCACCTTGGACGGGTCCTTGCCGGAGAACGCGCCGCCGCCGTGGCGGGCCATGCCGCCGTAGGTGTCGATGATGATCTTGCGGCCGGTCAGGCCGGCGTCGCCCATCGGGCCGCCGATCTCGAAGCGACCGGTGGGGTTGACCAGCAGCCGGTAGTTCTCGGTGTCCAGCTTGATGCCGTCGTCCAGCAGCGCCCTGAGCTCCGGCTCCACGACGAACTCGCGGATGTCGGGGGCGAGCAGCGACTCCAGGTCGATGTCGGAGGCGTGCTGCGAGGAGACCACGACGGTGTCCAGACGGACCGCCTTGTCGCCCTCGTACTCGATGGTGACCTGGGTCTTGCCGTCCGGGCGCAGGTAGGGGATGGTGCCGTTCTTGCGCACGTCGGACAGGCGCTTGGACAGGCGGTGCGCGAGGAAGATCGGCAGCGGCATCAGCGTCGGCGTCTCGTCCGTCGCGTAGCCGAACATCAGGCCCTGGTCACCGGCGCCCTGCCGGTCCAGCTCGTCGTCGTCGCCCTCCACCCGGGCCTCGTACGCGGTGTCCACGCCCCGGGCGATGTCCGGGGACTGCGCGCCGATGGACACCGACACGCCGCAGGAGGCGCCGTCGAAGCCCTTCTTCGAGGAGTCGTAACCGATCTCCAGGATCTTGTTGCGGACCAGCGTCGCGATGTCCGCGTACGTCTTGGTCGTGACCTCACCGGCCACGTGCACCAGACCGGTGGTGATCAGGGTCTCGACGGCGACCCGGGAGGTCGGGTCCTCGCGCAGCAGCGCGTCGAGAATGGTGTCGCTGATCTGGTCAGCGATCTTGTCGGGGTGACCCTCGGTCACGGACTCCGAGGTGAACAGACGACGGGACACAACGCTCCCTGGGGTTGCAGCGGCTGCTGGCTGATCATTGGTGGACGGCGGGGGCTGCACCCGGCGCCGTCCGTGGAACAGTTTATCGGTCGCGCTTCGCCGCCGGTCCTCCTGTCTCGACTCTCGGAAACGCTGTGACCTGCGGCACGGGCATTGTGCCCATGCCGGGCGGCGTTGGCCAGAGGCGCCACGCCCCGAGGGGCGAGGTTTCGGTGGACCGAACGGTGAATGAAACACTCACCCGAGGCGCTCGACCACCAGGTCCCACACGGTTTCGGCCAGGGCCTCCTTCGGGCCGTGCGCGACGCGGGTCTCGCTGCCGTCGGCGCCCAGCACCACGGCCTCGTTCTCCTCGGAGCCGAACGTCTTGCGCTCCCCCACCTCGTTCACCACCAGCAGATCGCAGCCCTTGCGCTTCAGCTTGGCGCGGCCGTTGGCGAGCACGTCGTCGGTCTCGGCGGCGAAGCCGACGATCACCTGTCCAGGGCGTGCGCGGTCGCCCGAGATCTCGGCGAGAACGTCCGGATTCCGCACCAGGGCGATGGGCTCGGGCTCCTGGTCGTCCTTCTTCTTGATCTTGCCGGTCGCGTAGGACGCCGGCCGGAAGTCGGCGACGGCCGCGGCCATGACCACCGCGTCCGCGTCCGCGGCGGCGCCGAGCACGGCCTCGCGCAGTTCCACGGCGGTCCCCACGGGGACGACGCCCACACCGGCCGGGTCGGGCAGCGCGGTGTTGGCCGCGATCAGCGTGACGCGGGCGCCCCGGGCGGCGGCGGTACGGGCGAGGGCGTAGCCCTGCTTGCCGGAGGAGCGGTTGCCGAGGAAGCGGACCGGGTCGAGCGGCTCCCTGGTGCCTCCGGCACTGACCACGACGTGCCGTCCGGCGAGGTCGGGCGCCGTGGCACCGCGGGCCAGCACCCGGCGGCAGACCTCGAAGATCTCGGCCGGCTCGGGCAGCCGGCCCTTTCCGGTGTCGACGCCGGTGAGGCGGCCGACGGCCGGTTCGACGACGACGGCGCCGCGGCGGCGCAGCGTCGCCACGTTTTCCTGGGTGGCCGGGTGCTCCCACATCTCGGTGTGCATGGCGGGGGCGAAGACCACCGGGCAGCGGGCGGTGAGCAGGGTGTTGGTGAGGAGGTCGTCGGCCAGGCCGTGGGCCGCCTTGGCGAGCATGTCCGCCGTGGCCGGGGCGACGACCACCAGGTCGGCGTGCTGCCCGATGCGGACGTGCGGCACCTCGTGGACGTCGTCCCAGACCTCGGTGGAGACCGGGTTGCCGGAGAGGGCGGACCAGGTGGCGGCACCGACGAAGTGCAGCGCGGAGGCGGTGGGGACGACACGGACGTCGTGCCCCGACTCCGTCAGCCGCCTGAGCAGCTCACAGGCCTTGTACGCGGCGATGCCGCCGCTGACCCCCAGAACGACCTTCGGCTTGTCCACCGTCTCTCCCCGGACCTCGGAAAATGTGCGACCACCCCATGAGACACCACAGGCCCGGCAGATGTACTGCCGGGCCTGTGGAAAAGTCAGCCGCGATCAGCTGGTGCGACTTACTGACCGGGGCCTTCGACGGCCTCGGAGGTCAGCAGTCCCGCGTTGATCTCGCGCAGGGCGATCGAGAGCGGCTTCTCGTGGACGTGGGTGTCGACGAGGGGACCGACGTACTCGAGGAGACCCTCGCCGAGCTGCGAGTAGTACGCGTTGATCTGGCGGGCCCGCTTGGCCGCGTAGATCACGAGACTGTACTTCGAGTCCGTGGCCTCGAGGAGCTCGTCGATCGGCGGGTTGATGATGCCCTCGGGCGCGGAGATGGAAGAGGACACGCTCTACCTTCCGATGGATGGGAAAGATTCAGTCCGGGTGACCGCCGATCGATCCCGCTGGTCGGTCCTGCTGGACGATCCCACTGGGTGATCGGTGACGGTCAGACGACGTTCATCAAGGCTATCAGCTCGCGGGCCACGTCCTCGACGGAGGTGTTGACCAGGGTCGCGTCGAACTCCGGCTCGGCCGCGAGCTCGGTCTTCGCGGCCTGCAGACGGCGCTCGATCACCTCGGGCGACTCGGTGCCGCGGCCCGTGAGCCTGCGCACGAGCTCCTCCCAGGAGGGAGGAGCCAGGAACACCAGCTGGGCCTCGGCCATGGACTCGCGGACCTGCCGCGCGCCCTGGAGGTCGATCTCCAGCAGCACGGGCACGCCCGCCTCCAGGTGCTCCAGCACCGCCGCGCGGGGTGTGCCGTAGCGGTTGCCGGCGAACTCGGCCCACTCCAGCAGCTCACCGTTGGCGATCAGCTTGTCCATCTCCTCGTCGGTGACGAAGAAGTAGTGGACCCCGTGCTGCTCTCCCGGCCGGGGCCTCCGCGTCGTCGCCGACACGGAGAGCCAGACCTCGGGATGCTCCTTGCGCATATGGGCGACGACCGTGCTCTTGCCGACCCCCGAGGGGCCGGAGAGCACGGTCAGCCGCGGACGTGCGTCCGGGGGTTCGGGGGTCGTCCCCCGGGGTGTTGCAGCCATGCAGCGATTATTCCAGCAATCCCGGAGTGCCCGGGACGCCGGTCCCGGACCGCTCGGGGGTCAGGAGCCGGTGCTGCCGAACTCGCGCTCCAGGGAGGCGATCTGGTTGGACCCGAGACCGCGCACGCGGCGGCTCTCGGAGATGCCCAGTCGCTCCATGATCTGCTTGGCGCGGACCTTGCCCACGCCCGGCAGGGACTCGAGCAGGGCGGAGACCTTCATCTTGCCGATGACGTCGTTCTCCTGGCCCTGCTTGATGACCTCGTGAAGGGAGGCGCCGGAGTGCTTGAGTCGATTCTTGACCTCGGCCCGCTCCCGGCGAGCCGCGGCGGCCTTTTCGAGCGCGGCTGCGCGCTGTTCAGGGGTAAGGGGCGGAAGAGCCACGCCTACGTCACCTCGGATGTCGAACTGTCGGATACGGACCGGTGAGGAACCTAGTCGCCCCACACCTGGGGAGCCACGAGCAACACACCTGCCCGCTCCCTCCCACTGCCCGGGGGCGTGGGAGGTACTCCACTCGTCGGAGACTAGCGGCCAACTCCGCCTGAGTCAGCGAGAACAGCGGAAAAGTCCTGGTCAGCCTCCGTCAGGCCAGACATTTAAGACATACTGCCTCTGTTTTGGGGATGTATCCAGGGTCCGGGAGGCACGGAATCCGCCGCCGGCCGGTTCAGGCCGACGTCACGGCGGTCCGGATCTCCTCCGTGAAACGGTCCGCGGCGTCACGCAGCGCGACGACGTCGGGACCGTGACGCAGCACACCCCGGCTGACGTTCGGCACCACGTGGCGCACCGCGCGCCCGAAGACCGCCGGGAGATCGGCCGCCGTGGCCCCCTGGGCGCCGATGCCGGGCGCGAGGATCGGACCGCCCATGTCCAGGTCGTACGAGGACAGGTCGCCGAGCGTCGCCCCGACCACCGCGCCGAAGGAGCCCAGGGGCTCCTCCCCCGCGTTCTCCAGGGCCAGGTGCCCGAGCACGGTCGCCCCGACGGTGCGTCCGTCGGGCCGGACCGCGTGCTGCACCTCGCCGCCCTCCGGGTTGGAGGTCAGGGCCAGCACGAACAGTCCCGTGCCGCTCTCCCGGGCCAGCGCGACGGCCGGGCTCAGCGAGCCGTAGCCGAGGTACGGCGAGACGGTGAGCGCGTCGGAGAACAGGGGCGCGTCCTCGTGCAGGAAGGACTCGGCGTAGGCGGCCATGGTGGAGCCGATGTCGCCGCGCTTGGCGTCCATCACGACCAGTGCCCCGGCCGCCCGCGCCTCCCGGACCGTCCGCTCCAGGACGGCGACGCCGCGCGAGCCGAAACGCTCGAAGAAGGCGCTCTGCGGTTTGAGCACGGCGACCCGGCCGGCGACCGCCTCGACGACCGTGCGGCTGAACCGCTCCAGGCCCGTGACGTCGTCGTTCAGGCCCCACTCGGTGAGCAGGGAGGGGTGCGGGTCGATGCCCACGCACAGCGGGCCGCGCTCGTCCATGGCCCGGCGCAGCCGCGCGCCGAAGGGTTCGAGTCCGCTCATGCCGTTGTCCTCGCGTCGGCGCCCACCGCGTCGGCGAGCGTGGCGTACGGGCTGGTGCGCAGGCGCGCGGCGAGCCCCTTGTGGATGCTGCGGGCCCAGAAGGGGCCCTCGTAGACGAAGGCGCTGTAGCCCTGGACCAGCGTGGCGCCGGCCAGGATGCGCTGCCAGGCGTCTTCGGCGTTCTCGACGCCGCCGACGCCGACCAGGGTGATCCGGTCGCCCACGCGCGCGTGGAGGCGGCGGAGGACCTCGAGGGAGCGCGCCTTCAGCGGGGCGCCGGACAGCCCGCCGGCCTCCTGGACCACGGCGGGCTCGGACGTCAGGCCGAGTCCCTCGCGCGCGATGGTGGTGTTGGTGGCGATGATCCCGTCCAGGCCGAGCTCCACGGCCAGGTCGGCGACGGCGTCGACGTCCTCGTCGGCGAGGTCCGGCGCGATCTTCACCAGCAGTGGCACCCGGCGGGCCGGGACGGCCCGGTCGGCGGCCTCGCGGACGGCGGTCAGCAGCGGGCGCAGGTGGTCGACGGCCTGGAGGTCGCGCAGGCCGGGCGTGTTCGGGGAGGAGACGTTGACCACCAGGTAGTCGGCGTACGGCGCCAGCCGCTCGGCCGACTTCACGTAGTCCCCGACGGCCTCGGACTCCGGCACGACCTTGGTCTTGCCGATGTTGACGCCGACGGCCGTCCGGAAGACGGGCGTGCGGGAGGCCAGGCGCGCGGCGACGGCCAGCGAACCGTCGTTGTTGAAGCCCATGCGGTTGATCAGGGCGCGGTCCCCGACCAGCCGGAACAGCCGCTTCCTCGGGTTGCCGGGCTGCGGCTCCCCGGTCACGGTGCCGATCTCGACGTGGTCGAAGCCGAGCATCGCCAGGCCGTCGATGCCGACGGCGTTCTTGTCGAAGCCGGCCGCGAGCCCGAAGGGGCTGTGCAGGCGCAGCCCCAGGGCCTCGGTGCGCAGCTCCTCGTGGCGGGGCGCGAGCACGGCGGCGGCGAAGGTGCGCAGCACGGGGATCCGCGCGAGCAGGCGGATCCAGCGGAAGGCCAGGTGGTGGGCCCGCTCCGGGTCCAGCCGGGTGAACACCAGGTGGAAGAAGTACTTGTACATGCCTGTCCTCGTGAAGAGGGGGACACCGTTTCCGGTGTCCCCCTCGGGGCTGCTAGTCGCGGGCCGCGATCAGGCGTTCCGCGTGTTCCTGGAGCGAGCGGACGCCCACGTCCCCCCGGTTGAGGGCGTCGATGCCCTGGACCGCGGCGGCGAGCGCCTGGACCGTCGTCAGGCACGGCACGGACCGCGCCACGGCCGCCGTGCGGATGTCGTAGCCGTCGAGGCGGCCGCCGGTGCCGTACGGGGTGTTGACGATGAGGTCGACCTCGCCGTCGTGGATGAGCTGGACGATGGTCTTCTCGCCGTTCGGACCGGTGCCCTCGGAGTGCTTGCGCACCACGGTGGCGTTGATGCCGTTGCGCTTGAGGACCTCGGCGGTGCCGGAGGTGGCGAGCAGGTCGAAGCCGTGGGCGACCAGCTCGCGCGCCGGGAGGATCATCAGGCGCTTGTCGCGGTTGGCGACCGAGATGAACGCCCGCCCCTTGGTGGGCAGCGGCCCGTAGGCGGCCGACTGCGACTTGGCGTACGCCGTGCCGAAGACGGAGTCGATCCCCATGACCTCGCCGGTGGAGCGCATCTCCGGGCCGAGGACCGTGTCGACGCCGCGGCCGTGGATGTCGCGGAAGCGGGACCAGGGCAGCACCGCCTCCTTGACGGAGATCGGCGCGTCCAGCGGCATCTCGCCGCCGTCGCCGTGCGCCGGGAGCAGGCCCTCGGCGCGCAGCTCGGCGATGGTGGCGCCCAGCGAGATGCGGGCGGCCGCCTTGGCCAGCGGCACCGCAGTCGCCTTCGAGGTGAAGGGGACGGTGCGCGAGGCGCGCGGGTTGGCCTCCAGGACGTAGAGGATGTCCCCGGACAGCGCGAACTGGATGTTGATCAGGCCGCGCACCCCGACACCGCGCGCGATGGCCTCCGTGGAGGTGCGCAGCCGCTTGATGTCGAAGCCGCCGAGCGTGATCGGGGGCAGGGAGCACGCCGAGTCGCCGGAGTGGATGCCGGCCTCCTCGATGTGCTCCATGACACCGCCGAGGTACAGCTCCTCGCCGTCGTACAGCGCGTCGACGTCGATCTCTATGGCGTCGTCGAGGAAGCGGTCCACCAGCACCGGCCGGGAGGGGCTGATCTCGGTCGACTCGGCGATGTACGACTCCAGCCGGGCCTCGTCGTAAACGATCTCCATGCCGCGTCCGCCGAGCACGTAGGACGGCCGCACGAGGACCGGGTAGCCGATCTCGTCGGCGATGGCCTTGGCCTCGGCGAAGGTGGTGGCGGTGCCGTGCTTGGGCGCCGGCAGGCCGGCCTCCTTGAGGACCCGGCCGAAGGCGCCGCGGTCCTCGGCCGCGTGGATGGCCTCCGGAGGGGTGCCGACGATCGGCACGCCGTTGTCCTTCAGCGCCTGCGCCAGACCGAGCGGGGTCTGCCCGCCGAGCTGGACGACGACGCCCGCGACCGGTCCGGCCTGCTGCTCGGCGTGGACGATCTCCATCACGTCCTCCAGGGTGAGCGGCTCGAAGTACAGCCGGTCGGAGGTGTCGTAGTCGGTGGAGACGGTCTCCGGGTTGCAGTTGACCATCACGGTCTCGTACCCGGCGTCGTGCAGCGCGAAGGAGGCGTGGACGCAGGAGTAGTCGAACTCGATGCCCTGGCCGATGCGGTTCGGGCCGGAGCCCAGGATGATGACGGCCGGCTTCTCGCGCGGGGCGACCTCGGTCTCCTCGTCGTAGGAGGAGTAGAAGTACGGGGTCCTCGCGGCGAACTCGGCGGCGCAGGTGTCGACCGTCTTGTAGACCGGGCGGACGCCGAGGGCGTGCCGGACCTCGCGGACGACCTCCTCGCGCAGACCGCGGATCTCGCCGATCTGCTGGTCGGAGAAGCCGTGCCGCTTGGCCTCGGCGAGCAGCTCGCGCGTCGGCTCGGGCGCCTCGGCCAGCTCGTCGGCGATCTCCTTGATGAGGAAGAGCTGGTCGACGAACCAGGGGTCGATCTTCGTGGCCTCGAAGACCTCCTCGGGGGTGGCGCCCGCGCGGATGGCCTGCATGACGGCGTTGATCCGGCCGTCGGTCGGGCGGACGGCCTCGCGCAGCAGCTCGGCCTTGTCGCCGGGCTCGCCGACGAACGTGAACCGGCTGCCCTTCTTCTCCAGCGAGCGCAGCGCCTTCTGGAGGGCCTCGGTGAAGTTGCGGCCGATCGCCATGGCCTCGCCCACCGACTTCATGGTGGTGGTGAGGGTGGAGTCGGCGCTCGGGAACTTCTCGAAGGCGAACCGGGGCGCCTTGACGACCACGTAGTCCAGGGTCGGCTCGAAGGACGCCGGGGTCTCCTGCGTGATGTCGTTCGGGATCTCGTCGAGGGTGTAGCCGACGGCGAGCTTGGCGGCGATCTTGGCGATCGGGAAACCGGTCGCCTTGGAGGCCAGCGCCGAGGAGCGCGACACCCTCGGGTTCATCTCGATGACGATGACGCGGCCGTCGACGGGGTTCACCGCGAACTGGATGTTGCAGCCGCCGGTGTCGACGCCGACCTCGCGGATGACCGCGATGCCGATGTCCCGCAGGGTCTGGTACTCGCGGTCGGTGAGCGTCATCGCCGGGGCGACGGTGATGGAGTCGCCGGTGTGCACGCCCATGGGGTCGAAGTTCTCGATGGAGCAGACCACCACGACGTTGTCGTGCTTGTCGCGCATCAGCTCCAGCTCGTACTCCTTCCAGCCGAGGATGGACTCCTCCAGGAGCACCTCGGTGGTCGGCGAGAGGGCCAGGCCCTGGCCGGCGATGCGACGCAGCTCGTCCTCGTCGTGGGCGAAGCCGGAGCCGGCGCCGCCCATGGTGAAGGACGGGCGGACGACGACCGGGTAGCCCCCGAGCTCGTCGACGCCGGCGAGCACCTCGTCCATGGAGTGGCAGATCACCGAGCGGGCGGACTCACCCTGCCCGATCTTCTTGCGGACCTCCTCCACGACCTCCTTGAACCGGTCGCGGTCCTCGCCCTTGTGGATGGCCTCGACGTTGGCGCCGATCAGCTCGACGCCGTACTTGTCGAGGACGCCGTTCTCGTGCAGGGCGATCGCGGCGTTGAGGGCCGTCTGGCCGCCCAGGGTGGGCAGCAGGGCGTCCGGCCGCTCCTTGGCGATGATCTTCTCGACGAACTCGGGGGTGATCGGCTCGACGTAGGTGGCGTCGGCGATCTCCGGGTCGGTCATGATCGTCGCCGGGTTGGAGTTCACCAGGACGACGCGCAGGCCCTCGGCCTTGAGCACGCGGCACGCCTGGGTGCCGGAGTAGTCGAACTCGGCGGCCTGGCCGATGACGATCGGGCCGGAGCCGATGACCAGGACGGACTGGATATCGGTGCGCTTAGGCACGCTGGCCCTCCATCAGGGAGACGAAGCGGTCGAACAGGTAGGCGGCGTCGTGCGGGCCCGCTGCCGCTTCCGGGTGGTACTGGACGCTGAAGGCCGGCTTGTCGAGCAGCCGGAGCCCCTCCACCACGTTGTCGTTCAGGCAGACGTGGGACACCTCGGCGCGGCCGAACGGGGTGTCGGAGACCTGGTCGATCGGGGCGTCGACGGCGAAGCCGTGGTTGTGCGAGGTGACCTCGACCTTGCCGGTCGTACGGTCCTGCACCGGCTGGTTGATGCCGCGGTGGCCGTACTTCAGCTTGTAGGTGCCGAAGCCGAGGGCGCGGCCGAGGATCTGGTTGCCGAAGCAGATGCCGAACAGCGGGGTGCCGCGCTCCAGAACGCCCCGCATCACGGCGACGGCGTGGTCGGCGGTGGCGGGGTCGCCGGGGCCGTTGGAGAAGAACACGCCGTCGGGGGCGACGGCGTAGACGTCGTCGACGGTGGCGGTCGGGGGCAGGATGTGCACCTCGATGCCGCGCTGGGTCATGCGCTGCGCGGTCATGCCCTTGATGCCGAGGTCGATCGCGGCGACGGTGAACTTCTTCTCACCGATCGCGGGGACGACGTACGGCTCGGTGGTGGCGACCTCGGAGGCGAGGTCGGCGCCCTCCATCGGGGGCACGTCCTGGACGCTCGCCAGCAGCGCGGCGTCGTCCCGTACGGCGTCGCCGCTGAAGATGCCGACGCGCATGGCGCCCCGCTCGCGCAGGTGCCGGGTGAGCGCGCGGGTGTCGATGCCGCTGATGCCGACGACGCCCTGCGCGGCGAGTTCCTCGTCCAGGGGGCGGCGGGAGCGCCAGTTGGAGGGGACCCGCGCGGGGTCGCGCACGACGTAGCCGGCGACCCAGATCCGCCGGGACTCGGGGTCGTCGTCGTTGACGCCGGTGTTGCCGACGTGCGGGGCGGTCATCACCACGACCTGGCGGTGGTACGACGGGTCGGTGAGGGTCTCCTGGTATCCGGTCATGCCGGTGGAGAACACCGCTTCGCCGAAGGTCTCCCCCACCGCCCCGTAGGCACGGCCGCGGAAGATCCGGCCGTCCTCCAGGACGAGTACGGCGGGAACCTCGGCGGTTCCCCTGGTGGAGGTTGTCATCGTGCGCCTTCCGTCTCGGAGATCATGTGGTTGAGGGTGTCGACCCACTCGTTGTGCTCGGCCGCGTGGTCGGAGCGGAAGCCGGAGTCGATCAGCCGGTCGCCGTGCGCCCAGGTGACGACCAGCAGGCCGCCCTCGGTGAGGACCTTGCCGGCGATGCCCTTGTCCAGCCGGGCACCGCGCAGCGCCTCGGCCGGGACGAAGAAGTCGTCCGCTCCGGGCCGGACCACGTCCAGCCCCGCGTCGGTGAGCGTCAGCTCGACCCGGCTGCGGGTGCCCAGGCCGTGCGCCACGATGCGGTCGAGCCACTGGCCGGCGGTGGTGGAGCCGTGGTAGCGGCCGCTCATGCTCAGTTTCACCGGGCCGGGGTCCTCCGGCGCGCTGTGCAGCTCCGGGAGGTCGCCCTGGAGCGTGCCGCGCCACTTCCAGCCCTCACGCATCAGCCAGTAGACGAGCGCGACGAAGAGGGCGAGTCCGACGACCCAGCCGATCCGGGCGGCCCAGTCGGTCACTTCCGCCGATTCCCTCTCGGCGGCCAGCAGGATTACAGGTGTCACGTGAGCTTCCCGTCGACGAGTGTGGCCTTGCCCCGGAGCCAGGTGTGCGTCACACGGCCCGGCAGCTCACGGCCCTCGTAGGGGGTGTTGCGGCTGCGCGAGGCGAAGCCCGCGGGGTCCACGGGACCACGGTATGTCGTGTCGACGAGGGTGAGGTTGGCGGGCTCACCTGCCGAGACGGGACGGCCGTGGCCCTCGGCGCGTCCGATGCGCGCGGGGGCGAAGGACATCCGGTCGGCCACGCCGGCCCAGTCCAGCAGCCCCGTGTCGACCATGGTCTCCTGGACCACCGACAGCGCGGTCTCCAGGCCGACCATGCCCATGGCGGCGGCGGCCCACTCGCAGTCCTTGTCCTCGTGCGGGTGCGGGGCGTGGTCGGTGGCGACGATGTCGATCGTGCCGTCGGCGAGCGCCTCGCGCAGCGCCCTCACGTCCCGCTCGGTGCGCAGCGGCGGGTTGACCTTGTAGACCGGGTCGTAGGTGCGCACCAACTCGTCGGTGAGGAGCAGGTGGTGCGGGGTGACCTCGGCGGTGACCCGGATGCCGCGGGACTTGGCCCAGCGGACGATCTCGACGCTGCCCGCCGTGGAGAGGTGGCAGATGTGGACGCGGGAGCCGACGTGGTCGGCGAGCAGCACGTCCCGGGCGATGACCGACTCCTCGGCGACGGCCGGCCAGCCCCCGAGGCCCAGTTCGGCGGAGACGACGCCCTCGTTCATCTGGGCGCCCTCGGTCAGCCGCGGCTCCTGCGCGTGCTGGGCGACGACCCCGTCGAAGGCCTTCACGTACTCCAGGGCACGGCGCATGATCACGGCGTCGTGGACGCACTTGCCGTCGTCGGAGAAGACGGTGACGCCGGCGGCCGACTCGTGCATGGCGCCCAGCTCGGCGAGCTTGCGCCCCTCCAGTCCGACGGTGACGGCGCCCACGGGCCGCACGTCGCAGTAGCCGTGCTCCCTGCCGAGCCGCCAGACCTGCTCGACCACGCCGGCGGTGTCCGCGACCGGGAAGGTGTTGGCCATGGCGAACACGGCCGTGTAGCCGCCGCTCGCCGCCGCGCGGGTGCCGGTCAGCACGGTCTCGGAGTCCTCGCGGCCGGGCTCGCGCAGATGGGTGTGCAGGTCGACCAGGCCCGGCAGCAGCACCTTGCCGCCGGCCTCGACGACCTCGGCGCCCTCGGCGCTCAGCCCGGCGCCCACCTCGGCGATGGTCCCGCCGTCGATCAGGACGTCCTGCGGGTCGCCGCCGAGCACCTTCGCACCGCGGATCAGGATCTTGCTCATCTGTCTTACTTCTCCTCGGCAGCGGAAGGGGTGTGCGCGGGGCGCTCGTCGGAAGGGTGGTGGG
>NZ_MSGP01000535.1 GCF_002078235.1 Streptomyces viridosporus
GATCGTGGACTCCATCAGGACCTAGCCAGGGGACGCCCCGCTTTAGCGGGGTGGGGAATGGCTTCTGCGTCCTGCTCTGGCCTCAGCTGGGTGCGCGGATCCGCAGTGTTCATCTGAGCCCACCTCTCTGCCGCATTATACCTGCGGCGCGTGTATAGTAATTGCATGACCGTGACCAGGAAGGCTCGCCGGTTCTCCGGCGGCGTGTACGATCTCGGGCTCCACGTCGTGTGGTGCCCGAAGTACCGCCGTCCGGTCCTCGGCGGCCGGGTCGCGGAACGACTGGACGAACTGATCAGGCAGAAGGCAGACGAACGCGGGTGGGAGATCATCGCCCTTGAGGTGATGCCCGACCACGTGCACCTGTTCGTGAAGCACGACCCGAAGTCGTCGGCCTCGCACGTGGCAAACCAGTTCAAGGGATTCACCTCCCGCGTGCTGCGCGAGGAGTTCCCGCACCTGAAGTCGCGGATGCCAACGCTGTGGTCGTCGTCGTACTTCGCGGCCTCGGTCGGCGCCGTGTCGGCGGCCACGGTCGAGAAGTACATCAACACCCAGTGGGAACGCCCGTTGAAGAAGGGGGACGGCTCGTGATCCGCGCGTACAAGTTCCTCCTGCGCCCCACGGCCCGTCAGACGGCAGCACTCGGTGAGATGCTGCGGGATCACTGCTCCCTCTACAACGGCGCACTGCAAGAGCGCCGGGACGCCTACCGGCACACCTCGAAGACCAGCGTCCGCTACGGCGACCAGTCCGCCCAGCTCAAGGAGATCCGCGCGTTCGACCCCGAGCGGCAAGGCCGCTGGTCCTTCTCCTCCCAGCAAGCCACCCTGCGCCGCCTGGACAAGGCGTTCCAGGCGTTCTTCCGCCGCGTCAAGGCCGGACAGACGCCGGGCTACCCGCGCTTCAAGGGCGTAGGGCACTTCGACACCGTCACCTTCCCCAGGGACGGCGACGGCTGCCGCTGGGACTCCACCCCGCACGACCCGCAGACCCGCGTCCGCCTCCAGGGCGTCGGGCACATCCGTGTGCATCGGCACCGGCCCGTGGAGGGCCGCGTCAGGACGATCTCGGTGAAGCGTGAAGGGAGTCGCTGGTACGTCGTCCTGGACTGCGACAACGTGCCCGCCGAGGAACTGCCGTCCACCGGGGCGACCGTCGGCATCGACATGGGCGTCACTCACTTCCTGACCACCTCGGACGGCGAACATGTCGCCAATCCGCGCTTCCTCCAGGCGATGGCCGACGAGCTGGCCGAAGCGCAGCGGCATCTCGCGGCGTTCCCGAGGCGGACCCGGCAGCGGACCAAGCGTCACCGCGCCGCCGCCCGGAAGGTTGCCAGGCTGCACGGCAAGATCCGGCGGCAGCGCGCCGACTTCCACCACAAGACCGCCCGCATGTTGGTCGCCGACCACGACGTGATCGCGCACGAGCGGCTGAACACGGTGGGCATGACCAAGAGCCCCGCACCCAAGCCCGACCCCGAGCAGACCGGCAGCTTCCTGCCCAACGGTGCTGCCGCGAAGGCCGGGCTCAGCCGCGGCATCCTCGACGCGGGTTGGGCGCAGTTCCTCGGAATCCTGGCGAACAAGGCTGAGAGTGCCGGTCGCCTCGTGGTCCCGGTGGACGCGCGCAACACCTCCCGCACGTGCCCCGAATGCGGGCACGTCGCGAAGGAGAACCGCGCCACCCAGGCGAAGTTCCAGTGCACGGCGTGCGGGTTCGCGGCGAACGCGGACCACGTCGGTGCGACGAATGTCCTCGACAGGGCCGGGCTGGCCCTCTGCGTGGCGGCTTAGCCACCGACGTAGGAAGCCCGCGCGTTTACGCGTGGGTGGAGTCACC
>NZ_MSGP01000536.1 GCF_002078235.1 Streptomyces viridosporus
CCGTCATCGAACGGCGTGCCGTCCTGCGGGCGGCACGCCGTTCGATGACGGGCATGGTGGGGAACGCTCCGGTGTCCCCCGGCGACGCGGACCGCCGGGACGGGAGGGATCGGCCCCGCCGGGCGGGCCTCGCGCCACGCCCGTCAGGGCAGGAGCAGGCCGCCGATCGGCATCGGCCGGAGAGGGGCGAAGGACACACGTTCGCGCAGAGGCGGTGCCCGGCCTTCTCCCCGCCGTGCCAGGACGGCCGACCGCAACGGTGATGTGCTCACGCGGACGGCCGCCTGCGGCCCAGTGCCGTGGAGACGGTTGAGCACGGTCCAGACGAACAGCAGCAGTCGGCGCACGCCGGCCAGCAGCGGCCTGCTCCGCCACAGCAGCCGTTCGGTGAACCCGAGCAGCCGGGCGGCGATGACCACGGCGATCAGATGTCCGGCCGGCAGTACACCGGCCGGCGGTCCGGCCTCGGCGCCGTGCTCGATCATGGCGGTCACACCGGATGCCGCCCCTTGCCGGCCCATCGCGGCCTGACATGCACCGGGCAGCGCAGAGGCCAGGTGGGAGGCGAGCTGCGCGGTCAGGAGGACGCCGATCACCTGGGTGTCCGTCAGACGGCGCCGCGTCAGCACGACCGCGCCGGGTACGGCCACCACGACAACCGCCGCAGCAACGACCCACCTCGGCGCGTGGCACCGACTCAGGGCGTGCCCGGTCAGCGGGAGCAGCACGCACAGCACCGCCAGCACCCCGGCCCGAAGCCCGCGCAGCGCACCGGATGCCGGGGAGGCGGAGCCGGTGAGGGAGAGCGGTCGCATGGGGAGGGGCCTCGAGGAGTCAGTCGTTCGGTTCGCGGAAGCCGGGGCTGCCGGGCCCCGTACGTCGTCGGCTGTCGCTGGCAGCGTACTCACCCTCGCCCCCCGCCCCACCCCCGGGTCGCCCTTGCCTCGCTCCTCGCCACCGTCTCGCCGTCTCCGCAGGTCAGGTGTCCGGGGCCCCGATGCCTTCGCAGGTCAGCGCACCCTTCCCCGCGGCTTCAGGGGTGCGTTCGGCAGCTCCGGCGCGGGCAGTGGAGCCCCGTCGTATCCGTGCACCTCGCCGAAACGGGTCCCCTTCACCCAGTCCTCGCGAGCCTGCGCGATCTCGTCGTGCGACCGGCCGATGAAGTTCCACCACATGACGATCTCCTCCTCGAAGGGGGGACCGCCCAGCAGCACCAGCCGGGCGGTGCCGGCCGCCTCGTTCGTCAGGGTGAGCGTCGTGCGCCCCGGGGCGACGTAGCCCAGTTCGGCCGGCCGCACGGTCGTGCCCTCGACGCGCACCGTGCCGCTGTCGACGAGGACGCCGTGCTCGAAGCGGGCGTCGATGCCGAGGGTCACCGTGCCGCCGGGGACCACGGACACCTCGGCTCCCAGCAGGGGTGTGAAGGTGCCCACGGGCGAGGTGTCACCGGCGAGCGATCCGAGGAAGACCCGCGCTTCACCGCCGTCCAGGGGCACCGGGGTCGGCACATGGTGCTGGAAGTCCCGGTCGGCGTCGCGGTGCTCCTCGGGCAGGGCCACCCAGAGTTGCACTCCGTGCAGGATCGTGGTGCCCGGCGTGGACACCTCGGAGTGGCTGATGCCGAAGCCGCCGGTCATGAGGTTGAGCTCCCCCGGCCTGACGAACGCGTGGCTGCCCAGGCTGTCGCGGTGCTCGATCTCCCCGCTGAAGAGCCAGCTGACCGTCTGCAGTCCGGTGTGCGGATGAGGAGCGACGTCCATGCCGCCCGACTCGGCGACGTCGTCGGGACCGTAGTGGTCGGCGAAGCACCAGGCTCCGATCAGCGTCCGGGCCCGTTGGGGCAGCGTGCGCCGTACCGTCATCGCGCGCGGGCCGCCGAGCGGGACGTTCCGGGCGCCGAGGACCTCGACGCCGGTCCCGGGCCCGCCGTCCTGCGGGGCCCCGCACTTCAGCTCCGCGGGGCGCCTCTCCGTGTTGCTCATCGCTCGGCCTTCCTGTCCCCCGAAACGAAAGTTTCATTTTCAACATTCTTGGGTCGATGATAGGACCCATGGAGAGAGACCGCGATGAGGGAGTCCACGTGACACGGACGCCGGGGACGGCCGACGAGCGACGGGTGTTCGTCGACAAGCAGAGTCCAGACGCGTACGAGGCGCTCAGGGCCACGGCGAAGGCCGTGCGGGACGTCGCCGCGGCGGCCGGGCTCGACCGTGTTCTCGTGGAACTGGTCAACGTCCGGGTCTCCCAGCTGAACGCCTGCGCCTACTGCCTCAGCACGCACACCAGGGCCGCACTGCGGGCCGGCGAGACCGCCCAGCGCCTGGGCGTCCTGCCGGCCTGGCGCGACACCGAACTGTTCTCCCTCCGCGAGCGCGCGGCCCTCGCGCTCGCGGAGGCCACCACCCGTCCCGCCGACGCAGGCGCGCAGGGCGCCGCCTACGCCGAGGCGCGAGGCGTCCTGTCGGACGACGAGATCTCCGCCGTGATCTGGGTGGCGATCACCATCAACGCCTTCAACCGGGTCTCCGTCCTGAGCAAGCACCCGGTGCGCAGCGGCCCGGTGGCGCCGTCGTCGTGACGGCGCCGCCGGACGGGAGGACCGGACCGGCCGGACCGGCCGGCGCTCCCCCGCGCGGAGTCGTCGGGCCCGCATGCATGGCCGGCGACTCCGCACTAGCGTGAAAAGGTCAGCGGCAGCCGGCAGCGCGCACCGGGAGGGTGACGCTCATGGCGGAGAACCAGAGGACCACATCGACAGCCGCTGCGGAGCAGGCGATGGCCGACGAGCTCCGCTCCTCGCTGCAGGGTGAGGTGATCGACCGCGGTCATCCCGGATACGACGAGGCCCGAGCCGTGTGGAACGGGTTGATCGACCGCCGCCCCGCGCTCATCGCCCGGTGCACCGGAACGGCGGACGTGGTCGAGGCGGTGCGGGTCGCGGGCGAGCACCGTCCCGTGGTCAGCATCCGCGGCGGCGGGCACCAGGTGGCGGGCAGCGCGGTGTGCGACGACGGACTGGTGATCGACCTGTCCCGCATGAAGGGCGTACACGTCGACCCCGCCGCCCGCACCGCACGGGCCCAGGCGGGCGTGACCTGGGGCGAGTTCGACCGCGAGACCCAGCTGTACGGCCTGGCCGCACCGGGCGGGGAGATCTCGGCCACCGGCATCGCCGGTCTCACGCTCGGCGGCGGCTTCGGCTTCGTGATGCGGACGTTCGGCCTGAGCTGCGACAACGTCCGCTCACTCACGATCGTCACCGCGGACGGCGAGGCGCGCACGGCGAGCCGGGAGGAGGAGCCCGAGCTGTTCTGGGCGGCGCGCGGCGGCGGCCGGGGCCTCGGAGTGGTCACGTCCTTCGAGTTCGACCTCCATCCGTTCGGCCCCGAGGTGGCCGGCGTGCTGGCCCTCCACCCGTACGAGCGCGCCGAGGAGGTGCTGCGGGCCTGGCGGGACGCGACGCTCACCGCGCCGGAGACGGTCACGCCGGAACTCCTGCTCTGGACCGTGCCCGCGGCCCCCGAGATCCCGCCCGAGCTGCACCGGACGAACTGCGTGATGGTCGGCGCCGTGTACGGGGGCCGGCCGGGCGACGCCGCCACCGCCGCGCTGGCACCGCAGCGCGAACTGGGCCCGCCGCTCGCCGACCTGAGCGGGACCCTGCCCTATGTCATGCTGCAGAGCGCCAACACCTGGCGGTTCCCCGACGGCGAACGCTACTTCATGAAGTCCCACTTCATGGACGAGTTGAGCAACGAGGCCATCGCGACCCTGGTGGACCGGTACTCCCGGCGGCCGACCCCGGAGAGCCTGATCGTCGTCCGCACCCTGGGCGGCGCCGTGGCACGCGTCGGTCCCGACGACAGCGCGTTCGCGCATCGGTCGGCGCGCTACAACGTCAGCATCGACGCGGGCTGGCGGGACCCGGCGCTGGACGAGACCG
>NZ_MSGP01000537.1 GCF_002078235.1 Streptomyces viridosporus
GCCCCGCCGGGCCCCGCCGGAACTGCTCCGGCGGGGCCCGCGCGTCCCGGCGCCGCCTTCCGCCGCATTGATGCCAATATGACTGGAACGGAGTGACCGCAGCGGAACGACCGGAGCGACGACGAGCAGCCGAAGGAGCCCCGCGATGCCCGAGCTCAGTGTCATCGTCCACGGGCCGAACACCCAGGACCACCTGACCGGCCTCCTCGACTCCCTCGCCGCCCACCCCCACCCGGGCACCGAGGTCGTCGTCGCCGCCGTCGGCGACTGGGCCCGTGAGACGGCCGAGCGGCACGCCCCCGGGGTCCAGGTGCTGCCCCTGCCCGACGGCACGTCCGACGCGGCGGCCCGGACGGCGGGGGCGGCCCGGGCCACCGGCCGCTGGCTGCACTTCGTCCACGCCAAGGACGGTCTGCCGCCCGGCGGCCCGCGCACGATCGCCGAACGCGTCGCCGAACTCCCCCCCACCGTGGACGTCCTGCTGATCGACCACGTCCGCAGCACCTGGCGCGCCCTCGGGCTGCCCTCCGCGGACGGCCCCCTGCTCGCCCGCGCGGGCCGCACCGACCTCGCCCTCGACGACAGCGCCTACCTGCTGCGCCTGACCCCGCTGCTCGGCACCCGCGTCCTGCGCGCCGGTTTCTGGCGGACCCACCGGGACCGCCTCACCACCGACGACGAACCGCACGCGGCCCTCGCCGCCCTCCTGCTCGCCGACCGCGTCGCCTGCCTGCCGCACGTCGCCCACGAGGACCGCCGGCTGCGGCCCGCCAGCCTCCCCCCGGTCACCGCCGAGCAGCACTACGCCCTCGTCGACCGCTACGAGAGCCTCCTCGACCTCACCCGCGACCGCCCCGCCGCCTACACCGTGCTCTACGAGATCATGGTCCGGGACTGCCTGCGCACCTTCGCCCGCGGCGGCATGCCCGAGGACGTGGCCCGGGAGTTCTTCCGCCGGGCCTCGCTCGCCGCCCTGCGCCGCCGCCCCGAGGGCCACCGGCGCCCCGCCGGCCTCGACGGCGTCCGCCGCTCGCTGCTCGAGGAGGGCGCCTACACCCGGTACCGCGCCTTCCAGGCCGCCAACCGCACCCGCCGCGCCGTGCGGTCCACGGTGCGCACCGGCAGGCGGCAGCTCGGCACCCGGGTCCGCGACCACCAGTACCGCAGGGCCCTGCACCGGCCGGTCGATCCCCAGCTGGCCGTGTTCGCCGCCTACTGGAACCGCGGCGTCGCCTGCAACCCGGCCGCGATCGCCGCCAAGCTGGCCGAACTCGCCCCGCACATCCACCCGGTGTGGGTGGTGACCGCCGAGAACGCGGCCCTGCTCCCGCCCGGCACCGACCACGTCGTCCCCGGCACGCGCCGCTACGGGGAGGTGCTCGCCACCGCGAAGTACCTCGTCAACAACGTCAACTTCCCCAACGCGGTGGTCAAGCGTCCCGACGCCGTCCACCTCCAGACCCACCACGGCACCCCGCTCAAACGCATGGGCCTGGACCAGATGTCCTTCCCGGCCGCCGCCCAGGGACTGGACTTCGCCGCGCTGCTGGAGCGCGTCGACAAATGGGACTACAGCCTCTCCAGCAACAGCCACACCACCCGGATGTGGGAGCGGGCGTACCCCTCCCGGTTCGTCTCGCTCGACCACGGCTATCCGCGCAACGACGTCTACTACACCGCCGGCGCCGACGACGTCCGCGCGGTCCGCGAGCGCCTCGGCATCGCCCCGGGGCGCCGGGCCGTGCTGTACGCGCCCACCCACCGCGACTACGAGGCCGGCTGGACCCCGCGCCTGGACCTGGCCGCGCTCGCCGACCGCCTCGGCGAGGGCACCGTCCTGCTGGTGCGCGGCCACTACTTCTACGACGGCGCCGCCTCCCCGCTGACCGGCCTGCGCCGCTCGGGCCGCATCGTGGACGTCTCGTCCTACGACCCGGTCGAGGAGCTGTGCCTGGCCGCCGACGTCCTGGTCACGGACTACTCGTCGATCATGTTCGACTACGCCAACCTCGACCGCCCCCTGGTGATCCACGCCGACGACTGGGAGACGTACCGCACCACCCGCGGCGTCTACTTCGACCTGATGGCCGAGGCGCCCGGCCCGGTGGCCCGCACCCAGGGGGAACTCACCGAGATCCTCACCACGGACGCCTGGCGCGACGAGGGCGCGGCGAAGGCGCGGGCCGTCTTCCGGCGCCGGTTCTGCGAGTACGACGACGGCCGCGCCGCCGAGCGGGTCGTCCGCCGGGTCGTGCTCGGTCAGGCCGGCCTCCCCCCGGTCGTCCCCCCGCACGAGCGCCGTCCGGTGCCGGCGGCCGGCGCCGCGTCCGGCCCGCCGCCGCTCGCGACCGTGCCGGCGCAGCAGCGGCCCGGCGGCCCGCTGACCGTCACCGACCGCTTCTGACCGCCGTTTCCCCCCGGGAGTGCCCATGTCCCCCGGTTCGTCGCGGCCCACTCCGACCCGGCCGCC
>NZ_MSGP01000538.1:0-189 GCF_002078235.1 Streptomyces viridosporus
TCTACCGGCACTTCGGCGACATGCAGGGGCTGCTCGACGAGGTGGCCCTGCAGGGGTACGCCACCTACCTGGCCGCCAAGCAGGCCCAGGACGAGGACGGCGATCCGGTGGCGCAGCTGCGGCGCGGCTGGGACCTGCACGTGGCGTTCGGACTGGCCCATCCCGCGCTCTACCGGCTGCTGTACACCG
>NZ_MSGP01000538.1:270-638 GCF_002078235.1 Streptomyces viridosporus
CCGGCCGGATGCCGGGGAGCGCCGCGCTGCCGTGCACGCCATCGCCCTCAAGTCCCTGATGCGCGACGGGGTCCGGTCCCTGACCTCCGGGGAGCGTGCCCTGCTCTGCGAGTGGCTGGACCGCATCGCCACCGGGGACGGCACGGAGACCGGCACCCGCACCACCGGACCGGCGTAGGCCTCCGGCGGCGGCGGACGACCGGCACCGTGCGGGCGTCGGCAGCCCGGGCCGCGCGACCGCGTCCGGGCCGTCGTCCACGCCTGCCGCCGGGGCCCGGTCGGCCGAAGGCCCTCTTCCCGTTCCCGGTCCTTGCGGTCGGTTCTCTCCGCGAGGGCCCTCGGGCGGTGCCGGGACGGCCGGGGGCCGG
>NZ_MSGP01000539.1 GCF_002078235.1 Streptomyces viridosporus
GCCCGGGGCGGGCGGGTTAGCTTGTTCTTGTTTTCCGGGTTCTCCGGATTTCCCGGAACGCGGTTCCCCGGCGCCGGGCCCCTGGACGCCGCGGTCCGTGGAACCCGGGACGGACGACGCGCGGGAACGAGGGACGAACGATGACCGACGGCACCGGTGCCCTTCTCGCCGGCACCCGGCGACGCGCGCGGAAGTCCGCACCGGGCGCGGACCGGTGGGCGGGCGCCCGACGGCCGCTCGCGGCGGTGGCCGCGGTCTTCGTCCTCGCGCAACTCGTCCTGGTCCGCCCGGTGCTGGGCCTGGGCTGGGACGAGATCGTCTACGTCAGCCAGGTCACCTCCCACCACCCGGCCGCCTTCTTCAGCGCCCCCCGCTCCCGGGGCGTCTCCCTGCTGGTGGCGCCCGTCGCGTCCTGGTCCTCGTCCACGGTGCTGCTGCGCGTCTACCTCGCCCTGCTGTCCGGGCTCGCCCTCTACCTGGCCCTGCGCGCCTGGCGCGGCCTGTTCCCGACCCGGGTCCTGGTCACCGCGGGCGCCTTCTTCGCGTCCCTGTGGGTGACCCTCTTCTACGGCCCCCAGGCCATGCCCAACTACTGGGTCGCCGTCGGCGCCCTGATCGCCGTCGGCTGTTTCCTGCGCCACCGCGCGGACGGCTCGGCGCGCGGAGCGCTGTGGGGCGTCCTGGCGGGGGCCGCGCTCATGGCGTGGATGCGGCCCACCGACGCCGTCTGGGTGACGCTCCCGCTGATCGCCCTCGCCCTGGCGCACCGGCACGGGCGGCTCCTGCTCGCCCTCGGGGGCGGCCTCGCGGCGGGCGGGGTCGAGTGGGTGATCGAGGCCTACGCCGGCTTCGGCGGTCTGGCGGAGCGACTGGCCGAGGCCTCCCGCATCCAGGGCGGACTGGGCTGGCAGATCGCCGTCGACGACCAGCTGCGCAGCCTGGGCGGGCGCGCCCTGTGCCGGCCGTGCACCGGGTCGATGCCCCACCCCGTGATCACCCTGTGGTGGTTCGTCCTGCCGTTGCTCGCCGTCCTCGGCCTGATCGTCGCGGTGCGGGCCGGACGGGTCCTGCCCACCCTGCTGCCGCTGGTCTGCGCCGCCACCGCCGCCTTCCCGTACCTGTTCATGATCGGGTACGCGGCCCCCCGCTTCCTCCAGCCCGCCTACGCCCTGCTCGCCCTCCCGGTCGCCGACGCGCTGTGGCACCTCGTCCGGACACCGCGGGGCAGATGGCGTCCGGCCGCCACGGCCCTGGTCGCGCTGGGGCTGGCCGGCCACCTGGCGGTACAGCTGACCGTCCTGGTGCACACCGCGGACCGCAACACCGACAGCCGCCGCGACTGGGCCCGCACCGCCGACGCGCTGCACCGGCTCGGCGTCCGTCCGCCCTGCCTGGTCACCGGGCACGAGGCCATCCCGATCGGCTACTACACCGGCTGCTCCTCCGGCGCCACCGCCGGGAACAACGAGAACACCACGGTGGGGGAGATCCTGAGCACCGCGGACCGCATCCCGGTCGCCGCGATCACCGGGCCGGACGGCACACCGCCCCGCTACGCCCGTTCCTGGCCCGCCCACCGGATCGGCGACCTCGAGGTCCGCATCGCCCCGGCGGACCTGCGGAGGTTAGAGATCCCGTAACGGGAAACGCGGATCCCACACCCGGGACGAACGAGCCGACGCAGCGACAGGGAGGAAGCCATGGGCACCGCACCGATGGGGGACGACGCCTACCAGCCCACCGGGAGCAACGAGGAGCAGGAGGACGCCGCGCCGCTCGACCTGCAGGACGCCATCGACGAGCGGACCTACGACGACACCCTCGACGAGGGCTACTCCCCGCCGGAGAAACCGCTCGGCGTCACCAAGCACGGCACCACGGCCGCCGAGCAGCACGAGGGGGAGACCCTGGACCAGCGGCTGGCCCAGGAGGTGCCCGACACGTCCGTCCCCGGCGGCGACGGTGTGGGCGACCTCCCCGGTGGCGAGGGCGAGCCGGTCGACCCGGAGGCGGGCACCGACCGCGCCGGACGGCTGGTCGCGCCGGACGAGGGGGTCCGCACCGACACCACGAAGGAGACCGTCGCCGAGGACGTGGGCATCGACGCGGGGGCCGCGGGCGCGGAGGAGGCCGCGATGCACGTCGTCGAGGACGACACGGCGCTGCCCGAGGACCGGGACGGAACCTGACGGTCCACCGCGGGCCCGGCCCGCTCCCGGCGGCCCCGCCGCCGGTCCGCGGCGCACACGCGCACGGGCCGGCGGCGGGGCCGTTCGGCGGGGTTCAGGGAAGGATCTTGTCCAGGGCGGCGGGCCCCTCCTCGGCGAGCTTCCGCCTGGCCCATTCGAGGTTCTGCGGGGTGAGGTCCTTGCCCGAGGCAAGGACCAGGTCCTCCGGCGACACGTCGGTGCCGGTGCGGGCGTGGAGCAGGTTGTCCGGGGTGGTGCCGTCCTCGGGCTGCCGGGACGCGTCGGGCTGGGACGTCGACATCTTCTGGCTCCTCGGGTCCGGATGGCTGGTGCGGCCCCGGTGCTGTCATCGGGTCCGACACCACCATTCAACGCGGGAGCCCGCGGTGCATCCGGAGCGTGCGGGGCACCGCGGTGAAGGGCCGCTCCTCCTGGATGCCGGGGTACCTTCCCGCACCCGCGGGAAACCTCGCCCCCGGAAGCCGGCCGCGGGGCCCCGTACGTCACCGCCGGGAGCCCCGCGGGCGCGGGGTTAGAAGGGCGTCAGCGTCAGCCGCAGGCCCGTGGGGGCGGTGTCCTGTATGTACGAGGCGAAGTCGGCCACGTCGTCGAAGGCGAAGCCGTACGCCCTGCCGTCCTCGGTGGCGGCGTGCACGGCCTTGGAGTAGTGGTTGGTGAGCTCCGTCCGGTAGAAGACCGAGGCGTCGGCGGTCGGCTGGTCGGGGTGGCTGAGCAGCGTCGAACGGTTGAAGCCGGCGCCGAGCACGGCGGCGACCGGCCCGGTGGTGCCGTCGTTGGGGGCGGCGAGGGCGCCGTCGCAGAAGAGGACGTCCCGCGTGGACGGCCTGCCGAAGGAGACCCGGGCGGGGCCGTCGAAGGTGAACCGGTCGCCGCGCACCCGGCCGGTGAAGGTGCCGGCGTCGGTGGTGACCTTCAGGTCCCGGCCGGTGTAGGTGCTCCACACCTCGTCGATGTACGGGGCGAGGTGGTCCTCGGGGAACAGACCGGCGTCCAGCCCGTGACCGGGGGCGATGATCCGGGTCTCGTCCACGACGAGCCGCGAGAACGCCTCCACCCGCTCGACGGCGGCGAACGCGGCGGCGCGGCCCCCCTCGCGCACGGTGCCCGTGGTCTGGTCCCGGGACCCGGTGAGCCGGATGCTCAGCGGCACGCTGAACATGTCGACCATCGTCGTGTTGCAGAACATGCCCGAGGGGTTGTACGTGAACTCCGCGCAGTCGTGCAGCACGCCGTGGTTGGGGTCCGAGGCGACCCAGCCGGCCGGGTACTGCAGCGCCGCGTCGCCGGCGCCGTCCGCGACGGCCTTGAACTTCAGCTTCGCGCCGAGGGACACGTAGATCCGGCCGGACATGTACGGCAGCGACAGCCGGGTCTCGCCGCTGCCGGCCAGGTCGATCGCGTAGTCGGTGAAGCCGTCGGGGCCGTTGTCCGACAGGGCGACCGGGACGACGGTGCCCTCGGGGGTGACCCGGACCTGCCGGCCGTCCCGGTTGCCCACGATGTAGAGGTGCACGCTCGCGTTGTCGAAGGAGCCGCTGTCGTTGACGATCGTCAGCGGCAGCGCTCCCTCCGCCGCCGGGGCGTCCTTCGCGTCCGCGGACGTCCCCGCGAGCGCGTGCGGACCGAGTGCGGCGGCCGCGGGCACGGCCACGGCGGCTCCGCCGAGGGCGAAGAGGACCTTGCGGCGGCCGGTGGCGCGCTGGTGACGAGGAGTCATGTGGGGGGTCTCCTGGGGTGCTCGTGCGGATTCCTGTCCGCGCCGCCCGGCGGGTGGGGGGAAGGGCCGAGAAACGCCCTCCCGTGATGAGAGCGCTCTCAGGCCGTACGTCCGGGCCGGCGCGGCTTTTGATGGTACGGACCGCAACGACCCCCGCCAACGGGCCCGACTTGTCCCCGACCCGCCTTGACCTGCGCTTACTTGAGAGGCCCGGGAGAGCCCCACGGCTGCTTAACCACCCGTTAAGGGTCCCTTAAGCCGCCATGGGGGCGCCGCCGTGAAGAGGGCGCCTCCTCCGGGACTTCGAGCGGGCGGGGCTTTCGCGCACGCCTCAGCGCGCGCCGCCGCGCAGCAGCGTCTCCGCCGTGGCCAGGATGTCCGTGATCCGGAGGGCGAACGCCGCGTCGCAGGGGTGGGGGGTGCCCGTGCCGGCCGCGGTGAGGAGGGCGTCCGCGGCCCGGGTGAGGGCGGGAACCGCTCCTTCGGAGGCCTCCGGCAGGAGCGTGACGCCGGACGCCCCGCGCAGTTCCACCGTGGCGCCGGCCGCGGCAGGGGGCGCGGTCAGGCTCAGGGTCAGGGTGCTCGACGCGCCGCTGACGTGGTCGAGGACGAGATGGACGGTGTCCCCCGGACCGTATGCCGCCGCCGACACCCGCCGTGCGTCGCCGAGCACCGGCAGCAGGACGGACAGGGCGTGCGGGCCGACGTCCCACAGGGCGCCCTTCTCCCGCCGCCACGGTGAGGCGGCGAAGGGATTGCCGTCGGCGGTGAACACCGCCCCCAGCCACTGCGCACGACCGGTGAACCAGCCGCCCAGGGAGGCCTGTTCGGCGATCCACGCCTCCGGTTCGGGCTGGAAGCGGGTGGTGAGGAAGACCACCGAGGCGACCTCGGCCTCCTCGGCCGCCTCGACCACCGCGCGCCCCTGCGCGACCGTCGGGGCGAGCGGCTTGTCCAGCAGCAGATGGCATCCGGCCCGCGCCGCGCGCGCCGCGAGCCCCGCCTGCACGTGGGGCGGCAGCGCGACGGCGACGGCGTCCACGTCGGCGAACAGCGCGTCGACGTCGTCGTAGGCCCGGACGCCGTACGGAGCGGCCAGCTCCCTGGCCGCCTCGGGACGACGGCCCCACACGCCGACGAAGTCGAGGTCCCGGTGCCCGCTCAGCGCGGGGGCGTGCGCCGCCTGCGCCCAGGGGCCGGTACCGAGCAGTCCGATCCGCATGCCGTCGCCCTTCCGCCGCCGGTTTCGCCACCACCGGTGTGCTCCGGCCGCGGCTCGGGCCCGAGCGTGTCACACCGGCCCGGGCCGTGGGCAAGCCCCCTCGGACGACGGGGCCGGCCGCCACGGGGCGCCGGCGGGCGGCCCGGAGACCGGCCGGGGCCCGATTCAGCGCCGGGCCTGCTGAGTGCGTTCGCTTTCTTCTATTGGATTTCCGGCTCCGCGAGGGCCAGGCTGGAACCGCTTTCCCGAACAGCCGGACGACAGTCGGAAGAGGTCACGCGCAGATGCACACCCGCCGCATCGGTGATGTCGAGGTCAGTGCGATCGGGCTGGGCGCCATGCCCATGTCGATCGAGGGGAGGCCGGACGAGGCCCGTTCCCTCGCCACCCTGCACGCCGCACTGGACGCCGGCGTCACACTGATCGACACCGCGGACGCCTACCACCGGGACGCCGGCGAGGTCGGCCACAACGAGACCCTGATCGCCAAGGCCCTCGCCTCCCACCCCCGGGGCGGCGACGTGCTGGTCGCCACCAAGGGCGGTCATCTGCGCCCCGGTGACGGCAGCTGGACGCTGGACGGCAGTCCCGGGCACCTGAAGAGGGCCTGCGAGGAGTCCCTGCGCCGGCTCGGCGTGGAGGCCATCGGGCTCTACCAGTTCCACCGGCCCGACCCCCGCGTCCCGTACGCCGAGTCCGTCGGCGCGGTGCGCGAACTGCTGGACGAGGGCAAGATCCGCATGGCGGGCGTCTCCAACGCCGACCCGGAGCAGATCAGGCTGGCCGACGAGATCCTCGGCGGACGGCTGGTCTCCGTGCAGAACCAGTTCTCCCCGGCCTTCCGCTCCAGCGAGCCGGAGCTGGAACTGTGCGCGGAGCTCGGCGTGGCGTTCCTGCCCTGGAGCCCCTTCGGCGGTATCTCCCGGGCCGGTGAACTGGGCACGGCGTACGCCCCGTTCGCGCGGATCGCCGAGGCGCACGGGGTGAGTCCGCACCGGGTGTGCCTGGCCTGGATGCTCGCCAGGTCACCGGTGGTCGTGCCGATTCCGGGGGCGAGCCGGCCGGAGTCGATCCGCGACTCGGTGGGCGCAGCCGACCTCGTGCTCACCGCCGACGAGGTCGCGGAGCTGGACGCGGCCTGAGGCGGGCTCCGCCCGCGCGGCACCCCGCGGGGGCGCGGCGCGGGCGGACGCGTGGTGGTCCTCGGCACCGGCGGCCGGTCCCGGGCCGCGGACACCGCCCTCGTGACTCCGGTGTGCTGCGGGCCGCCCGGGGAGAAAGCGTTTGCTGCATGACGGCCCGCAGATCCACGGACCCCCAGGGGAGGACCACCGCCGATGGCGTCGTCGCCGGAAAGACCGCTCGACCACCGCTACCGGGGCGAGCACCCGATCCGCACCCTCGCCTATCTGCTCCGCGCCGACCGCGGCCGGCTGGCGGCCGCCGTCGGCGTCTTCACCGTCAAGCACAGCCCCGTCTGGCTGCTGCCGCTGATCACCGCGTCCATCATCGACACCGTCGTGCAGCACCAGCCGATCTCCCGGCTCTGGGTCGGCACCGGCGTCATCATGGTCATCCTGCTGGTCAACTACCCGCTGCACGTCCTGTACGTCCGCCTCCTCTACGGCAGCGTCCGCCGCATGGGCACCGCCCTGCGCTCCGCCCTGTGCACGCGCATGCAGCAGCTCTCCATCGGCTACCACTCCCGCGTCAGCGCCGGTGTGCTCCAGGCGAAGGTCGTCCGGGACGTGGAGACCGTCGAGCAGATGGTGCAGCAGACCGCGGAGACCGGGCTCGGCGCGATCACCGTGCTCACCGGCGGGCTCGTCATCATCGCCGTCCGCACCCCGGAGTTCCTCCCGGTCTTCCTGGTCGTCGTGCCCGCCGCGGCCCTGCTCGTCGCCCGGCTGAGGGCCCGGCTGCGCACCCACAACGAGCACTTCCGCCACGAGGTGGAGGCCCTGTCCTCCCGGGTCACGGAGATGACCCGGCTCATCCCGGTCACCCGTGCCCACGGTCTGGAGGGCAAGGCCCTGCACCGGATGAACGGCACCCTGGACCGGCTGCTCACCTCCGGGATGCGCCTGGACCTGGTCAACGGCCGGTTCGGCTCGCTGTCCTGGGTCGTTCTGAACGTGGTGGGCGTCCTGGTGCTGGCCGGCGCGGCGCTCATCTCGTACTACGACGTCTGGGGCGTCACCGCCGGCGACGTCGTGATGCTCAGCGCCTTCCTGACCACGCTCACCAACTCGACGACCACGCTCGCCGGGCTGGCCCCGGTCATCACCAAGGGGCTGGAGTCCGTCCGCTCGGTCGGTGAGGTGCTCCAGGCCCCCGAACTGGAGGACAACGAGGGCAAGGCGGAGCTCACCGCGCTGCGCGGCGCGGTCGCCTTCGAGGGCGTCGGCCACGCGTACGAGGCGGACGGACGCCCCGCGGTGCGCGACTTCACCCTCGACGTCGCGCCCGGCGAGACCATCGCCCTGGTGGGCGCCTCCGGGGCGGGCAAGTCCACCGTGCTGAACCTCGTCATCGGCTTCATCCGCCCGACCTCCGGCCGACTGCTGCTCGACGGCACCGACATGAACCGCCTCGACCTGCGCACCTACCGGCGCTTCCTGTCGGTGGTGCCCCAGGAGTCGGTCCTGTTCGACGGCACGGTCCGGGAGAACGTCGCCTACGGCATGGACGACGCCGACGAGGCGACGGTGCGGGCCGCGCTGCGGGACGCCAACGCGCTGGAGTTCGTCGACCGGCTGCCGCAGGGGCTCGACACCGTGGTCGGGGAACGCGGCGCACGGCTGTCCGGCGGGCAGCGGCAGCGCCTCGCCATCGCCCGCGCCCTGATCAGGGATCCCAAGGTGCTGGTGCTGGACGAGGCGACGTCGGCCCTGGACACCCGCTCGGAGGCGCTGGTGCAGGAGGCGCTCGCCCGGCTGCTGCGCGGGCGGACCACGTTCGTCGTGGCGCACCGGCTGTCCACCGTGCGCGGGGCCGACCGGATCGTGGTCATGGGGGAGGGCCGGATCCAGGAGGTCGGCACCCATGAGGAACTCATGCGGCGGGGCGGGGCGTACACGGCGCTGCACAGCGGTCAGGTGGCCTGACGACCGGTCGGTGGACGAAACTTTTCGGTCAGTTCCCACCAGTTGAGTACGAGGGGTGAGTGTTTCCGCCTGGTTCGGGCATACGCAGCGAAACCAGAGAGGGGGCGCTTCGTGCTCGTACCGGACCCGAAGATCGTCAGACGGCTGCTGACGCAGTACGCGACGCTGCGGATCGCTCAGGCGGAGGGACATTCGCCGAGGGCGGCGCGCGAACTGGAGGACGTCAGCTACACGCTCTGCGTGATGACGGGAACGTCCAGCATCCACGACGCCGTCGCGCGGGCGGACGACCTGCTCGCGCGGGAGCGGCGGCCCGCGGCCGGCCGGACCGCGGAGTCGGACGGGGAGAGCGGTCTGTCCCTGGCCGTCTGACCCCGTCGGCCGGGCCCGGCCCCGGACCCGTCCGCGACGCCGTGTCCCGCGGGCCCCGGTGGGAGCGCGAGTGGTCTCGTGACCCCCACCGGGGCCCGTGCCCCGGGCCGGTCACGGGTGTGCGGCGGGGGCGGTGCGCCTGCCGTGGAACGCCGAGCGGTAGGCGTGCGGCGTGGTGCCCACCACCTTGCGGAACCGCTCGCGGAACGCCGTGGGCGATCCGAACCCGGCCTGCTGGGCGATCCGTTCGACGGTGTGGTCGCTGTTCTCCAGCAGGTACTGGGCCCGTCTGACCCGTGCCCGCAGCAGCCACTGCAGCGGCGTGGTGCCCGTCTGCTCGCGGAAACGGCGGCTGAAGGTGCGCTCGCTCATCCCCGCGCGTGCCGCCATGGCGGCGAGCGTGACCTCGTGCGCCAGGTTGTCCTCGATCCAGTCCAGCACGGGTTCCAGGTCCGAGCCGCGCGGCACGGGCGGGTGCTCGTGCACGATGAACTGGGCCTGGCCGCCCTCCCGCTCCAGCGGCATGACCGACATCCGGGCCGCGTTCGCGGCCACGACCGACCCCAGGTCCCGGCGGATCATGTGCAGGCACAGGTCCAGCGCGGCGGCGGCGCCGGCCGAGGTGAGGATCTGGCCGTTGTCGACGTACAGCACGTCCGGCTGCACCTCGACGAGCGGATGGGCCGCGGCGAGCTGCTCGGCGGCCGCCCAGTGGGTGGTGGCGCGGAGCCCGTCCAGCAGCCCGGCCTCCGCCAGCACGAAGGCGCCCACGCACACCGAGGCGATCCGGGTGCCCGCCTCGGCCGCCCCGCGCAGCGCCGCGAGCACGGCGGGCGAGAGCGGCGGGGCGCCTTCGGCGCGGCCCGGGACGATGACCGTGTCGGCGTCCGCCAGCGCCTCCAGCCCCCGGTCGACGCGCAGGGTCAGACCGCCGTCCACGGGCACCTCCGGTGTCTCGGCGCACAGGCGGACCCGGTAGGGACGCCGGCCGTCGGGCAGCCGCGTCCAGTCGAAGACCTGCATGGGTGCCGCCATGTCGAACGGCACGACCCGATCGAGAACCAGGATCGCCACGGAGTGCATGACCGCCACGATAGGCGGGTTCCCGCCACCCCCGAAAGCCGGGGCTCCAGCGGGGCGAGGCGCGAAAGCACCGGTGGCGGGCGTTGGCGGGAATCCGTCGGGAACTGTCGTTTCAGCCTCTGGGTGATCGTCCGGTGGGCGTCCTAGCGTGAACCCGCCCCGTTGATCGCACCCTGGGAAAGGGCCCCGGTGACCAAGTTCCTGCTGTCCCTCCACGTCCTGGCCGCCATCGTCGCCGTCGGTCCCGTGACCGTCGCGGCCAGCATGTTCCCGCCGGCCGTGCGCCGGGCGGCGGCCCCGTCCGGTGGCGGCGGGCCCGCCGCCACCGCGGTGAGCGGCGTCGAGCTGCTCCACCGCATCTGCCGGGTCTACGCCCGCATCGGGGTCGCGGTACCCGTGCTGGGACTCGCCACGGCCCTGGCGATGGGGGTCCTGGGCGACGGCTGGCTCATCACGTCGATCACCCTGACCGCGGCGGCCGCCGGTGTCCTGCTCGCCTTCGTGCTGCCCCGCCAGGACGAACTCATCGGGCAACTGAACGGGAACCAGCCCGTCGAACGGCACAGTACGGTTCAACTGGCCATGTTCACCGGGGTGTTCAACCTGCTGTGGGCCACCGTCACGGTCCTGATGATCGTCCGTCCCGGCTCCACGACGGGTGCCTGAACCACCCGGAACCGAGACGCACGCACCTCAAACGGATTTTGCATGACATGCCCGTTCCGTGTTACGTCGTGCGGGGGAACCGTCACGCCGCGGTGGACGGGCGCCTACACTCGGCAGTCGCGTCCCGCACCGGGGCCGACGAGGAGAAAGGCACGTTGCCGGGTGTTCCAGGAGTCCCCCATCTACGACCGACTCATCGCGGAGTGCGGCGACGTGCCCGCACAGGTTCGCCGCGAGGCCGAACGCGTGAGCAGGGAGCTGGAGCTGGCCATGCGGCCCCTGCAGTCCCCCGGCTACGCCCCGGGCCTCGACCGGCCGCAGTCCCCGGGCAACGGATGGCAGCGCACCGCCCTGCTGCCCGGGCCGCGCCCGCACTGACCGCGGGGCCCGCGGCCCGGGTGGCCGAGGTCCGGCGGCCCCTCAGCGCAGCGTGCCGGTCGCCTCGCTGACCTCCGGAGGCGACACGGGGACGGGGCGGGCCAGCCACTCGGCGATGGCCCGCGCGATCGGCTGTCCCGTCTCCACCTCCACGAATCCGAACTGTCCCGACTGGTTGCACTCCAGGAACCACCACGTTCCGTCGGCGTCCTCCGCGAAGTCGAAAGCTCCGTACGCCAGTTCGGCTCTCCGCATGTACGCGCGGACGGCGTCGGCGGTGCGCGGCGGGACCTCGACCGGCTCCCAGGGCGCCCCGGGGGCGGCGAAACGCACGTCCACCTCCGCCGGATCCGCGTCCGGCGCCGTCGCCTTGCGGGCGGCCAGCAACCGCTTGCCCACCACGGTGAGCCGGATGTCGGCCCGCTTGGCGATCCGCCGCTGGAGCAGCGTCGGCCCGAACGCGACCGCGGAGAAGTCCGTGTCCGGCGCCACCCGGCTGGTCGGCACCGCCCGCGGCGGATCCTGCGGATGCGCCCCCGAGACCGGTTTGACCACCAGGTCCGGGAAGCGTTCCGCGAACTCCCGGGCGGCGCGCGGAAACGTGGTGATCACCGTGGCGGGCACGGGCAGGCCGCACCGTTGGGCCAGACGCAGTTGCCACGGCTTGTGGCGGGCCTGCCGGGCCATGTCCGGGTGGTTCATCCAGCGCGCGTCGCACCCGCGCAGCATGCCGTAGAGCGCCTGTGAGGCCTCCTCGGTCAGCCAGGCGGACGGCCGGGCCGCCCGTCCGGCCGGGGTGCCCGGCCGGCGCACCCACACGGACCGCAGCCCGTTGATGCTCACCAGCCGCCCCCCGACGGACAGATGGCCGCGGAAGCGGCCGTGCACGAACTCGCCGGACAGCGAGACGCCACCGGTCAGGTCGGCGGGATCGAGGCGCACCACCGGCACCCCCGAGCCGTTCAGATGCACGACCACCATGTCGGCGGTCACGTCCTCCTCACAGGTGAGGATCAGCACGGTCATCGTCTACGGTCCGCATTCAGTCGTCGAAGTGGGTCTTGGAACCCGCGGTGGACGTCGTCGTCCCCACCTCGCGCAGCAGCGCGTGGTCGCAGGCCGCGATCCGTCCGTCGACGAGTACGTTCAACTGCATCCCGGAGTCATACACATACGGAGTGGCGACCGCCAACTCCGCTACCGGACGTGCGTAGTTGAGCGCGAACGGTTGCATCGTCTCTCCCTCGTCGGTGCTGCGCCGATCAAGCGACGGCCAACTGCCCGCCGTCGCCTGGTCCGCCGACTTCTTTTGCTCTCCAGAGACTTATACGAGTCGAACGGGTGATTGGTTTCCTCACGGAGCGTAGTCATCGGCGGGTCGGTGGTCCGGACGCCGGGACGGCTCCCCGGGCACCCCCGTGCCGACGGAGCCACGCATGGTGCGCAGAGCGAGCAGAAGGACGCCGATGTCGTCCAGGAAGACCGGGTCGGGCAGCAGGTCGGCGGGCAGCACCAGGTAGAGGACCGCGCCCCAGAAGACCCAGCGCGGCCCCGTGGGCAGACCGGCGCGGCGCAACTCCCGTCGCGTACGGACCAGGCGCACCAGGACCGCGACGGCGCCGGCCAGCACGACGGCCGCGAGGACCGCGGCGACGGTGAGCACCACGGTGGTCGTCTCCAACGGACTGCCCTCCTTCCCGCCCGTGCCGCGGACTCCTCCCCGGCACAGGTCCCTTCGAGCGGATTCCCCTTCCCGGCGCCGGTATGGCGGTCGGGAACCGGACAGGCGCGCCCGCGTCCGATGCCCCGCGACATGCCTGCGAAACACCGAATCGTCGCAGGTCGTCCCGGTGGCCCAGCCGAGTGGCAGCGCCGGATGGGGACGCCCGGTAATGGCCCGTGCGACGCCGTTCGTCGCACGTCCGGGGCATGGGAGCGGCCTCATCCTTCCCCGTGGAGCCGGGCATGACCCACTTCTCTTCGCCGCCTCCCCCGAACGGGCCGGTGACACCCACCGGGGCGACCGGACCGCCCCCGCCCTCCGCCGCGACGACCACCGCCTTCGGCACCCGCTGGCCGGACCCGGCGGAGTGACCGCTTCGACCGGGGCGACGGGGCCGGGCCCGCTCACCACGGGCCCGGCCCCGTCACCCGCGCCGCCGTCCGAGCGGCGGTCCGCCCGCCTGCCGTGGACCGGCTACCGGTCGGACGCCGCCGACCGCGACCGGGCCACCACCGACGGCGACGCGGAGATCACCGGCTGCGGTTCGGGTGTGGCCGACGGGGATCCGGGCACCGTCGCCCGCGGTTCGGATGGCACCGACGGGGATTCAGGGGCCCCCGGCCGCGGCGCAGTTGTCTCCGGCCGTGACGCGCCGGACGCCTCCGGGTCCTCGTGGGCCGCCGGGCGCCGGGACCCGGTGCCGCCCTTCAGGCGGTCCAGCGCGCGGGTCAGCTGCTGCAGGGGGGAGACGGCGGCCGTCCGCGCGACCGGCTGCTGCCGGTTCCCCGGTGCCTCGGCCGCCTCCCGGTACGCGGCCAGCGCCTCGTGCGCGCGTTCGGCGGCCTCCCGGTACAGGTCCCGGGACTTCGTCATGGCGTCCAGCGCCTCGGCGTACATGGCCACCAGTTCGCGTTGGCGGGCGAGTTCCTCCTCCGTCGTCAGCAGGCGCCAGTCCTCCCGCAGCGCGGTCAGGGCCTCCTGGGCGCCGTCCGGCAGCGGGCGCGGCAGCGCGTCGAACCGGGTCACGGCCTCGACGAGTTCGGTGGGCTCCGTGCCGTCCAGGAAGACCGCGCGCACGGAGAAGTCTCCGGCGTCGTAGCCTTCCGGAGCGGGGCTGCCGGGCAGCACCACCGCACCCCCGCGCGGCACCTCCACACCCAGATCCCGCAGCGCCCAGTTCACCACCCGCGCCTGCTGCGGCGTGGCCCGGTGCTCCACGACGCGGCGCCGCAGGCCCGGCGGCAGCCAGTGGGCGAGCGGCGTCCGGCCGCGCTCGTCCGGGGTCATGGCCTCGTGGACGACGACGTGGAGGTGCCACGCGTCGCGTGCGCAGTCGCGCAGCCGCCGCCGCACGGCCTTGTCGTCCTCCGGGAGCGGGTTGACCTCTCCCGGCCGCAGCCCCGTCGCGGCGTCGTGCCGCCAGTCGGCGTCCGGCTCCTGCGGCCAGAACATGCCGAGCGGGGACGGCCACCCGGGGTCCCACGGCTGCGACGCCTCCGCGACCAGCGTCCAGTCCTGGCCCCCGTCCGTGCCGGGCGCGAGGCTCAGCCGGGCCCGCACGGTGACCTCACCGGCGATCCGCCTGCGGGATTCGAAGACCCGGTACGGGGAGGCCGCGGATTCGGGCACTTCCAGGAAGTCGTCGATGTCCTGACGGTCCTTGAGCCGGCGCAGGGCGCGCCGGAGTACGTCCTCGGCTGCCGTTCCGGCATGGCGGCCACGGGTCAGCCAGACCGTGGGAGGAGTGGTGGGGCGGGCTGCGGGGGAGGTCGACATGGGTCCAGTGGTGAGCGGGGGCACGTGCTCCTGCCAGTATCGCCGCCGCCGGTCGGCGGCGTGACGCCGGACCCGCCGGATCGCGGGTCCCGGCTGCTCCTACCCCGCCGCACGGCCTTCATGTGAGGTGGGCGCACGCGCGGTGGCACGCGCGGGGTGTGCGCGGCGCGCACACAGGGGTGGCGGCTCACTCGTGGCACCGGCGGCTCCGGGGCCACCACCATGGTCCCGCGGGCAGGGCCGGCCCACCCTCCGTACCGGGGCGCCCGCCCGCACACCGGTCGGCAGGCCCCCGGCACCGCGACGGAGCGCGGACCCTACCAGCGCCGGGTCGCCCCTGTCGCATATTCCTCCGGAAAACGCCAAAGCCCTCACCCGGATCGAGCACACACCGTAGCGTCGACGTCACGTTCGCGGTACAGCCGTGCGAGAGGGGGGATGTGGCGTGCCCGGAATCGACGAGAGCCTGCTGGAAGCCATGCGCGTCCCGGGCGCCCGCGGGGCCCTGGTGGTCGACTGGATCAGCGGGCTCGCGCTGGGCGCGGTGGGCGAGGCGCCGGGCGACGATCCGGAGGCGACGGCGGCGGAGACCGCCGAACTCGCCCGTCTCTCCATGGAGAGCGGCACCCTGGCACCGGCCGACGGCGGAGGGTCCGCCGGGCCCGGCAGGGAAGCACCCGTCCAGGACCTGATCCTCACCACCGCCGACGCGTACCACCTGCTGCGGTTCGTCATCACCGCCTTCGACAGCACGGTCTTCCTCTACCTGTGGCTCGACCGCGCCGACGGCAACCTGGCCCTGGCCCGGATCCGGCTGGCCGAGATGGCGGACCGGCTGGTGCTCGGATGACCACGGCGGCGCGCACGGACGGATCCGTCCCGGACCTGCTCGGCACCCTCGCGGCCGACCGCGCCACCGGAGCGCTCTCCACGCGGTCCGGCATCTTCTACCTCTCGGCGGGAGACGTCGTCCACGTCGAGTCCGCCCACAGCCCCGACCTCGGGGACCTGCTCACCCGCAGCGGCGCCGTCGCCCGGGACGGCTGGTGGGAGGCGGTCGAACGGGCGGGGCCCCGGCACTGCGTCGGCCGCCGGCTGGTGGACAGCGGACGTCTCACCGCCGGTGCGCTGGAACTGTGCCACCTGGGCGCGCTCTTCGACGCGGCGTACTTCGCCCTCGCCCACGACGGCACCGCGCTCCGCTTCCGCCCCGGAGTCGCGCACTGGTTCGGCGCGGTCCGTCCCGTACCGGTGACGGCGGTGCTGCGCGAGTCCTGGCGCCGCCGCGACCTGCTGCACCGCATCTGGCCCGACCC
>NZ_MSGP01000054.1 GCF_002078235.1 Streptomyces viridosporus
GCGGTGGCCGGAGGGATGCCGCTGCTCACCGCCTGCGGGGGCGGGCAGGAAGGCCGCAAGGAGGGCGCCACCTCCGGGAAGGAGGCCGAGAAGCTCCTCCCGGCGTTCGTGGCGTCGAGCGTCGTCACCCCGGACATCCCGGCGAAGAACGGCTCGGCGGCCGGCTTCACCCGGGCCATCCCGGCCACCGAGCTGAAGACCTCGGTGCCCGAGAAGCTGGGCAGCGGCGGCAGGCTGAAGGTCATGTCCCCGTTCTGGGGCACCCCGCCCAAGGGCGACAACCCGTACTACACGGCGATGAACGAGGCCGTCGGCGTCGAGGTCACCTGGCAGAACCAGGACGGCGTCACCTACGACCAGAAGCTCGGCGCGGTCCTCGCCTCCAGCGACATCCCCGATGTCGTGGTCGTGCCCGGCTGGAACCTGATGGGCCGCATCCCCAGCGCCGTCAACGCCAAGTTCGCCGACCTCGGCCCCCACCTGTCCGGCGACAAGGTCAAGAAGTACCCCAACCTCGCCGCCGTCCCCACCGAGGCCTGGCAGCGCGGCATCTTCGGCGGGCAGCTCCGCGCGGTCCCGATGCCCGGCTCGTACGTCACGGACATCGCGCCCCTCTACCGCAAGGACCTGTTCGCCGAGAAGGGCTACGGCGTACCGGAGAGCCCCGACGCGTTCCTGTCCTGGGCGAAGGAGGCCACCGACGCCAAGGGCAAGCGCTGGGCCTGCGACGACATGAAGTGGACGGCGTTCAACATCTTCGGTGTCCTGTCGGGCAGCGACAAGGCGCTGTGGTGGAACCTCGAGGGCGACCGGCTCGTCAACCGCATCGAGACCGAGCAGTACCTCGAGGCCCTGGAGTGGACGCGCAAGCTCTACGCCGCCGAGGTGGTCCACCCGGACGCGGTCCAGGGCAAGGCGGGCGGCGACGCGGGCAACCGCTTCACCGCCGGAGAGGTGCTGGTCTACAACCAGAACATCTCCGACTGGTGGGGCAAGACCGCCGAACAGCGCACCCAGAACCCGGACTTCGAGATGGCGGCGTTCGACGTCTTCGGCCCCGACGGGGGCGACCCGACGCTCTGGGCGGTCCAGCCGGCCAACATCTTCACCTTCGTCTCCAAGAAGGCGTCGAAGCAGCAGATCGAGGACTTCCTCGCCCTGTGCAACTTCTGCGCCGCGCCCTACGGCACCAAGGAGTTCATGCTCACCGCCTACGGCGTCGAGGGCACCGACTACGAGATCGAGGACGGTCTGCCGACCAAGACCCAGCAGGGCGTCAACGAGGTCAACGGCGCCTACGACTACACCGGCAACCCCGCCCCGTACATCGCCTACCCGGACCTGCCCGACATCACCCGGGGCATGGTCGAGTGGCAGCAGCGCATGGGTGCCTTCACCAAGAAGTCGTCCTTCTTCGGACTGACCGTCACCGAGCCCAACCGCTGGTCCAACCTCGCCGACGACTTCGAGCAGCTCGAGGACGACGTGGTGCGCGGCCGCAAGAAGATCAGCGACGTGCAGCAGGCCGTGTCCGACTGGAAGAGCAGGGGCGGCGACGGACTGCGCGACTGGTACCGGAAGCTGCTCGACGACAACGGCGCGGCGAAGTGACCCGGAGCTGACGCGAGGAGAAGGCCGTGTCCCACAGCACGGTGCCCCGGAACACGACCGGGGCGCAGACCGCCGAGCAGTCCCCCGAGGGGTCCGGCGATGCCGCCGGGCCCCGGGGCCGGGGCGGGAAGAAGCCCGGCGGGAGGCCCGGGAGGCCCAGGAGGTCCGGGAAGAGGTCCGGGAGAGCATCCGGGGAGGCCTCGGGCAAGCTGGGTCTGAAGCTCAGGTTCCGGCGCGACCGCACCCTCGTCCTCATGACGGTGCCGGCCCTGCTGCTGGTCCTGGTGTTCAACTACGTACCGATCCTCGGCAACGTGGTCGCCTTCCAGGACTACGACCCGTACCTCAGCGAGAACGGCTTCGTCGCCATCTTCGAGAGCCCCTGGATCGGCTTCGAGCAGTTCGAGCGGATCTTCGCGGACTCCGCCTTCTGGCACGCGGTGCAGAACACCTTCGTCCTGTTCTTCCTCCAACTGGTGCTCTACTTCCCGATCCCGATCCTGCTCGCGCTGCTCATCAACAGCGTGGTCAGGCCCCGGGTGCGGGCGGTCGCCCAGGCGATCATGTACCTCCCGCACTTCTTCTCCTGGGTCCTCGTCGTCACCGTCTTCATGCAGATCTTCGGCGGCGCGGGCATCATCGCGCAGACCCTCCGCCGGCACGGCTACGAGGGTTTCGACCTGATGACCGACCCGGAGGTCTTCAAGTACCTGGTGACGGCCGAGACCGTATGGAAGGACGCCGGCTGGGGCATCATCGTCTTCCTCGCCGCGCTCTCCTCCGTCTCCAACGACCTGTACGAGGCCGCCGCCATGGACGGCGCCGGACGCTGGCGGCGCATGTGGCACATCACCCTGCCCGCCCTGCGCCCGGTGATCGCCCTGCTGCTGGTGCTGCGCGTCGGCGACGCCCTCACCGTCGGCTTCGAACAACTGCTGCTGCAACGACAAGCGGTGGGTGTCGCCGCCTCCGAGGTCCTCGACACCTACGTGTGGTGGAACGGCATCCGCAACCAGGACTTCAGCTACGCCGCCGCCGCGGGCCTGATCAAGGGCGTGGTCGGGCTGGCCCTGGTGCTCACGGCCAACAAGGTGGCCCACCTCATGGGCGAGCAGGGGGTGTACAAGAAGTGACCGCCGTCCTCGGCACACCGGCCGGTGAGCAGCCGACGAAGAAGGCGAAGAGGCCGAGCCCCTGGGCCGCGCCGCCCCGTCCCGTCTGGGAGGAGAAGCCGTCCGGGGCCGGACAGGCGGGCAAGGGCCTCGCCCTGGGCCTGGCCTGCCTGGCGATCCTCTTCCCGCTGTGGATCGTGGTCGTCACCAGCCTCCAGACGAAGAAAACCATCGACGAGGCCGGCGGCCTGGTGGTGATCCCCAAGGGCGTCACCTTCATCGCCTACCAGGAACTCCTCACCGGCGGCCAGGTGCAGCGCGCCACCCTGGTCAGCATCGGCGTCACCGTCGTCGGCACGCTGTTCAGCATGGCCGTGTCCGTGCTGTGCGCGTACGGCCTCTCGCGCAGCGGCTCGCTCGGCCACCGCTGGATCCTGATGACCCTGCTCGCCACGATGTTCTTCGGCGCCGGTCTGATCCCGACCTACCTGCTGGTCCAGGCCCTCGGCCTCACGGACACCTACCTGGCGCTGATCCTGCCCAGCGCGGTGAGCGTCTTCAACATCCTGGTGCTGCGCTCGTTCTTCATGAACATCTCGCAGGAGCTCATCGACAGCGCCCGCATCGACGGGGCCGGCGACTGGCGGATCCTGTTCCGGATCGTGCTGCCGCTGTCCCGGGCGGTCGTCGCGGTGATCGCGCTGTTCTACGCGGTGGGCTACTGGAGCGCCTGGTTCAACGCGTCGATCTACCTGACCGACCAGGACATGATGCCGCTGCAGAACGTGATGATCCAGCTGGTGCAGAAACAGGAACGGCCGGTGGGACTGTCCGCCCAGATCAACACGGGACAGCTGTCGCCGCTGGCGATCCAGATGGCCGTGATGGTGCTGGCGCTGCTGCCGGTCGCGGTGCTGTCGCCGTTCGTCCAGAAGCACTTCAAGAAGGGGATGCTCACGGGGGCGGTGAAGGGCTGACGCCCGAACGGGGTGTGCGCGGTGCGCCGGCCGCGGCCCCGTCGCGGCCGGTCGCCCCCACGACGGAAGCCGCACACCGGCACGGCCCCCGCCCCCGAGATCCCCCACTCACCCGTAGACGAGGTTCTGTCATGTATGCGTCTCCTCTGAGCCGACGTGCCGTTCTCGCCGGTGCCGCGGCCACCGCCGCCGTCGCCGGTGCCTGTCTCCCCGGCGGGCGCGCCGAGGCCGCCGAGCCCGTGGCCGCCCGCGCCTACCGCTGGCGCAACGTCGTCATCGGCGGCACCGGGTTCGTCACCGGGGTGCTGTTCCACCCGTCCGTGCGCGGGCTCGCCTACGCCCGCACCGACATCGGCGGCGCCTACCGCTGGGACGACCGGACCGGCCGCTGGATACCGCTGCTGGACCACATCGGCTGGGACGACTGGAACCTGCTCGGCGTCGAGGCGATGGCGATCGACCCCGCCCACCCCGACCGGCTCTACCTCGCCCTCGGCACCTACGCCCAGCCCTGGGCCGGCAACGGCGCCGTGCTGCGCTCCGAGGACCGCGGTGCCACCTGGCGGCGGACCGACCTCACCGTGAAGCTCGGCGCCAACGAGGACGGGCGGGGCACCGGCGAGCGGCTACTCGTGGACCCGCGCGACAGCGACGTCCTGTGGCTGGGCACCCGGCACGACGGCCTGCTCAAGTCGTCCGACCGGGGCGCCACCTGGGCGCCGGTGCGCGGCTTCCCGGCCGCCCCGTCCGCCACCGGCCAGGGCGTCACCCTCCTCGTCGCCGCCGGGCGCGCCGTCTACGCCGGGTGGGGCGACGCGGACGGCGGCTCCGCCCGCCTGTTCCGCACGCTCGACGGCACCACCTGGGAGGCGGTCCCCGGGCAGCCGTCCGGCACCGCCGCCCGGGTGCCGATCCGGGCCGCGTACGACCGGCACACCCGCGAGCTGTACGTGACGTACGCCGACGCCCCCGGCCCCAACGGGCAGTCCGACGGCAGCGTGCACAGGCTGCGCACCGGCGACGGCACCTGGAGCGAGGTCACCCCGGTGAAGCCGGGGGGCACGGGGGACGGCGGCGCCGCCGACACCTTCGGCTACGGCGGGGTCGCCGTGGACGCGCGGCGCCCCGGCACCGTCGTCGTCTCCACCAACAACCGCTGGGCGGCGGTCGACACGCTCTACCGGTCCACCGACGGCGGTCGCAGCTGGCGGTCCCTGAAGGACTCCGCCGTCCTGGACGTCTCCGAGACGCCGTACCTGAAGTGGGGCGAGGAGAAACCCAAGTTCGGCTGGTGGATCCAGGCCCTCGCCCTCGACCCGTACGACTCGAAGCACCTCGTGTACGGCACCGGCGCCACCCTCTACGGCACCCGCGACCTCAAGCACTGGGCCCCGTGGATCCGCGGCCTGGAGGAGACGTCCGTGCGCCAGCTGATCTCGCCCCCGACCGGACGGGCGCACCTGATCAGCGGCCTCGGGGACATCGGCGTGATGTACCACGACCGGCTCACCGCCTCCCCCTCGCGCGGCATGGCGACGAACCCGGTCCTCGGCACGGCGACCGGACTCGCGCAGGCCGCCGCCCGCCCCTCCCACGTCGTCCGCACCGGCTGGGGCGACCACGGCAACGGCGCCCACTCGCACGACGGCGGCCGGACCTGGGCGCCCTTCGCCTCCCAGCCGGTGCTCGCCAAGGACGCCCCGGGGCCGATCGCCGTCAACGCCGACGGCACGGTGCTGCTGTGGTCCTTCGTGCACTGGGACGGCACCAGGTACGCGGCCCACCGCTCGGCGGACGACGGCGCCACCTGGTCCGAGGTCCCCACCTTCCCCGAGGGCGCCGTCCCGGTCGCCGACCCCGTCGACCCGGCGCGCTTCTACGCCTACGACACCGACACCGGCACGCTCTTCGCCAGCACCGACGGCGGACGCTCCTTCACCGCGCGGGCGGACGGACTGCCGTCCGGCGACCACCAGTTCAAGCTGGTCGCGGCGCCCGGCCGGTCCGGCGACCTGTGGCTGAGCGCCAAGGAGAACGGGCTGTACCGGTCGACCGACGGCGGCGCGGGCTTCACCCGGGTGGAGAGCTGCCGGACCTCCCACACCCTCGGCTTCGGCAAGGCCGCCGGCGGGGCCGCGTACCCCGCGATCTACCAGGTCGGCTCGACGGGGACGATCACCGCCGTGTACCGCTCCGACGACGGGGCGAGGACCTGGGTGCGGATCAACGACGACGCCCACCAGTGGGGCTGGACCGGCGAGACGATCACCGGCGACCCCCGCGTGTACGGCCGGGTCTACCTCGCCACCAACGGGCGGGGCATCCAGTACGGGGAGCCCGTCTGATGCCCCGGCGCGAAGGGCCCACGCTCGCCGACGTCACCCGCGGCCGCATCCTCTACGGCGGCGACTACAACCCGGAGCAGTGGCCCGAGGAGACCTGGCACGAGGACGTCCGCCTGATGAAGGAGGCAGGCGTCAACTCCGTCACCCTCGGCGTCTTCTCCTGGTCGAAACTCGAACCCCGTCCGGGGGAAAGGGACTTCGGCTGGCTGGACCGGCTGATGGACCTGATGCACGGGGCCGGCGTCGGCGTCGTCCTCGCCACTCCGACCGCCTCGCCGCCGCCCTGGATGGGACACCTCCACCCGGACACCCTGCCCCGCGACGAGGACGGCCGCACCGAGTGGTGGGGCGGCCGCCAGCACTTCTCGCACTCCAGCGCCACCTACCGCCGCCACGCCGCCGCCCTCACCGAGGACCTGGCCGCCCGCTACGCGGACCACCCGGCCCTGACCCTGTGGCACATCAACAACGAGTACTGCACCTACGACTGGGGCGACGAGGCCGCCGCCCGCTTCCGCGGCTGGCTGCGCCGCCGCTACGGCACCCTCGACGCCCTCAACACCGCCTGGGGCACCGCCTTCTGGAGCCAGGGCTACGGCGACTGGGCCGAGGTGCTGCCGCCCCGCCGCGCGCACTACCTGAGGAACCCCACCCAGGTGCTGGACTTCAAGCGCTTCACCTCCGACATGCTCCTGGAATGCTACACCGCCGAACGCGACATCGTCCGCCGGCACACCCCGCACGTCCCGGTCACCACCAACTTCATGCCGCTGTGGGCGGGGCAGGACGCCTGGCGCTGGGCCGAGGAGGAGGACGTCGTCTCCGTCGACCTCTACCCCGACCCCCGCGACCCCTTCGGCGCCCAGAGCGGCGCGCTGGTGCAGGACATGACCCGGTCCCAGGCGCGCGGCCCCTGGATGCTGATGGAGCAGGCGGCCGGAGCGGTCAACTGGCGCGGGGTGAACCACCCCAAGCCGCGCGGCCTCAACCGCCTGTGGTCCCTGCAGGCGGTGGCCCGCGGCGCGGACGCCGTCTGCTACTTCCAGTGGCGCCAGTCCCGGCAGGGCGCGGAGAAGTTCCACTCCGGGATGGTCGGCCACGCGGGGGAGGAGGGGCGCACGTACCGGGAGGTCAAGCGGCTCGGCGCGGACCTGGCACGGATCGCCCCGCACGTCGGCGGTGCCCCGGTCGCCGCCGACGTCGCCGTGCTGCACGACTGGCACTCCTGGTGGGCCGGGGACCAGGAGGCCCGGCCGTCGCGCGAGGTCGACTACCCGCAGGTCCTGGGCGCCTGGCACCGGGCGCTGTGGCAGGCGCACCTCACCACCGACTTCGCCCGTCCCACGCACGACCTGTCCGCCTACCGGCTGGTCGTCGTGCCGCAGCTCTACCTCCTCACCGACGCGGCCGTCGACAACCTCCTGGCGTACGTGCGCGGCGGCGGCACCCTCGTCTGCGGCTTCCTGACCGGCGTGGCCGACGAGGACGACCGGGTGCGGCCCGGCGGCATGGACGCCCGGCTGCGCGCGCTCTTCGGCATCCGCACCCTGCACGAGTGGTGGCCGCTGGACCCCGGGGAGACCACCGCGTGCGAAGGCTTCCGCGGCACCCTGTGGTCGGAGGAGCTGGAGGCCGACGGCACCGCCGACGAGACGGTCCCCTACCGGGGCGGGGAACTCGACGGATTGCCCGCCGTCCTGCGCAAGGGCCGCGCCTGGTACGTCTCGACGCTGCCGGAGCCGGAGGCGCTGCGCGCGCTGCTGACCCGCGTCGCGGGGGAGGCCGGCGTCCGGCCGGTGCTCGACGGCCTCCCGGACCGGATCGAGGCGGTGCGCCGCGGTGAGGTGCTGTTCCTGCTCAACCACGGCCGCGAGCCGGTCACCGTCGAGGTCCCCGGCACCCACCGCGACCTGCTGACCCGGACGACCGTGACCGACCGGCTCACCCTCGGCCGCTACGGAGCGGCGGTGCTGGGACCATGAGCGCCACCCCCGTCCACGGAACCTGGGAGCCGCGCCCGGCCGCCCGCTGGGAGGACGGCTTCCTGAGCGGCAACGGCCACCACGGCGCCCTGGTGTTCGGCGATCCGGACGACGACCGGGTCGTCGTCACGCACCACACCCTCGTCCGGCCGAACGGGGGGAGTGGCGAGCACCGCCTGCCGCCCCGCCTGGCCGACGGACTTCCCGGGCTCCAGGACCGTCTGCTCTCCGGCGACCCGGCCGCCGCGGAGGACTTCACCGACGGCCGCCCCCTCCAGTGGGTGCAGCCCTTCCACCCGGCCTTCCAAGTACGTCTGCGCGGCCAGGACGGCGAGCGGGACGCCCCGGACGCCGACCGGGGCGGTCCGGACCGGTACCGCCGCGCGGTCGACTTCGCCACCGGCGTCACGGAGGCGACCCGCGCCGGTCGGACCAGCCGCGTCTTCGTCTCCCGCGCCGACGACGTGATCGTCCAGCACGTCACCGCCCCCGCGCCCGTCCTCGACGTGTCCCTGGACCACCGCCTGCCCGGTGCCCCCGCCGCGCTGGGTGTCGGCCACGGCGCCGTCCTCACCCCCGAGGGCGCCCTGCTGAGCCTGCGCGTCCGCTACCCGGGCAGCGACCTCGCGTACACCGGCGTCACCCTGGTCGCCGTCACCGGCGGCACGACGAAGCTCACCCCTCCGGGGGCCCGGGTCGAGGGCGCGCGGTCCGTGCTGCTGCTCACCCGGGTGCGGCGGCACACCGGGGAGGCGGACGTGGCGGCCGAGGGCCGCGCCCTGCGGGACCTGCTCGACGAGGGGCGGGACGCGTACGACGACCTCCTGGCCCGCCACCTGCCGCACCACCGCACCGCCTACGAACGCGTCACCCTCGACCTCGCCGCCGACCCGGCCGAACGCGCCCTGCCGGGTTCCGTGCTGCTGACCCGGCCGCACAGCGCCGCCCTGCTGGAACGGCTCTTCGCGGCCGGCCGCTACCACCTGCTGTCCGCCGGCGGCCTGCTCCCGCCCCGCCTCACCGGCCTGTGGACCGGCGACTGGGACACCGCCTGGTCCGGCGCCTTCACCAACGACGCCAACCTCAACCTCCAGACCGCCTCCGCCGCGGCCGCGGCCCTCCCCGAGGTCACCGAGGCGCTGGCGTCGCTCGTCCACCGCCAGCTGCCCGACTGGCGGGACAACGCCCGCGCGGTCTTCGGCACGCGGGGCGCGGTCGCGCCCGCGCACACCGACGGCGAGTCCGGGCACGCGTACCACTTCAGCCGCGAGTACCCCCTCCACCTGTGGACCGCCGGCGCCGACTGGCTCCTCAAACCCCTCGTCGACCACGACGAGACCCGCGGCGAGCGGGACCCGCGCACCGCCGCCGCGCTCGCCGAAGTCGCCCTGTTCTACGAGGACTTCCTCACCCGCACCGACTCCGAGGGCCGACTGGTCGTCGTCCCCTCCTACTCGCCCGAGAACCGGCCCGCGAACGCGAGCTGGGGCACGGTCAACGCGGCCATGGACCTCTCCGCGGCCCGGCACGCCCTGCTGACCGCGGCGACGTACCACCCGGAGCACGCCGCTGGTTGGCGGGCACTCGCCGACCGCCTCCCGCCGCACCGGACCAACGCCGACGGCGCGCTCGCCGAATGGGCCTGGCCGGGCCTGGAGGACTCCTACGACCACCGCCACCTCAGCCACCTCTACGGCGTCTGGCCCCTGGAGGAGATCACCCCCTACGACACCCCGGACCTCGCGGCGGCCGCCCACCGCGCCCTCGAACTGCGCGGCACCGAGAACGACTCCGCGCACGGCCACCTGCACCACGCCCTGATCGCGGCGCGGCTGCGGGACGGCGAGCGGGTCGCCCACGCGCTCGCCCGGGTGCTGGAGGGCGACTTCTTCCACGTCTCCCTGATGAGCGCGCACTACCCGCACCGGCACGTCTACAACGCCGACGCCGCCCACACCCTGCCCGCCGTGCTGATCGAGGCGCTCGTGCAGTCCACCCCCGACCGGCTGGTCCTGCTGCCCGCCCCGCCACCGGCGTACCCGAGCGGCGCCCTGCGCGGGGTGCGCACCCGCTTCGGTGCCGCACTCGACCTCACCTGGTCCCCGGCCGGCGCCACCGCCGTCCTGCGGCCGGACCGCACCCACCGCATCGACCTGTGGACTTCCGCCGGCGCCGAGCCCCTCGACCTCGTCGCCGGAGAAGACCGCGTCCTCACGCTGAGGACGCGGTGATCCCCGCCATTCCCCCCACCCATGGAAGGAACACCATGGCAACCAGCACCCTGAGCAGGATCACCAAGGTCCTGCTGGCCCCCGCCCTCGCGCTCGGCGCCACCGTCGGCCTCGCCTCCGCCCCCGCCCACGCCGCCGTCTGGAACTCCTGCGACCAGTGGGGCAACACCGGCCTGAACGGCTACACGCTCTACAACAACATCTGGGGCTCCGGCGCAGGCAGCCAGTGCATCTGGGCCAACTCCGGCACCAACTGGGGCGTGTGGGCGAACCACCCCGACACCGGCGGCATCAAGTCCTACCCGAACGCCAAGAAGGTGATCAACAAGCCGATCGCCTCGATCGGTTCGCTCACCAGCAGCTACAACGTCACCGTCCCGTCCTCGGGCGCGTACAACACCTCGTACGACATCTGGGACACGGACTACGACTACGAGATCATGCTCTGGGTCAACGACAACGGCGCCGTGGGCCCGCTCGGCACCGCCCAGGGCACGGTGTCCCTCGGCGGCCACACCTGGAACGTCTACAAGGGCAGCAACGGGCACAACGAGGTCTTCTCGTTCCTGCGCACCTCCGACTCCACCTCCGGCACGGTGAACATCCTGCCGATCCTGAAGTGGATCAAGGACACCAAGGGCTGGATGGGCAACGAGACCATCGGTGACGTCCAGTTCGGGTACGAGATCACCTCGTCGGCGGGCGGGCTGGACTTCCGCACCAACAACCTCACGGTGTCGGGCGGTTAGGCCCCGGTACCGTCTCCTCGCCGCCCGTGCCGGTGCAGCTCCCCGAGCCGCCGGCCCGGGCGGCTCCGGTGTTCCCGGGGACCGGCGTGCCTCCATAACGCCGTGCAGGGGCAGGAGCGGGAGCTCCCCCGCGGCCGCCGCCGCGACTACGTTTTCCGGTGATCACCACCGGAGCGCGTCCGCGCGACCACAACAGCCCGCCCCACGAGCGCGGGCGCGCTCCGGGTCGGGCACGTCCCGTCCTTCCCGCCCCCACCGAGGAGACCGAGGAACCC
>NZ_MSGP01000540.1 GCF_002078235.1 Streptomyces viridosporus
GTCCGGACGGGGAGGGGCCACGGCCGCCCGGGCCCGCCCGCCCGGTACGGCCCGGCCGCTCAGCCGAACTGCACCGACCGCTTCGCCAGCCCCATCCAGAACCCGTCGATCACGGACTTCTGCTCCCCGAGCTCCCCGGCGGCGTCCGCGGCACCCATGGTGACGAAGAGCGGCGCGAAGTGCTCGGTGCGCGGGTGGGCGAGCAGGCCGGCCGGGGACTTCCGGGTGAAGTCGAGCAGCGCGTCCACGTCGCCGGAGTCCAGCGCCCGCCGGCCCCAGTCGTCGAACTCCGTCGACCAGGCCGGGATGCCGCCCTGCCGCAGCGCGGCCAGGTTGTGGGTGAAGAACCCGGAGCCGATGATCAGCACGCCCTCGTCGCGCAGCGGGGCGAGCCTGCGCCCGATCTCCATCAGCCTCACCGGGTCCAGGGTCGGCATGGACACCTGGAGCACCGGGATGTCGGCCTCGGGGAACATCTCGACCAGCGGGACGTAGGCGCCGTGGTCCAGACCCCGGTCGGGGACGTCCTGCACGGGCATGCCGGGCGCGCGCAGCAGCTTGCGCACCGAGTCGGCGAGCGCGGGGGCCCCGGGGGCACCGTAGGTCACCCGGTAGTAGCGCTCGGGGAAGCCCCAGAAGTCGTAGACGAGGGGGACCGTCTCGGTGGCGCCGAGGGCGAGCGGCGCCTCCTCCCAGTGGGCGGAGACGACGAGGATCGCCTTCGGCCGGGGCAGTCCCGCGGACCAGGCGGCCAGCTCACCGGGCCAGACCGGGTCGTCGGCCAGGGGCGGGGCGCCGTGGCTGAGGTAGAGCGCGGGCATGCGCTCCTGAGTGGCTGCGGTCATGACGGCGACTCCCTCCGAGGATGCGGATCTTCCGATTTACTTGAACTATCAACTTTCATGACCGACTGTACGCCTCATTTGTTTAAATTTCAAGGAGACTGGACGTAGAGTGGGGTACATGAAGACGGCACCCGAATCGGCACGCGCCGACGCGCCCCGCTGGCTCACCGACGAGGAGCAGCGCGTCTGGCGCTCGTACATCGAGGCAACCACCCTCCTGGAAGACCACCTCGACCGCCAGCTCCAGCGTGACGCGGGGATGCCGCACGTCTACTACGGCCTGCTGGTCAAGCTCGCCGAGTCCCCGCGCCGACGGCTGCGGATGACGGAGCTGGCGAAACTGGCGAAGATCACCCGGTCCCGCCTCTCGCACGCCGTCGCCCGCCTGGAGAAGAGCGGCTGGGTGCGCCGGGAGGACTGCCCCTCCGACAAGCGGGGCCAGTTCGCGGTGCTGACGGACGAGGGCTACGAGGTACTGAGCCGGCACGCGCCCGGTCACGTGGAGGCCGTGCGCCAGGCGGTCTTCGACCGGCTCACCCCGGAACAGCAGAAGTCCCTCGGCGAGATCATGCGGATCGTCGCCGAGGGACTCGAGCCGAGCGAAGCGGGTGCGGACCTGCCCTGGCTCCGCTGACGCGGCGGGAGCCGGGGCAGGTCCGGGGAGGCCGTGCGGACGAGGCGTCCCCTCCTCGTCCGCACGGCTGGTCCGAAGGGATCCGAAGGGATCCGAAGGGATCCGAAGGGGGTGCGGGACGCGTACGGACCGGGACCGTCAGCGGCCGACGGTCGGCACCGGGGCCGGCGCCGGGCCCGCACCGGTGCCGGTGCCGGTGCCGTCAGTGAGCGATCACCGGCACCGCCACCTCGTCCCGGTCGGTCCCGTCCGAGGACGAGACGGCCGCGGGGTGGGCCGGCCGGCCGGCGTTGACGAGGGTCAGGGCGATGACCGCGGCCACCACCAGGATCCCGACGGCGAACCAGATCGCGCTGGTGTAGCCCTCCACCTGCCCCTGGAGCTGGACCAGCTGCTGCTGGGACCGGTTCGCGGCGCCGCCGATGTGGTCGGCGACGTAGGCCGTGGTGGCCGAGGCCGCGATCGTGTTCAGCAGGGCCGTGCCGATCGCGCCGCCCACCTGCTGCGAGGTGTTGACCATCGCGGAGGCGACCCCGGAGTCCCGGGGCTCGACGCCCTGGGTGGCCAGGGACATGGCCGGCATGAACGCCGTACCCATGCCGAGACCGAGCAGCAGCATCCCCGGCAGCAGCACGGTCGCGTACGAGGAGCCGATCTCCATCCGGGTCAGCAGCAGCATGCCGAGGGCGGCGACCAGGAAGCCGGGGCCCATCAGCAGCCGGGGCGCGACCCGGGTCATCAGGCGGGCGCCGATCTGGGTGGAGCCCGTGATCATGCCCGCGACCATCGGCAGGAAGGCGAAGCCGGTCCTGACCGGCGAGTAGCCCTTCACGACCTGCAGGTAGTAGGTCAGGAAGAGGAACAGGCCGAACATCGCGATGATCGCCAGGCCGAGCGAGAGGTAGACCCCGCCGCGGTTGCGCTCGGTGATCACGCGCAGCGGCAGCAGCGGCGCCCCGACCCTGGACTCGACCAGCACGAAGGCGGCGAGCAGCACGGCGGAGGCGACGAACATGCCGACGGTCACGGAGTCGCTCCAGCCGTCGGACTCGGCGCGGGTGAAGCCGTAGACGAGCGCGACCAGGCCCAGGGTGGACAGCACCACGCCGGGGATGTCCAGCGGCGAGCGGTTGCGGCCGCCGGCCGGCTCACGGATGACGAAGTACGCGCCGGCCGCGGCGACGACGGCGAACGGGATGTTCACGAAGAACGTCCAGCGCCAGTCCAGGTACTCGGTGAGGAAACCGCCGAGTATCAGGCCGACGGCGCCACCGCCACCGGCGATCGCGCCGTAGATGCCGAACGCCTTGGCGCGCTCCTTGCCGTCGGTGAACATCACCGCGAGCAGGGACAGCGCGGCGGGCGCGAGCAGCGCGCCGAACACGCCCTGCAGCGCACGGGCGCCGAACATCATGGCCTCGTTGGTGGCCGCGCCGCCGAGTGCGGAGGCCGCGGCGAAGCCGCCCAGACCGAGCACGAAGGCCCGCTTGCGCCCCCACAGGTCGGCCATCCGCCCGCCGAACAGCAGCAGTCCGCCGAAGGCGAGGGCGTAGGCGGTGACGACCCACTGGCGGTTGCCGTCCGAGATGCCCAGGTCCTGCTGGGCCGAGGGCAGGGCGATGTTCACGATGGTGGCGTCCAGGACGACCATCAGCTGGGCGATCGCGATGAACCCGAGCGCCTTCCAGCGGTTGGCGCCGGGAACACCGGACGAGCCGGGCGAACCGGGAGCACCGAGGGCCTTTCCGGACACCGATGAGGCTGTTTCAGACATGGGGGTACCCACTCCGGGACTTCGTGACGGAAATCAGGACTGTACGAAGGAAAAAAGGTGCCGTCGTGACGGGAGGAAAAATGTCGTCATGACGGGAAGAAAAGTGTCGTCGTGACGGAAAAAGGGTGTCGTCGGGGAACGGCGCGTCCTCGGGGACGGCCGTCGGCACGGGCGCCCGTCAACCGGACGGGCGGATGTCAGGGATCGCTCTGGCTCAGCTGCGCAGACCCTCCACGGTCACGGCCGCGCCCGGCAGGACGGCCCGGGCCGGGGCCCGCATCCCGTCCAGGAACAGCTGCAGATGGCGGTGGACGAAGCGGTCGGCGCTCATGCAGCCGGTGCCCGCCGGGGGCCGGCTCAGCTGGGCGACCCCCATCATCAGGTCGCCGTACTCCACGTCGGCACGGAGCCGGCCGGCCGCCTTGGCACGGTCCATGAGCCGTGCGACGAGGCTCTCGACACGCCGGCGCGCGTCCTCCAGGTCGGGATGGTTCCGGTCGAAGGTGCTGGAGATCATCGGGCACAGTGCGCTGATCCGCTCGTCGGCGGCGGTGTGCGCGAAACGCTCCAGCGCTTCGAAGGCGTCCCCGGTCTCGGCGAGTGCCAGCTCGGCCGCCCGCGCCGTACGGTCCATCACGGAGCAGACGACCTCGCGCACCAGCGCGTCGCGATCGGGGAAGTTGCGGTACACCGTGGCGTTGCCCACGCCGGCCCGGCGGGCGATCTCGTCGAACGGCACGTCGGGGCCGAACTCGACGAACATCTCCCGGGCGGCGGTGACGATCCGCTCCCGGTTGCGCAGGGCGTCGGCGCGGGGCCGGGGTGCCTTGCGCGGTGCGGGGATGGCGGTCTGCACGGTGCACTCCTCGGTTGCTGCTGCTTGTCGGTGGTACCTCCGCGGCGATCCGGGGAAGGAATCCCCGTTTCGCGCGAACACAGGTCCAAACGGGGAAACGGTCCCCGGTTATTTCCCGCACCGGAGACATTCCCTGTGACCCGCACCACAAAGAGCCGCCGCGGATACCCACACCCGTCCCACCCGTC
>NZ_MSGP01000541.1 GCF_002078235.1 Streptomyces viridosporus
ATCAGCACGCCCTCGAACATGTTCACCACGACGATCGACACGGCGGTGACCACCAGGATCAGAGCCTCGCCCCGGTGCGCCCGCCACAGGGCGACGGTCCGGCGGAACGGGATCAGCTTCCAGCCCGCGTGGACCAGGACGCCCGCCAGCGCGGGCAGCGGGATGAACGCCAGCACGGACGGCAGCAGGGCCGCGAACAGCTCGGCCAACGTCCAGGCGGGCGCCCGGACCAAGGCGTCCCGGGTGCTGCACGGCGTGTGGCTGCTGCTGTTCGCGGCCCTGCTGCCGTCCGTGCTGGCGTTCATCCCGCTGCCCGCGCTGGCGGGCGTCCTGGTCCACGCGGGCTGGAAGCTGATCCCGTTCCGCCGGACCGTCGCCCTGTGGCGGGCGCACCGGGGCGAGGCTCTGATCCTGGTGGTCACCGCCGTGTCGATCGTCGTGGTGAACATGTTCGAGGGCGTGCTGATCGGTCTGGCCCTGTCGGTCGTCAAGACGGCCTGGGAGGCCTCGCACGCGAGGCTGGAGGTCACGGACAAGGGCGCGGGACCGATCCGGGTCCACCTGTCGGGCAACGCGACCTTCCTGCGGCTGCCGAGGATCCTCGACGCCCTGGAGGCGCTGCCCGAGGACCGCCCGGCCGAACTGGACCTGTCCGAGGTCCACCACCTCGACCACGCCTGCCGTACGGCGCTGGAGAACTGGGCCGAGCGGCGCGGCGCGGTCGGCACCGCACCGGTGAGGGTCACCGGGGACGGGAGGACCGCGCTACCGGAGACCGAGGAGCCGGCCCCCGCGCCTCCGGCGTGATCCGCCGGACGGGTCCGGCGCGCCGTGCCGCCCTCCGGTCCGGGGGGCGGCATGGCCCCGGACCGGAGGGCGGGCATATCGTTGCAGAAGCGGATGAAAGCGCACGGAACTGGCCTCTGGACGGGAGGTCGTCATGCTCGAGGAGCTGCTCACCGCGGCCGTCGCGACCGGCGCCGCGGGCCTCACGTACCTCGTCGCGGCGGCGCGGGTCGTCAAGCAGTACGAGCGGGGCGTGGTGCTCCGGCTCGGCCGGCTCCGCCCCCAGGTGCGCGGGCCCGGATTCACCATGATCGTGCCGTTCGTGGACCGGCTGCACCGGGTGAACCTGCAGATCGTCACGATGCCGGTGCCGGCCCAGGAGGGCATCACCCGGGACAACGTGACCGTGCGGGTCGACGCGGTGGTCTACTTCAAGGTGGTGGACGCCACCGCGGCGGTCGTCAACGTCGA
>NZ_MSGP01000542.1 GCF_002078235.1 Streptomyces viridosporus
GGCCCAGGAGGGCATCACCCGGGACAACGTGACCGTGCGGGTCGACGCGGTGGTCTACTTCAAGGTGGTGGACGCCACCGCGGCGGTCGTCAACGTCGAGGACTACCGGTTCGCGGTCTCCCAGATGGCGCAGACCTCGCTGCGGTCGATCATCGGCAAGAGCGACCTGGACGACCTGCTCTCCAACCGGGAGAAGCTCAACCAGGGCCTGGAACTGATGATCGACAGCCCCGCGGTCGGCTGGGGCGTGCAGATCGACCGGGTGGAGATCAAGGACGTCTCCCTGCCCGACACGATGAAGCGGTCCATGGCCCGGCAGGCCGAGGCCGACCGCGAGCGCCGGGCCCGCATCATCAACGCCGACGCCGAGCTGCAGGCGTCGCGGAAGCTGGCCGAGGCGGCCCAGCAGATGGCGGACACCCCCTCCGCACTGCAACTGCGCCTGCTGCAGACCATCGTGGCGGTCGCCGCGGAGAAGAACTCCACCCTCGTGCTGCCCTTCCCGGTGGAGCTGCTGCGCTTCCTGGAACGGGCCCAGGGGACACCGCCCGAGCCCGCGGTGGAGACCTTGGGGCAGATCTTGAGGGAGGCCGGGAACCGCGCCCCCGGCCCGTGACGCGTGCGACACGCGTGGTTCCCGTGACCCGCGCCAGGTGATAGACACGGCGGGTCATAGTTCCTGTCCGCCAGCAGGAAGGTTTCCCCGTGTCAGAAACCGCGCCCACGGACGACTCCCCCACGACCCGGCGTCAGGTGCTCGCCAGGACCGGTGCCCTGGGCATCGGCATCGCGTTCTCCGGCGCCCTCTCCGAGCTGTTCACCGGCACCGCCACCGCACAGGACCTCGGACACGGCGGCTACGGCCCCCTGGTCCCCGACCCCGACGGGCTGCTCGACCTGCCGAAGGGGTTCCGTTACCGGGTGCTCTCGCGCGAGGGCGACCGGCTGCGCTCCGGCGAGGGGCCGGTCCCCTCCAACCACGACGGCATGGCCGCCCTCGCGGGCAGGAACGGCCGCGTGCACCTCGTCCGCAACCACGAGAACCGCCACAACGGCAGGATCCCGGTCCCGGCGGTCGAGGGCCTGACCTACGACCCCGAGGGCAGGGGCGGCTGCACGGCGCTCACCCTGGACTCCCGCGGCACGGTGCTGTCCGAACGGGTCGCCATCGCCGGCACGGCCGTCAACTGCGCGGGCGGACCGACTCCTTGGGGAACCTGGCTGACCTGCGAGGAGACCGAGGACCGGGCGGGCACCAACGGCTACACCAAGGACCACGGCTTCATCTTCGAGGTCGACGGCGCCGACCCGCGCCGCACGGGCGCCGTACCGCTGACCGCGATGGGCCGCTTCCAGCACGAGGCGGTCGCGGTGGACCCGAAGCGGGGCGTCGTCTACGAGACCGAGGACGCCTTCGAGCGGCCCTTCGGCCTGTTCTACCGCTTCCTGCCCGACAAGCCGCTGGGCGGCACCGGTTCGCTGCGTGCGGGCGGCCGGCTGCAGGCGATGCGGGTGCCCGGGGTGCCGGACCTGTCCTCGATCCGGGAGACCGGTGCCCGCTTCGACGGCGTCGAGTGGGTCGACGTACCGGATCCGCTGGCCGTCCGGACCCCCATCCGCTTCCAGGACTTCGGCCGCGGGGGCATCACGCACGCGCAGAAGCTGGAGGGCTGCTACTGGGGCGGGCGGTCGGTGTACTTCGTGTCGTCCTTCGCCCGCAGCGACCAGGGTTCGGCGGGCGACCACTACGGGCAGATCTGGCGCTACGACCCGGACCGGCGCCGCCTCACCCTGGTGATCGTCTTCGGCCCGGACACGGACGTGCAGCTCCCGGGCGAGTCGCCGGACAACATCTGCCTCGCCCCGAGCGGCGGCCTGATGGTCTGCGAGGACGGCGGCGGCGCCCAGCACGTCTACGGCGTCACCCGGCACGGCGAGGTCTACGCGATGGCCCGCAACCGCCAGAACACGGGCACGCCCGAGGCCCCGGAGTGGGGCGAGTTCGCCGGGGTCGCCTTCTCCCCGGACGGCCGGACGATGTACGTCAACTGCTACGACCCCGGCACGACGTTCGCGGTGACGGGGCCGTGGCGCAGATGACCGGAGGGCGGCCGGGACGCGGGGGCGCGGAGCCCGCCCGTCCCGGCCGCCGGGGGGATCAGCCCGCCAGGACGGCGTCCATCTGTCCGATGGACGACGTCAGTCCCTCGACCATGCCCATCTCGGCCAGCCGGTCCATCTGCTCCCGGCTGTCGAAGACCGAGCGCAGCTCCATCCGGGTGCCGCCGTCGCGCTCGGTGAGGGTCATCCGCACCGCGGTGGTCGGCATCTCGGGGTCCGGCTTGCCGTCCTCGCCGGAGAAGCCGTCGGTGAACTCCAGGGAGGCCGGCGGCGCCACCGAGGTGATCCGCCACCAGCCGCCGTACTTCTCGCCCTCCGGGCCGGTCATGAAGTACCTGACCTCCCCGCCGGGCGTCAGGTCGTGCTCCTCGAAGGTCGCCGGGTAGCCGGGCGGCCCCCACCAGCGCTCCAGCAGCCGCGGGTCGGCCCACAGCCGCCACACCCGCTCGACCGGGGCGGTGAAGTCGGCGATCAGGGTGAGGGTGAGTCGGTCGACGTCCTTGTCCACGCCGGTGACAGTCATCTGTCCGGTCCTTTCTCCGTGTTCGTCCTCGCGTCGTCGGGGGCGGGGCCGGTGCCGTGTCCCGGCCCGGCTCCGGCGGCGTCGTCCGTGAGCAGGCCGGACATCCGGTCCACCCGTGCCCGCCAGGCCGACTCCAGTTCGTCCAGGGCCCGCCGCGCACGCCCCACCGCGTCGGGATCGGTGCGCACGAGCTGCTCCCGTCCGCGTCGCCGCTTGGTGACCAGACCGGCCCGCTCCAGCACCGTGACGTGCTTCTGCACCGCGGCGAAGCTCATCGGGTACGCCGCGGCCAGACGCGACACGGACAGCTCGCCCCGCACACAGCGGTGGAGTATGTCGCGGCGCGTCGCGTCGGCCAGGGCGTGGAACAGCCGGTCCACGGCCTCGTCGGTCCCGCCGGATCCGGCGGCCACTCCATCTACAACCATTTGGTTGTACGTTAACCCCGTCCGCCCCCGCGCGCAAGCGGAACGGGTGCGGCCCCCGCCGCGGTGCCACTGAACCCGGCGCGCCGGGGTACTCGACGCCCATGACGGAGAATCAGCAGGTCAGCGGCTCGTACTGGCTCCAGACCGCACCGGGGGGCCGGCATGCCGCGCTGACCGAGGACCTCGATGTGGACGTGGCGGTGATCGGCGGCGGAATCGCCGGACTGTGCACCGCGTGGGAGCTGACGCGGGCCGGGAAGAGCGTCGCGGTGCTGGAGGCCGGGCGGATCGCGGCCAGTGTCACCGGACACACGACCGCCAAGGTCACCGCCCTGCACTCGCTGATCTACGACAAGCTGCGCCGCACCCGCGGCAGCGAGGGCGCGCGGCTCTACGCCCGGTCGCAGTCGGAGGCGATCGAGCACACCGCCGACGTGGCGGCGGAGCTCGGCATCGACTGCGACTGGGAGCGCCGCAGCGCGTACACCTTCACCCGTGACGCGGGCCGGGTCGAGGAGCTGCGCGCGGAGGCGAGGGCCGCGCGGGAGGCGGGACTGCCGGCCTCGTTCGTGACGGAGACCGGCCTGCCGTTCCCGGTGGCGGGCGCGGTCGAGGTGACCGGGCAGGCGCAGTTCCATCCGCGCAAGTACCTGCTGGCCCTCGCCGACGACCTGGTGGCGCGCGGCGGACGCATCCACGAGGACACCACCGTCCTCGGCCTGGACGAGGGCGAGCCCTGCCGCCTGTCCACCGAGGGCGGGGCCACGGTGACCGCCCGGGACGTCGTGGTCGCCACCCACTATCCGATCTTCGACCGGGCCCTGCTGTTCACCCGCCTCTCCCCGCACCGCGAGCTGGTCGTCGCCGGGACCGTCCCCGCCGACCAGGACCCCGGGGGCATGTACATCACCCCCGACGAGAACACCCGCTCGGTGCGCACCGCCCCCTACGGCGAGGACGGCAC
>NZ_MSGP01000543.1 GCF_002078235.1 Streptomyces viridosporus
CGGGAACCCGGTCGCGGCGCGCGCCGACGGTCCTTCCGCCACCTTGTGCACGAGGGGCACGACGAGGAGGGGAACGGCGACGACCACGGCGAGTCCGGCGGTGGCGGACCGGAGGACGCCTGCGGCCAGCACACCGGCACAGGCACATCCCACCACGAGCCCGAGCCAGTCGGCGCCCAGCGGGAGCCAGCCGGCGGGAACCTCCACGGCCTCCGGCCCGTGGACGAGGGAGAGCAGTTCGGCGTCGCACCCGACGGTCAGGACGGCCAGCACCAGCGCGGCGCCCGAGGCGACCAGGAGTTCGGCGGTCAGCAGCCCCAGCCGCCGGGGCACGGTGCCGCGGTCCGCGGCCAGGGCGGGGTGGCGGAACTCGTCACCGAAGGCCAGCGCGCCGAGCAGCCCCGCCCCGAGCGCCGCGGGCGGCAGCGGCAACCGGCGCGGCTCCGCGGCCAGCAGACGTGGCTGCGGAGTGTGCCCGACGCGTGCCAGCAGTACGGCGGTGAGCGCGGACACGGCGAGCACACCGGCCCCGACGAGGAACCCCGTGCCGACGCCCGTGGCACGGCGGATCTCGTAGCGAAGAGGGCGGAGGGGGCCGGGGGCGGACCGGACGGGTATGGGCGGCGGAAGCTCCGCCGGGGCGTCGCAGGTGTGCTCGGACCGGTTCGCGGGGGCCGTGGCGGAGCGGTGGGTTTCTCCCCCTGCGGGGGTTTCCGGCTCCCGCAGGCCGGAGGGCGGGGAGGCGGGCCGCCGTCGTCGGCCGGAGCACCGGTGCGGTGCGGCGACGGGCGCCGGTCGCCGACCGTCCGCCGCGTGTTCCGCAGCGGCTGCCGTGGAGGGCGGCGGGACGGCGGCGGGGTGCTCAGGTACTTCCGCCGTGGTGGGCGACGGGGTGTCCACGGCTGGGGGCGCCGGTGCGCCGGCGGCCGAGAGCGCCGGTCCGCCGGTGACGGGAGCCGCCGGTCCGCCGGTGACCCGTTGCGGGTGACCGGTCCGGGCCCGCGCGTCATCACCGGCGGCCCGGGGCGGGTCGGCGACGTCCGCTCCGGGTCCCATGTCTCCCACCTGATCGGCGAGTTGGTGCACGACGATGCCGTGCCGGAACGCGGTCTCGCCGACCTCCGCACAGGTGCTGCCGTAGACGCAGAGGCGGTTGCCGCCTTCCGGCACGATCTCCACGGAGCGCCGTGCGGTGCGGGCCTCCTTCATGAGCAGCGCGGAGAGGCGTGCGGACTGCGGACGGCGACGCGGGGACGCAGCCGGGTGCGTGAGAAGTCCCCGGCCTCCTGGTCGGCGACGATCCTCCCCCGCTCCAGCGTGGCCACGCGGTCCGCGGTCCGCGGTCCGCGCAGCCTTCTTAGGATCGGCCGTCGTGCACAGGACGGTGCTCCCCTGGGCCGCGTACGCCCGGAGCATGCCGTGGAGCCATCGGTTCTCGCGGACAAAGAGCCCGTGCCCGGGCTCGTCGAGCACGAGCGTGTGCGGATCCGCCGGCAACGCGCAGGCCAGTCCGAGCCTGCGGTCCGTACCGCGCGACAGGGAGCCGAGGCGTTCGTCCCGCAGGTTCACCAGCTCCACGGCTTCGAGGACTTCGTCGGCACGGCGGACCGGGACGCCCGCGGCGGCACACAGCATGCGGAGGTGTCCGCGGACCGTTCGGGCGGGATGGCCGGGCACGTCACCCAGCAGAACGCCGACCTCACGGAAGGGACGCGCGATGCGGTGCGGCGGACGGCCTCCGAAGTGGGTGACGCCGCGCCCCGGTCGGAGTTCGAGCATGAGGCCGAGCGCTGTCGTCTTGCCGGCGCCCGGCGCGCCGAGCAGCACGGTGACGCGCCCCGCGGGCACCTCGAAGAAGACGTCGTCGACGATGGGCGGAAGCTCCTTGCGGGGGCTGCCGGTCAGTCCGACGGCCTGGATCACCCGAAGCAAGATAGCGCGCATTATCGGATTTTCCGGGCACCGCAGGGTTCGCTGTCGACGGGGAGAACACCTCCGTCAAACCCGCGTTCGCCGTCCGCCTCCCCGCGCGGCCGCGCTCTTCGCGTCAGACCTCGGGACGCAGCATCGGGGGGTTGAGCAGGGTGGCTCCGCCGGCCCGGAAGAGCTGCGCGGGACGACCGCCCTGGCGGGTGGTCGTCCCGCCGGTGGGGACCAGGAAGCCCGGTGTGCCGGTCACCTTGCGGTGGAAGTTGCGCGGGTCGAGCGCCACGCCCCACACCGCCTCGTAGACACGGCGCAGCTCGCCGACGGTGAACTCGGACGTGCAGAAGGCCGTCGCCAGGGACGAGTACTCGATCTTGGATCGGGCACGCTCCACCCCGTCCGCCAGGATCTGGGCGTGGTCGAAGGCGAGCGGCGTGACCGGCTCGCCGTCCCGGCCGTAACCGCCCTGCTGCAGTAGTTCCTCGACCGGCGCCCAGCGTGCGTTGCTGGCGTCACCGCCCGCCCGGGGTGCGGGCAGGTCGGGGGCCAGGGCCAGGTGCGCGACGCTGACGACACGCATCCTGGGGTCGCGCTTGGGATCGCCGTAGGTGGCGAGCTGCTCGAGATGAGCACCGTTGTCCTGGGCGGGGACGGCCGGGTCGTGCACCCGCAGCCCCGTCTCCTCGGCCAGTTCCCGCGCCGCCGCCTGCGCCAGGTCCTCGTCGGCCCGTACGAAACCGCCGGGGAGGGCCCAGCGCCCCTGGAAGGGCGGCTCCCCCCTGCGCACCGCCAGCGCGCACAGAGCATGACGGCGCACGGTCAGCACGACCAGGTCCACGGTGACGGCGAAGGGCGGAAAGGCTGACGGATCGTAGGGCATGCGGCGATCATAGTCGTCTGCCTGACGATAAGCACTCCTTTCGCCGTCCGCATCGACGGCCGGTCCACTTCGCTCCGGCACGGTCCTCGGCACACCCCGCGGGGTG
>NZ_MSGP01000544.1:0-147 GCF_002078235.1 Streptomyces viridosporus
CACCCGCCCTCGATCCGGCCGACCGGGGACGCCTGCTGGCCGGCGCCCACCACGATCCGCACGCGCTGCTCGGCGCCCATCCGGTGCCCGGCGGGATCGCCGTCCGGGCGCTGCGGCCCTTCGCACGCGAGGTGGGCGTGGTCGTCG
>NZ_MSGP01000544.1:229-12059 GCF_002078235.1 Streptomyces viridosporus
TTCACGGTGTGGGCGCCGAACGCCCGGGGCGTGCGGCTCGCCGCGGACTTCACCCACTGGGACGGCACGGCGTTCCCGATGCGGTCGCTGGGCTCCTCCGGGGTGTGGGAGCTGTTCCTGCCGGGCGTCGGCGAGGGCACCCGGTACAAGTTCGAGATCCACTCCCGGTACGGCCACCGGTTCCTCAAGGCCGACCCGATGGCCCGCCGCACGGAGGAGCCGCCGAACACGGCGTCGGTCGTCACCTCCTCGCACTACGAGTGGGGCGACGCGCAGTGGCTGGAGCGCCGGGCCGAGGTGCCCGTGCACCAGGCTCCGTTCTCGGTGTACGAGGTGCACCTGCCGTCCTGGCGCCCGGGGCTGTCGTACCGCGAACTCGCGGAGGTGCTGCCCGCGTACGTCAAGGACCTGGGTTTCACGCACGTGGAGCTGATGCCGGTCGCCGAGCACCCCTTCGGTCCGTCCTGGGGCTACCAGGTCACCGGCTTCTACGCGCCGACCGCCCGGCTCGGCTCGCCCGACGACTTCCGGTACCTGGTCGACGCGCTGCACCGGGCCGGCATCGGCGTGATCATGGACTGGGTGCCGGCGCACTTCCCGAAGGACGACTGGGCGCTGGCCCGGTTCGACGGGGACCCGCTGTACGAGCCCGGTGACTCCCGGCGCGCGGAGCACCCCGACTGGGGCACGTACACCTTCGACTTCGCCCGCACCGAGGTGCGCAACTTCCTCGTCGCCAACGCCGTGTACTGGTGCCAGGAGTTCCACATCGACGGCCTGCGCGTGGACGCGGTCGCCTCCATGCTCTACCTGGACTACTCGCGCGAGGACGGCCAGTGGGAGCCCAACGTGTACGGCGGCCGGGAGGACCTGGCGGCGGTGGCGTTCCTGCAGGAGATGAACGCGACCGTCTACCGGCGCTGCCCCGGTGTGGTGACCATCGCGGAGGAGTCCACGGCGTGGGGCGGGGTGACCCGCCCCACCGACACCGGCGGGCTCGGGTTCGGCCTGAAGTGGAACATGGGCTGGATGCACGACTCGCTGGAGTACGTCTCCCACGAGCCGGTCCACCGCAAGTACCACCACCACGAGATGACCTTCGCGATGGTGTACGCCTACAGCGAGAACTACGTGCTGCCCATCTCGCACGACGAGGTGGTGCACGGCAAGCAGGCGCTGGTGTCCAAGATGCCGGGCGACTGGTGGCAGCGGCGCGCGAACGTCCGTGCCTACCTCGGCTTCATGTGGGCCCACCCCGGTAAACAACTGCTGTTCATGGGGCAGGAGTTCGCCCAGGGGGCCGAGTGGTCCGAGAAACAGGGCCCGGAGTGGTGGCTGCTCGACGACGGGTACCACTCCGCGGGTGACCACCGCGGGGTGCGGGACCTGGTCCGCGACCTCAACGCGCGCTACCGGGCGACCCCGGCGCTGTGGCAGCGCGACACCGACCCGTCCGGCTTCCGCTGGGTCGCGGTGGACGCCGCCGATGACAACGTCTTCGCGTTCCTGCGGTACGACGCCGAGGGCCGGCCGCTGCTGGCGGTGTCGAACTTCTCCCCCGTGCTCCGGCACGACTACCGGCTCGGCGTCGGCGACGACGTGATCGCCTGGCAGGAGGTCCTGAACACCGATGCCGCCCGCTACGGCGGCGGGGACGTCGTGAACCCGGATCCGGTCAAGCCCGAGGACGGCTGCGTCCGGCTCACGCTGCCCCCGCTCGCGACGGTGTGGCTGGTGCCGATCGCTCCGTGAGGCCCGACGGCGCCGCCAGGTGTCCGACGCCCCGAGCGGGGCATTCGGGGTCGTACGACCGAGGAGGTCTCGGCGTCGTCACGGCATCACGGAAAGGCGGCAGCAGTGCGCACCGTCGGAGTGGAGGAGGAGCTTCTCCTGGTCGATCCGGAGACGGGTGACCCGCGGGCGATGTCCGCGGCGGTGCTCGCCCGGGCCGAGCGGGACGGCACGGAGCGGGACGTCTTCGAGAAGGAACTGCACGAGCAGATGCTGGAGTTCGCCACGCATCCGCAGTCCTCGATGGAGAGCCTGCACGCGGAGATCGTCCGCTGCCGCAAGGAGGCCGCCGGGCACGCCGGGGAGATCGGCTGCACGGTCGCCGCGCTCGCCACCTCGCCGCTGCCGGTCAGCCCCGCCGTCGGCGTCAACCGGCGGTACCAGTGGATGGAGGAGCAGTACGGCATCGCCACCCGGGAGCAGCTCGTCCTGGGCTGCCACGTCCACGTGTCCGTCGAGTCCGACGAGGAGGGGGTCGGCGTCGTGGACCGGCTGCGGCCCTGGCTGCCGGTGCTGACGGCGCTCAGCGCGAACTCGCCGTTCTGGCAGGGCACGGACTCGGGGTACAGCAGCTACCGCAGCCGGGTCTGGCAGCGCTGGCCGTCGGCCGGCCCGACGGAGGTCTTCGGCTCGGCCGGGCGGTACCACCGGCGGGTCGCCGACATGGTGGCCACCGGCGTCATCCTGGACGAGGGGATGGTCTACTTCGACGCGCGGCTGTCCCAGCGGTACCCCACGGTGGAGATCCGGGTCTCCGACGTCTGTCTGCACGCGGATACCGCGAGCCTGATCGCCACGCTCGCCCGCGGGCTCGTGGAGACCGCCGCACGCGAGTGGAAGGCCGGCCGGGAGCCCTTCGACCCCGGTGTCAGCCTGCTCCGGCTGGCCGCCTGGCAGGCGGCCCGGTCGGGGCTGACGGGCGAACTGCTGCACCCGGGGACCATGCGCCGCATGCCCGCCGAGGCGGTCGTGCGGGCCCTGCTCGACCACGTCGCCGAGGCGCTGGAGGACCTCGGGGACCTCGAGCGGGCCCGGGAGGGCTGCGCCGGACTGCTGCGCGGCGGCAACGGGGCGCGGGTGCAGCGCGAACTGCTGGAGCGCACCGGAAGCCTGCGGGACGTCGTCACGGAGTGCATACGGCACACCCAGACGTGAGGCGCCCGCGGGCGGCCCGGTCCGGACAGGGTCCCGAGGACCCGCCGGCCGGGCCCCCGGCGGGTGCTCAGAGGATGAGCACGAGGGCGTAGGCGAGGAAGAAGGCCGCGACCAGCGCCACGAGGACGAGGATCACGGTCATGGGGCCCTTGGCCCAGCCCTTGGCGTGGCTCTCCGCCTGGTAGGGGCCGGCCTCGGGCATGCTGCTCTCCGCGGGCGGGGTCTCGCCCGGGGGGACGCCACCGCCCGGTTCGAGACCGGTGGTGCGTTCCGGTTCGGGATCTGGATTGACGTAGCTCATGCCGTCCGGGTCCCCCGATACCGCCGAGATCATCAGTGTGGGAACAGTTGTCGTGATCCCGGCCCCCGGACGCTCCGGCTCGGCTACATTCAGGCACCGCCGATGACCGTGCCCGTCGGCCGCGTCACACCCCGTACACGTCAGGAGCAGTGCATGCGCGACCTCGCTCTCGCTCCCCCCTCCGCCTCGCCCCCGACCGGCGGTCTCGCCGACAGCCTGTTCGAGACGGCGGCCCGGAACCCCACCCTGCCGATGCTCGCCCACCGCACGTCGCCGGCCTCCTCCACCTGGGAGGAGGTCACCGCCGTTGAGTTCCGCGACGCGGTCGTCGACCTGGCCAAGGGCCTGATCGCGTCGGGGATCTCCCCCGGCCGGCGGGTGGCGATCATGGCCCGCACCCGGTACGAGTGGACGCTCCTGTGCCACGCGTTGTGGACCGTGGGCGCCGAGGTCGTCCCGATCTATCCGACCTCCTCGCGCGACCAGGTGGAGTGGATCCTCAGGGACTCCGGCTGCGTGGCCGTGCTGGTCGAGGACGAGCAGGGCGTGATGACCGTCGGGTCCGTGTGCGCCTCGCTGCCGCTGCTGCGGCACGTCTGGCAGCTGGACGCGGGCGCGCTGGACCAGCTGGTGGCGCGCGGCGAGTACATTCCGCTGGCCACGGTCGACTCGATGCGCCGCATCGTGCTGCCGGACTCCACGGCCGCCATCGCCTACACCTCCGGCACCTCGGGCCGTGCCATGGGCTGCGCCCTGAGCCACCGCAATCTGGCCTTCCCCTGCGACACCCTGCTGGCGGGCTGGGGGCACACGGCGGCACCGCCCGGGGAACAGGGCGCCGTCCTCGCCTTCCTCCCCTTCTCCCACGTCTACGGTCTGATGATCCAGGGGCTGTGCGTGCGCGGCGGCCTGCTGATGGGACACGAACCCGACATCGGCGGGGAGGCCCTGGCCTCGGCCCTGCGCACCTTCCGGCCCACCTATCTGTACGCCGTCCCGTCGCTGCTGGAGAAGATCTACAAGAACTTCCTGCGCACGGCGCAGCAGTCGGGCCGCGGCGCCCTGTTCGAGCGGGCCGCCGACACGGCGCGGGACTTCGCCGCCGCGCTGGAGCGCCAGCGGCTGGGCCGCGGCCCGGGACCGGGCCTCGACCTGCGGCTGCAGCACGCCCTGTACGAGCGCACGGTCTACCGCAGGCTGCGGGACGCGCTGGGCGGCCGGGTCCGCCGGGCCACCTCCGGCGGCTCGCCGCTCAACCGCGACCTCTCCCTCTTCTACGAAGGGATCGGCATCTACGTCCACGACGGCTACGGGCTCACCGAGACCGGCGGCGGGGTGACGATGCAGCCGTTCGGCCGGGAGAAGTCCGGGACCGTCGGGCAGGCGCTGCCGGGCACCGGGATCCGGGTGGCCGACGACGGGGAGATCCTGGTGCGCGGGCCGTCGGTGTTCCAGGGGTACGTGGGCGACGAGAGCGCCACCCGGGCCGCGCTGCACGGCGGCTGGCTGGCCACCGGCGACCTCGGCCGGCTGGACGCCGAGGGCTACCTCACGATCACCGGCCGCAAGAAGGACGTCATCATCACCAGCAGTGGCAAGAGCGTGGCGCCGGCGGCGCTGGAACAGCGGCTGCGGATGCACCCGCTGGTCCACCAGGCCGTCGTGGTGGGCGACAACCGGCCCTGCGTGGGCGCCCTGATCACGCTGGACCCGGAGTTCCTGGTCCACTGGCGGGCGGCCCTGTCCCTGCCGGGCGACGCGCCCACCCGGGAGGCCCGGGAGGAGAACGCGCTGCGCGAGGAGGTCGCGCGGGCGGTCGCCGCGGCCAACAGCAGTGTGTCGCGCTCGGAATCGATCCGGGTCTTCCGGGTGCTGCCGGAACCCTTCGACGTGGCCAACGGCTTGCTCACGCCGTCGATGAAGCTGCGCCGGGACGAGATAGTGCGGCACTACGCGCTGGAGATCGACGCGATGTACCAGTCGCGGTCGCGTCCGCGGCGGACCGAGGCCCACGAGGAGGTGTCGGGCTGGGACGACTCGGACAACGTGTTCCGCTGACCGCCCGACGTGAAAAGAAGGGGGGTGCCCGCCGGTGGACGACCGGCGGGCACCTCCCTTTCCCGTGTCCCACGTGCCCGGGGACCGGCGACGCGCGGCCGTACGACGCGCCCGTCCCGTTGCGTGCTCCGGGGCGCGGCTGCGGGTGACGCGTTTGTCACCGACCGCTCACGGGCATGCGGGCGCGTAGGCTCCGCCGGGGCGGGAACCCACAGACGGGAGACGGAAACGGACGACCGCCCCGCGACGTCGGGGCTTGGAAGGCAAGATGGCAACCGAGCCGCATTGGGACAGGACACTGGCTGCCGAGGAGATCACGAGCCGCGTCGCCAGCTTCCCCGGGGAGCTGCACGACGTCACGGACGCACGCCTGGTCGCGGAGGAGTTCCTCTTCGACCTGGCCCGCGTGTCGACGCCGTCGGCTCCGGAACACTGGGACGACATACTCCTGGTCGTCACGGAACTGGCCGCCAACGCGGTCCAGTACGCGCCGGGGCCCTTCCAGCTGCGCCTGCGCAGGACGTTCGACGGTGTGCACGTGGTGATGCACGACACGAGCACCACCGAGCCGGCCCCGCGGCCCTTCCACCCGAACCGCGGTGGGGGCGGCATCGGCTGGCACCTGATCCACACGTTGTGCGATCAGGTCAGCGTCGTCAGCGACGACCGCGGCAAGGACATCCACGTCTTCCTGCCCTGGTGACCCCGTCGGCGACGCGCGCCGTCACGGCCGCGCGCCGCCGCTCCCGGCCCGGCGCTCACCCCGTCGGGGTCTCGCGGGGCGGCAGACGGTGATAGTAATCACCGACCCTGCCGAGGTATTCGGGATCCATGGTCTCGCTGTCGGTCCGGAACCGGGGCGCGGCCTTCACCTCGGTCCTGCTGCACGACACCGTTATGCGACGCTCCCCCGGGTCGATGTTCGCGACGACGCCGACCGGCACGAGGACGCTGCGGCCGAAGACCCAGACGCCGGTGTCGACGACGAGGTGCCGCATGCCGTGGTGGTCGGCCTGCCGGTCCACATGGCCGATGGTGCCGTCGTGCGCGACGACGGTGTAACCCGTCAGGTCCCGTCCCTGAACGTTGGTCAGGTCCGGCGCGTACGACCAGATGCTGTCGATGGGCACGCTGCTCCTTGCCTCCCCGATGAGAACGGCTCCCTGAGCGGGCGGCGGACCCTACGGACCGCCGCCCGGCCTCACAGCAGCAAATACCCGTCAGGCGCGGGCGCATTCGGAGGGCGCGGACCCAAAACCGCACGCCGGCGCTCCCGCGCCACCGCTCCCCTCCCCCGGATCGGGCGCCTCCCGTGCGGCGGGCCGCCCCCTCCCCGTCGGGACCGGCCGGAACTCCCGGCTGAAACCCGCCTGAGTACCCCGGCCGAACCAGGGCATGCACGATTCCTGTGACTTTCACCTACCGGGTCCCGAGGGCGTTCGCCGCGCTTTGTTACCGGCCCGGAACCTGGGTTAGCCTGCGGCGTATTTCTCATCGAGCAGATCCGTGAACAGCGGAAACGCAGCACTTACGGGACGGGCCGGAGACGGCCCGGAGGGGTTTCGAGTTCTCGGTGCCGAGAGCTCCTGGGGAGCGGAACGAGGGTGCGCATGACCGGCAAGAACGCCGAGGGGACCGACGCGGTGCCCCGGGACCAGGAGCTGAAGCAGCTCCTGGCGGGGCTGACGGCCGTGAGGGACGGGGACTTCGGCACCCGGCTGCCGGACGACGCGGACGGCCTCATGGGGGACATCGCCAAGGTCTTCAACGGCATGGTGGACCAGCTCTCGGTGTTCACCTCCGAGGTGACGCGCGTCGCCCGCGAGGTCGGCACCGAAGGGGCCCTGGGCGGGCAGGCCGAGGTTCCCGGGGTCTCGGGCACCTGGGCCGACCTGACGGACTCGGTGAACGCCATGGCGGGCAACCTCACCGCGCAGGTCCGCAACGTCGCCCAGGTGACGACGGCCGTCGCCAAGGGCGACCTGTCGCAGAAGATCACCGTCGACGCCCGCGGCGAGATCCTCGAACTCAAGAACACCATCAACACGATGGTCGACCAGCTCTCCGCCTTCGCCGACGAGGTCACCCGCGTCGCCCGCGAGGTCGGCACCGAAGGACGCCTCGGCGGACAGGCCGACGTGCAGGGCGTGAAGGGAACCTGGCGCGACCTCACCGACTCGGTGAACTTCATGGCGGGCAATCTGACCGGCCAGGTCCGCAACATCGCGCTGGTGGCGACGGCCGTCGCCAAGGGCGACCTGTCGCAGAAGATCACCGTCGACGCCCGCGGCGAGATCCTCGAACTCAAGAACACCATCAACACGATGGTCGACCAGCTCTCCGCCTTCGCCGACGAGGTCACCCGCGTCGCCCGCGAGGTCGGCACCGAAGGACGCCTCGGCGGACAGGCCCAGGTGCGGGGCGTCTCGGGCACCTGGAAGGACCTCACCGACAACGTCAACGTGATGGCGTCCAACCTGACCGGTCAGGTCCGCTCCATCGCCCAGGTCGCCTCCGCCGTGGGCCGGGGCGACCTGTCGCAGCGGATCAGGGTCGAGGCCGCGGGCGAGGTCGCCGCGCTGGCCGACGTCATTAACACCATGGTCGACACGCTGTCCGCCTTCGCCGACGAGGTCACCCGCGTCGCCCGCGAGGTCGGCACCGAGGGACGCCTCGGCGGACAGGCGCGCGTGCCGAACGTCGCCGGCACCTGGAAGGACCTCACCGACAACGTCAATTCCATGGCCAACAACCTCACCGGTCAGGTGCGCAACATCGCGCTGGTGACGACCGCGGTGGCCCGGGGCGACCTGTCGAAGAAGATCGACGTCGACGCGCGCGGCGAGATCCTGGAGCTGAAGACGACCATCAACACGATGGTCGACCAGCTCTCCGCCTTCGCCGACGAGGTCACCCGCGTCGCCCGCGAGGTCGGCACCGAGGGACGCCTCGGCGGACAGGCCGAGGTGGAGGGGGTCTCGGGCACCTGGAAGCGGCTGACGGAGAACGTCAACGAACTGGCCGGGAACCTCACCCGGCAGGTGCGGGCGATCGCCGAGGTCGCGAGCGCCGTCGCCGAGGGCGATCTGACGCGCTCGATCACCGTGGAGGCCTCCGGTGAGGTCGCCGAGCTCAAGGACAACATCAACTCGATGGTGGAGTCCCTGCGCGAGACCACCCGGGCCAACCAGGAGCAGGACTGGCTCAAGAGCAACCTGGCCCGGATCTCCGGTCTGATGCAGGGACACCGCGACCTGCCCGTGGTCGCCGAACTGATCATGGACGAGCTGGTGCCGCTGGTGTCGGCCCAGTACGGCGCCTTCTACCTCGCGGAGGACGGCGACGGCGGCCCCGAGCTGCGGCTCGTCGGCTCCTACGGCTACCCCGACGACGACGCCCGGCCCACCCGGATCCCCTTCGGCCGCACCCTGGTCGGCCAGGCCGCCCGCAGCCGCCGCACCATCACGGTGGACGAGCTGCCGCCGGACTACGTGACCATCTCCTCCGGGCTCGGGCGGGTGGTGCCGACCGCGCTGGTGCTGCTGCCCGTCGTGGTCGAGGGCCAGGTCCTCGGCGTCATCGAACTGGCGTCGGTGACCCCGTTCACCCAGATCCACCAGGACTTCCTGGCCCAGCTGATGGAGACCGTCGGCGTCAACGTCAGCACCATCGTGGCCAACGCCCGTACCGACGAGCTGCTGGTCGAGTCGCAGCGGCTGACCGCCGAACTCCAGCAGCGCTCGGTGGAGCTGCAGACGCAGCAGGAGGAACTCCAGCACTCCAACGCCGAGCTGGAGGAGAAGGCCGCGCTGCTGGCGACGCAGAACCGGGACATCGAGGCGAAGAACCTCCAGATCGAACAGGCCCGGCAGGAGCTCGAGGCCCGGGCCCAGCAGCTGTCGCTGGCCTCGAAGTACAAGTCGGAGTTCCTGGCGAACATGAGCCACGAGCTGCGCACCCCGCTGAACAGCCTGCTGATCCTGGCCCAGTTGCTCGCCCAGAACCCCTCGCGCAACCTCAGCCCGAAGCAGGTCGAGTACGCGCAGATCATCCACTCCGCCGGTTCGGACCTGCTGCAGCTGATCAACGACATCCTCGACCTGTCCAAGGTCGAGGCCGGGAAGATGGACGTCAGCCCCGAGCTGGTGACGCTGCGCCAGCTCATCGAGTACGTCGAGGTCACCTTCCGGCCCATGACGATGCAGAAGAACCTGGACTTCACCGTGACGACGGCCCCGGGCGCGCCGGCCGACCTGCTCACCGACGACTCCCGGCTGCGGCAGGTGCTGCGCAACCTGCTGTCCAACGCGGTCAAGTTCACCGAGCGGGGCGGGGTGGAGCTGCGCATCGAGCCCGCGGCGGACGACGAGGTGCCCGGCGCCGTGGTGCGGGGCGGCTCCGTGGTGGCCTTCCGGGTGAAGGACACCGGCATCGGCATTCCGGAGCAGCACCTGGAGTCGATCTTCGGCGCCTTCCAGCAGGCCGACGGCACGACCAGCCGCAAGTACGGGGGCACGGGGCTCGGTCTGTCCATCACCCGGGAGATCGCGCACCTGCTCGGCGGAGCGGTCACGGTGGACAGCGTCGCGGGCCAGGGCAGCACGTTCACGCTGTTCCTGCCCGTGACCCGGCCGGACTTCGAGACGCTGCTGCGGCCCGCCGCGGACCGGGGCCCGGCCGCGGCCGCCCCGGACGCGCCGCCCCGGCAGCGGCCGGCGATCGAGGCGGGGACCGGATCGGGCCGGCGCCCCCGGCGGCTGCTCGTCGTGGAGGAGCGTCCCCGGGGCCTGCTGACCCTGGTCGCGGAGAGCGTCGTCCAGGACGTCACGCACGGCCGGGGCGACGGCACCTCGCGGCCCTCGGTCGACATCATCACCACCGTCGGCGCCCAGGAGGCCGCCGGGGCGCTGGCCGCCGAGCCGTGCCACTGCGTGGTGCTGGAGCTCGGCATGGCCGAGGAGGAGGTCACCCGCTTCCTGGAGGCGCTGCGGGGCGACTCCGCCCTGGCGAGCGTGCCGGTGCTGGTGCACAGCGGTCACCGGGCCGACGCGGCGGTGGAGGAGGCCCTGCGGGCCCGTACCGAGGGCACGGCGCTGGAGTTCCTGTCCAGCCTCGACGAGCTGCGCGAGCGCATCGCCCTGCACCTCTCCGCCGAGGAACCCGGCGACGTGCTGTCCCTGGTGCGCCCGGACGAGACGCAGCGGCCGGCTCCGCAGACCGTCGTGGACGGCTCGTTCTCCGGCCGCACGATCCTGGTCGTGGACGACGACGCGCGCAACCTCTTCGCGCTCAGCGGGATCCTGGAACTGCACGGCTTCCGGGTGCTGCACGCGGAGAACGGCCGCAAGGGCATCGACCAGCTCGTGAACAACCCGGACGTGGCACTCGTGCTGATGGACGTGATGATGCCCGAGCTGGACGGCTACGCCGCCACCGCCGAGATCCGCTCCATGCCGCGGTACGCCGAGCTGCCCATCATCGCGGTCACCGCGAAGGCGATGCCCGGGGACCGGGAGAAGAGCCTCGCCTCGGGGGCCAGTGACTACGTCACCAAGCCGGTCGACACCCAGGACCTGATCGCCTGCGTCCGGCGCTGGCTGCCCGCATGAGCCGCGTGCCGACCGCGTGCCGCGTCCCGCCCACCAGCGGGGCGGGCACCCCACCGCGCCGCCCCTTCCGCGCCCCAGGGCCCCGCCGTCGAGGAGCATCCACACCGTGAGCATCAGCGAGCATCCGCGCGAGCAGCGGCGCGACGAGCAGCGGCGCGAACCCGGCCGCCCCGCGCACGCCGATGCGCCGGTGCCGGCGGCCGAGGCCCCCTCCGCCGAGCCCGTCCCGTCGGCCGATCCCGTCCCGTCGGCCGGCCCCGCCGGGGTGTCCGCCGACTCGCCCGTGGGCCGGCTCGCGGCCACCGTGGACCGCCTCAGCCGCGAGGTGCGCGCCGCGCAGGCCGAGGCCGAGGGGCGCGCCCTGATCGAACTCGCCAAGGGCATCCTCGTCGAACGCCTGGGGTGCGGCCCGTCGCAGGCCGCCCGCCAGCTCACCGAGCTGACCGAGCAGGCGGGGACGACCCCGCTGGAGTTCGCGGTCGAGGTCATCAACCAGGCCGCCCGGGACCGGATGTCCGAGGTGACGGACGCCTTCCTGGCCGCCACCCGGGCCGCCGACGACGCGCAGGCCGAGGCGGCCGCCGTGCGGCTGCGCGCGGCCGAGAGCGGGGCGCTGGCGGCGGACGACACCCAGGCGGTCGCCGAGTCGCTGCTGGAGCAGGCGCTGCGCCCGCTCGGGGCGACGGCGGTGGCCATCTGGGCGGCGGGCGCCGACGGGTCGCTCACCCTGGCGGGCAGCGCCGGGTTCTCCCCGGCCGAGGCGGCGCGCTGGTGCTACGTCCCGCCGGACGTGGCGACGGTCGCCCGCCGCGGGCTCCTGGAACGCGACGGCCTGTGGATCACGTCGCTGGCCGACACGGGACTGCCCAGCGTCGGCCGGCACCACCACCCGGACGGGGGCAGGGCGGCCCTGCCC
>NZ_MSGP01000545.1:0-348 GCF_002078235.1 Streptomyces viridosporus
CGGGGGCCGCCGTCAGCACGGCGGCCGTGGTGAGGGCGGTCAGAAAGGTGCGGGGGGTGCGGGATGGCATGCGGCTCTCCTCGGTGGGGTGGAGTGGGCGCCGATTCCCTGACTCACTGACTCATGACGATGTGAATGTCGTGCCCATGACATACATGGGGGCGGGTGGCCCGGTGGGCGCGGGGTCCCGTGCCCGCGCCCACCGGTGTTCTCGGGTGTTCAGGCGGCCCGCCGCCTCCGCTCCCCGTGTCCGCGGATGATCTCCGCGTACCGGTGACCGGTGCCCTTGACGGTGCGGGCCTGGGTGGCGTAGTCGACGTGGACGAGGCCGAAGCGCTTGTCGTAGCC
>NZ_MSGP01000545.1:376-5115 GCF_002078235.1 Streptomyces viridosporus
CCACTCGAAGTTGTCCAGCAGCGACCAGGCGAAGTAGCCGGCCAGCGGGGCGCCCTTGCGGGCGGCGGAGGCGCAGGCGGCGAGGTGCCGTTCCAGGTAGTCCCGGCGCTCCGGGTCGTCGATCGTGCCGTCGGGGCGGACCACGTCCGGGAAGGCGGAGCCGTTCTCGGTGACGTAGAGCCTGCGCGCGCCGTACTCGTGCGTCAGGCGCAGCAGCAGCGTCTCGATGCCGCTCGCGTCGATCTCCCAGTCCATGCCGGTGCGCGGGACGCCGTCGCGGCGGACGAAGGCGGCGTGGGGGGCCGGGCCGTCGGGGTCGGCCGCCACCACCTGCGGGAAGTAGTAGTTCAGGCCGAGCCAGTCGAGCGGGGCGGCGATGGTCGCCGAGTCGCCCGGCTTCTCCGGGAGTTCGACGCCGTAGACCTCGCGCATGTCCGCCGGGAAGCCGAGGCCGTGGAGGGGGTCCAGCCACCAGCGGTTGGTGTGGCCGTCCATGCGGACGGCGGCCGCCCGGTCCTCGGGGCTGTCGCTCGCGGCGTGGATCGTGGAGAGGTTGTTGACGATGCCCACCTGGGCGCCGGGAGCCACCGCGCGGATGGCGCCCGCCGCCAGGCCGTGGCCCAGCAGCAGGTGGTAGGAGGCCCGGACGGCCGCCGTCAGGTCCGTCCAGCCCGGGGCCATCTTGCCCTCCAGGTGGCCGATCCACGCCGAGCACAGCGGCTCGTTCAGCGTGGCCCAGTGGTGCACGCGGTCGCCCAGGCGCTCCGCGACCACCGACGCGTACGCCGCGAAGTGCTCGGCGGTGTCGCGCTCCGGCCAGCCGCCGCGGTCCTGGAGGGTCTGGGGGAGGTCCCAGTGGTAGAGGGTGACGGAAGGGGTGATGCCCGCCTCGAGCAGGCCGTCGATCAGGCGGTCGTAGAAGTCCAGGCCCTTCGCGTTCACCGGGCCGTCGCCGCCCGGCACGACGCGCGGCCAGGCGATGGACAGGCGGTAGGCGTTGGTGCCGAGGCGGCGCATCAGGCCGATGTCCTCGCGCCAGCGGTGGTAGTGGTCGCAGGCGACGTCGCCGTGGTCGCCGCCCGCGGTCCGGCCCGGCGTGTGCGAGAAGGTGTCCCAGATCGACGGCGAACGGCCGTCCTCCGCCACGGCCCCCTCGATCTGGTACGCCGAGGTGGCCGTGCCCCACAGGAAGTCGTCGGGGAGGGCGGCGTAGTCGATGGTCACGGAAGTCCTTTCACGGTCGGGGAACCCGGTCACTTGACGGCTCCTGCCGTCAGACCGGCGACGAGATAGCGCTGCAGGAGCAGGAAGCCGGCGACCACGGGGACGCTCACCACGAGCGAGGCGGCCATGATCTGGTTCCAGTACACGTCGTTGAGGGTGGAGTAGCCCTGGAGGCCCACGGCCAGGGTGCGGGTGGTGTCGTTCGTCATCACCGACGCGAACAGCACTTCGCCCCAGGCGGTCATGAAGGCGTAGACGGCCACCGCCACGATGCCGGGGATCGCGGCCGGCACCACGACCCGGAACAGCGCGCCGAGCGGGCCGCAGCCGTCCACCTTCGCCGCCTCGTCCAGGTCCCGCGGCACCGAGTCGAAGTAGCCGATCAGCATCCAGATGGAGAACGGCAGCGAGAAGGTCAGGTACGTCAGGATCAGTCCGCCGCGCGAGCCGAACAGGGCGATGCCCGTGGCGTTGCCGATGTTGACGTAGATCAGGAAGAGGGGCAGGAGGAAGAGGATGCCGGGGAACATCTGCGTCGACAGCACGGTCACCGTGAAGACGCGCTTGCCGCGGAAGGAGTGGCGGCTGACGGCGTAGGCCGAGAAGACCGCGATCACCACCGAGCAGACGGTCGCCGCCCCCGCCACGATCAGCGAGTTCACGAAGTAGCGGCCCAGCGGGACCGTGGACCAGATGTCGATGTACGGACGGATCGTCAGCTCGGTCGGCAGCCAGCGGAACTCGCCGGTGACGTCCGCGAGCGGTTTCAGCGAGCTGGAGACCATGACGTAGACCGGGAGCAGCACGAAACCGGTGAGCAGGGTCAGGAAGATCCGCCGGGACCACAGGAACGAGCGGGGCGGGGCCATCGGGGAGGCCGCCGGCTTCGTCGCGGCGGGGGTCACCGGCGTCGCCGTCGTCGGTGGACTAGCCATGCTTCACCTTCCTCTGGCTCCTCTGGCGCGAGGTGAGTGCGAGGTACACGCCCGTCACGGCGAGCAGGAAGAGCAGCAGCAGGACCGACATCGCGGAGCCGGTGCCGAAGTTCCAGGTGACGAAGGACGCCTGGTAGATGTGGACGGAGATGAGGTCCGCGGCCTCGGGCGCGGTCCTGCCGAAGAGGACGTACGGGGTGTTGAAGTCGTTGAACGTCCACAGGAACAGGACGAGGACCAGGACCTGGTTGACCGCACGGAGCGACGGCAGGGTGATGCGGCGGATCTGCTGGAGCATCCCGGCGCCGTCCAGGGCGGCGGCCTCGTACAGCTCGCGGGGGATGTTCTGCAGGCCGGCCATCACGATGAGGAAGGCGAACGGCCAGCCCTTCCAGACCGACACCGTCAGCAGGGCGAGGAAGCTGTTGTCGCCGATCAGCCAGAAGGACGGCTTGTCGGTGAGGCCGAGCTGGTCGTGCAGGACGTGGTTCACCAGGCCGTTGTCGTGCTGGAACATGAACACCCAGGTGATGACGGCCGCGTAGACCGGCAGGGCGTACGGCACCAGGAACAGGGCGCGCAGCAGGCCGCGGCCGCGGAAGGTGTCCTGCAGGCAGATCGCGGCGGCCGTGCCGACGATCCAGCACAGGCCGACCGACAGGACGGTGAAGGCGACCGTGACGAGGAAGGAGTGGAGCAGGGCCGCGCCGACGGGGGCGTCGAAGTCCACCGACACCTTGTAGTTGTCGAGTCCGGCCCACGGGGCGGTGCCCCAGTCGCGGATGTAGAACTGGGTGAGCTCCTTGAAGCTCATCACGATGCCGATCACCATCGGCACCAGGTGGACCAGGAGTTCGAGGATCAGGGCGGGCAGGAGGAGCAGGTAGGGCAGTCCGATGCGGCGGATCCGCCCGGGGCGGCGGCGGGGGCCGCGCGCCGCACCGGGGGCATCCTTCCGCACGGCGGCCTGCGCTGCGGGGGCAGTGGCGGTCATGGCGGTGTCGGGACTCACTTCTTGGGCATCTGCTGCTGCGCCTTGGTGAGCGCGGCCTTCACCGAGGCGGTGGTCACCGCGCGTCCGGCGGCGGCGTCCGCGAACAGGTCCTTGACGGCCGTGCCGACGGCGGTCTCGAACTGGGACTCGTCGGGGACCTGCGGCAGGGCGACGGCGCTCTTGGCGAGGGTGTCCTTCAGGACGGCGTTGGCCGGGGAGTCGAAGGCGGGGTCCTGCTGGGCGGCCTTGACCGGCGGGATGGTGCTGTAGGCGGTGTTGAGGATCTTCTGTTCGGCGTCGCTGGTCATGAACTTCACGAACTCGGTGGCGCCGTCGAGGTTGTCGCTGTTCTTGAAGACGGCGAGGTTGATGCCCGCGACCATCGAGTTGACCTGCTTGCCGGGGCCGGGGGTGCCGGACCGCACGGGCACCGGGGCGATGCCGTAGGCGTCCTCGCTCATGCCCTGGGACGTGAGGTTGGCGGAGGCGGACTGCCACAGCAGCATGCCGGTCTTCCCCTTGGCGAAGTCGCCGACCGACTGGTTCTGGGCGTACTCGGCGTTGCCCGGGGCGATGATCCTGTCCTTGGCCATGAGGTCGACGTACTGCTTGACCGCGGCGACCGCGCCGTCGTTGGCGAAGTCGGCCTTGCCGTCGGCGGTGAAGAAGTCGGCGCCGTGCTGCTTGGCGAAGACGAAGGCGTGGTGGATGTTCTCGGCAGGGTTCGAGCCCTCCATGCCGATGCCCCACTTGCCGTCCTTGGACAGCTTCTTCCCGGCGGCGACCAGCTCGTCCCAGGTGGCCGGCGGCTGCTCGATGCCGGCGTCGGCGAACATCTTCTTGTTGTAGTAGAGGGCGTAGGCCATCGAGTACAGCGGGACGGCGGCCGGGTCCTGGCCCTCCGCGCCCGTCGAGCCGAGGGCGGAGTCGACGAAGCGGTCCCTGCCGCCGATCTTCTCGAAGTTCTTCGCGTCCCAGGGCAGCAGCGCGCCGGTCGCCTGGAGCGAGGCCGACCAGGTGTTGCCGATGTTCAGGACGTCCGGGCCCTGGCCGGAGGTGGTCGCGGTGAGGATCCGGTTGAGCAGGTCGGACCAGGGCACGACCTCCAGCTTGACCTTGATGCCGGTCTGCTTCTCGAACTTGTCGAGCTCGGGCTGGAGCACCTTCTTGTCGATCTCGATGCTCGCGCCCTGGTTGGACGCCCAGTAGGTGAGCTCCTCGGGCGAGTCGTTGGACCCGCCGCCCGTACTCGATCCGCCTCCGCAGGCCGAGGCGGCGAGGGCGAGAGACAGGATGACGGCGCCTGTGGCCGCGGCTCGGATGCTGCGCATGCTCCTGGTGTCCCTTTCCGGGAATGCCGAATGCCTCCGGGAGGGCCCGCAGGCAGTGCCTCATGGCTTAATTTAGGACGTGAGTTAAACCCTCGGACGGGACTACGTCAAGGGTTTGGACGGACTCCGCCGACTCTCGCCGCACCTCTTGACTCATCTGTTCCAGGGATGAACCATTCAGCGGCGAGAGCGCTCCCAACTCCCCCACACCGTTCACTTCCTGAACAGGAGAGCCGCCCCATGACCCCCGACTCC
>NZ_MSGP01000546.1 GCF_002078235.1 Streptomyces viridosporus
CCGCGCCCGCCGCCGAGCCGGCCGATCAGCCGGCGCACGGTGAGCCGCTCGCGCCGGGCCAGCTCCACGACGAGCGCGTAGCGGCTCCTGGCGCCCTCGACGGCGTCCTCCGGCGGCAGGTCGGCGGGCAGTTCGGCGTCCAGGTCCAGCGTGCCCGGCTCCAGGCGCAGCAGGAGCTCCAGCCGGCGCACCCCGTGCTCGGGGACGATGTGCTCCTCCAGCAGCCGTTCCCGGCGCCGCGCCTCCGCCTCGGTGGAGCCGACGACGGGCACGATGCCGGGCAGCACCTTGATGTGCCCGGGGTCGCGTCCGGCCGCCGCGGTGAGGGCCTTGAGGTCGCGGGAGAAGGCCCGGGCGCCGGCGAGCGTCTGCTGCGCGGTGAACACCGCCTCCGCGTACCGGGCCGCGAACCGCTTCCCGTCCTCGGAGGAGCCGGCCTGCACCAGCAGCGGGTAACCCTGCGGTGTCCGGGGGACGTTGAGGGCGCCCTCCACGCGGAAGTAGGCGCCTCGGTGCCGCGGCGGATGGATCTTGGCGTCGTCGCCCCAGACGCCGGCCGCCTTGTCGGCGAGGACCGCGTCGTCCTCCCAGCTGTCCCAGAGCTTGCGGGCCACGTCGACGAACTCGGCGGCCCGTGCGTACCGTTCGGCGTGCGGCGGCTCGTCGTCCAGACCGAAGTTGCGGGCGGCCTCGGCGCCGGCCGTGGTGACGATGTTCCAGCCGGCCCGGCCACCGCTGACGATGTCCAGCGAGGCGAACTTCCGGGCCAGGTTGTAGGGCGAGTTGTACGACGTCGACGCCGTCGCGATCAGCCCGATGTGCTCGGTGGCCGTCGCCAGGGCGGTGAGCAGGGTGAGCGGTTCCAGGGCCCCGGCGGGCCGCTGGGCCACACTGCTCCACAACTGGGGGCCGTCGGCGAGGAACAGCGAGTCGAAGGTGCCGCGTTCGGCGGTCCGCGCCAGACGCACGTGGTGGTCGAGGTCGACGTGCGCGTGCGGGTCGCTCTCCGGCAGCCGCCACGACGCCTCGTGGTGACCGGTGTTCATCAGGAACGCGTTGAGGTGCAGGCGGCGGGTCATGCGGGGTCCTCCGTGACGCCGAGGGCGGTCAGCAGCCGTTCGCGGTACTCCCCGAGGAGCGGGTCCCGGTAGGAGCGCGGGTGCGGCCGGTCGATGGCGAGGTCGAGTCCGATGCGGCCCCGGTCGAGGACGAGGACGCGGTCGGCGAGCACGATCGCCTCGTCCACGTCGTGGGTGACGAGCAGCACGCAGGGCCGGTGCCGCTCCCACAGCCGCCGGAGCAGGCCGTGCATCCGGATCCGGGTGAGCGCGTCCAGGGCCCCGAACGGCTCGTCGGCGAGCAGGAGTTCCGGCTCCCGCACCAGGGAGCGGGCCAGGGCGGCGCGCTGGGCCTCGCCGCCGGACAGCTCGCTCGGCCAGGCGCGCTCGCGCCCGCCGAGGCCGACCTCGGCGAGGGCGGCACGGCCGCGCTCCTCGGCGTCGCCGCCCGCAGCCCCCAGCAGCACGTTGGGCAGGACGCGGCGCCAGGGCAGCAGCCGGGAGTCCTGGAAGACCACCGACACCCGCTCGGGTGCGGTGAGCGTTCCGCCGCCCGCGACCCCGTGGTCGATCCCCGCGACGGCGCGCAGCAGGGTGCTCTTGCCGGAGCCGCTGTGCCCGAGCAGGGCCGTGAACTGCCCGGCGGGCAGGTCCAGGTCGATGCCGTCGAGGACCGTGCGCCCCGCGAAGGAGCGGGTGAGGCCGCGCAGCCGCACGGCGGGCCGGGTCAGCTGCTCAGCGTGCGGCGCCATGACAGCACCCTCCGTTCGATCAGGCGGACGAGGGTGTCCGAGACGAGGCCGAAGACGCCGTAGACGACGAGGCCGACGAGGATGACGTCCGTCTGGCCGTAGTTCTGCGCCTGGAACATCATGTAGCCGAGTCCGCTGGTGGCGTTGATCTGCTCGAGGACGACCAGGCCCAGCCAGGAGCCGGTCACCCCGAGCCGCAGGCCGACGAAGAAGCCGGGCAGGGCGCCCGGGACGACGACCTGCCGGACGAAGGCGGGCCGGGACAGGCCCTGCACCTCCGCCAGTTCCACGAACCGGTGGTCGATGCCGGAGAGCGCGGCGTGCGTGTTGAGGTAGATCGGGATGTAGACGACGATGGCGATGATCGCGACCTTGAACGTCTCGCCGATGCCCAGCCACAGGATGAACAGCGGGATCAGGCCGAGCGTGGGGACCGCCCGGTTCAGCTGCACGCTCCCGTCGATCAGCGCCTCGCCGGCCCGGCTGAGCCCGGCGGCCAGGGCGAGGACGATGCCCGCGGTCAGGCCGAGCGCGAAGCCGGTGCCGGCGCGCCGCAGCGAGGTGAGGATGTCGTCCGCCAGCGTGCCCTCGGTCCACAGCCGGGCGCCGGTCTCCAGCACCGTCCAGGGGGCGGGGATCGCACCGGGGTCCAGCAGGCCGGCGGCGGACGCGGCGGCCCACAGCAGGAGGACGAGCACGGGGCCGAGCATCCGGGCGGCGGGCAGCCGTCTGCCGGGGGAGAGCCGCCGGCGCCGGCGTACCTGCCGCTCCTCGCCGTCGGCGGGGCCGGCCGGTGCGGGGGCGGCCGGGGTGGTGGTCGTGGTCACGGTGGTCACCTCCGGTACTCCTCGGGCACGGCCCGGGCGGCGAGGGGCTCGAAGCGCCGGTCGAAGAGCGCGCCGACGTCGAACTCCTTCACGTAGCCGCCTTCCGCCAGCAGATCGGCGGTCTCCTGCTCCCACGCGATCGCCTCGTCCCAACGGGGTGGGAACAGGGGCTTGTTGGCCAGCTCGGTGATGGACTCGGCCTGGGCGGGGGTGAGGTTCTGGGTCTTGACGTAGAACTCCTCGTTCCATTCGTCCGGGTGCTCGTACTGCCACACCGCGCCCCTGGCCCAGTACGGGATGTACGCGGCGACGGCGGCGGCCTTCGCCCGGTCGGCCAGCACGGTGGCCGGCGCCCACAGCACACTGAGCAGGTCCACCACCTCGGTGGGGATGGTGCGGGCCCCCCGGGACGCGTACTGCTCCAGATAGGAGGGCGCCTGGCTGATGGCGAGCGGGGCGACGTCCACCTGGCCCGACTGCAGGGCGGTGAGGAACTGGTTGCTGGTCAGCGGGACCAGTTCGGCGTCGTCGTACTCCAGCCCGGCCTCCTTCAGGGCGCGCAGCAGCACCACCCCCTGGGCCTGGCCCTGGGAGAACGCGAGCCGCCTGCCCCGGAAGTCACGGGCCGCGCGGATGCCGCTGCCGGGTCTGGTGGCGAAGAGGTAGTTGGGTTCGCGGGTGATGTTGACCGCGACGATCCTCGCGTCGAACCCCTGGTAGTACGCCTGGATCGGCGGGATGCCGGCGTTGCCCGCGAGGTCCAGGGACTTGGCGCGGAAGGCGTTGATGACGTCCGGGCCGGCCCCGATGTTCAGCCAGTCGCCCACCTCGAAGGGCAGGTCGCCGAGCCCGGCGAGCTTCAGCTGGAGCTGCTGGACGTTCTGGTACGAGGAGATCTTCAGGCTGGTGCCGGCCGGGACCTTCTCGGCCAGCGGCTCCTCCAGGGACGCCTGGTCGGCCGCGGCGCTCGCCCCGGCGCAGCCGCTCAGCCCGGCGGCAGCGGCGGTGACGCCGAGCAGGGAGGAGAGGAAGAGCCGCCGGTCGACACCGGACGCGGGGGGTGCGGGCATGGGGTACTCCCAGAGTTCATGGAAACGCAACGGGGCGGAAAAGAAAGGGGAATTCCGGGCAGGGAAAAGCCGCGGAGGAATTCACGAGGAAGGGGAAGGGCGCTTCAGGCGCTTCGGGCGCCCGCGCGTCGATGTGTCAGCAACAGAGGGTGCGACAGCTCATGACCAGGATGTTCCTGTCCTCGGGGGAGGTGTGTCAACATTCCGAGTTTCTGAATTAATTCGGCTCAGGTGAGGCGCTCAGCGGATCCCGGTAGAGGACGTCGAGAGCCACCGAACCGCCCGCCACGGCCAGGACGGAATCCGGGAAACTCGTCGGCACGACCGTGGCCGCCCGGGCCCCGCCGACCTCGGCGCGCAGCGCGGCGAGGCAGTCCGGCCGGTGGGTGACCCCCAACTCCGTGACGACGACGCTCTCCGGGTTGAGCACGTCGGTCAGCAGCCCCACCGCGCGCCCCGTCATACGGGCCCGTTCCCGCAGCAGCCGCACGGCCGCCGGGTGCCCGGCCGCCGCCGCGTCCACCACCCGCACCGGGTCCGTCCCGTCGGTGACACCGGCCTCCCGCGCCCGCCGGCACAGCGTGGCTTCGCCCAACTCGGCCTGGAGGCAACCGGTACGGCCGCACGCGCAGGGCTCGGTGCCGCCCGCGAGCGGCAGATGGGCGACGGCCCCGGCCTGGGAGCGGGGACCGTGGTGCACCTCGTCGTGGGTGGCGAACGCCGCGTCGACCACGTTGCCGACGAACAGGTGCAGCGCGCTGCGCCCGCCGCCCGCCCGCCCGAACAGCCGCTCCGCGTTGGCCAACGCCCGCGCGTGCCCGTCCACATGGACCGGCAGTCCGGTGTACGCGCGCAGTTCCGCGCGCACCGCCACCTCGCGCCAGCCGAGCGGCGCGTGCTCGACGACGGTCCCGGCCTCCCGGTCCACCCAGCCGCCGGCCGCGAAGCCCACGCCCAGCGGCCGGCGGTCCGCCGCCCGCTCCAGCAGCGCCGCCAGGCCGTCGGCGGCCCGCGCCAGCACCCGGGACGGTTCGGTCCCCCCGTGCCGCAGCCGCCGTTCGGCCAGCACCCGGCCGCGCAGGTCGAGCAGCGCCACCGTGGTGTACGGCACCGCCACGTGCACACCGCCCACCACCAGCCGCGTCCGGTCCACGTCCACCGGCAGGTGCGGACGCCCGACACCCCCCGAGCGGCGGGGCGCCGCGGCCTCCCGGACGAGGCCGAGCCGCGCCAGACGGGCGCAGTGGTCGGTCACCGAGGCCGGGGACAGCCCGGTCAGCCGGGCGATGGTGCTGCGTGCCACCGGCCCGTGCGCCAGCACGGACCGCAGCACCACGCTGGCACTGGTCCGGCGCCGGTCGCTGTCGGCGACGCGCGGTACGGGGGAGAGGGGCGGGGCTGCCGCGGTACGAAGCATGGGGAACTTCCTCGGGAACGGGTCCGACACTGCGCCGTCGTACGGGAGTCGTACGGGGATCGAGGCGCGCCGAATCGTTCCGCCCGCCTCGTCAGCAGAGGCGACAGGCGGCAGCGCCCACGCGTCGCAGATCGACGTGGCGACGCGAGGTGAGGTTCCGGGCCTGGGCGACCATGCGCCGAAGCTAGCAAAGCGGCCGCGCGCTGCCCAGACGGCGACCGACGGGCGAGACGGCGTCCGACGGGCGGGGACGGCCCGTTTGGTGGGACCTCACAGCCGCCCTTCCACCGGACCCTGTTGGCGAAACCACCCCACCTCAGTGACCGTTGTCACGCCGTACCGCTGGTCACCGCCCTCCTTTGTCCGAAGCCCACCAAGCCCCCGTCGGCCCCTTTGTCGAGCGCTGACGGTGATCGGCACGAGGGCACCGGGATAGCGTCACCGTGTCCCCGACTGCCCTCACCCCCGCGGAGTCCCCATGAGCACCGCTGCCGTCCCCTCCACCCGCACCGGCCTGGTCCTCGCCGACCTGCTTCCGGCCTCCCGCGTCCGCGACACCGCGCTCGTGCTCGGCGGTGCCGCCCTCACCGGCCTCGCCGCCCAGATCGCGGTGCCCGTCCCCGGCTCGCCGGTGCCGGTGACCGGCCAGACCTTCGCCGCGCTGCTCGTCGGCACCGCCCTCGGCGCGGGCCGCGGCCTCGCCTCCCTCGCGGTGTACGCGCTGGCGGGCCTCGCCGGGGTGCCCTGGTTCGCGAACGGCTCGCACGGGATCGGCGCGTCCTTCGGCTACATCCTCGGCATGCTGCTGGCCGCCGCCGCGGTGGGCGCCCTGGCCCGCCGCGGTGCCGACCGCTCCGTCTGGCGGACGGCGGGCACCATGGCGCTCGGCTCGGCGGTCATCTACGCCGTCGGCGTGCCCTACCTGGCCCTGTCCACCGGCATGTCCGCCTCCGCCGCGATCGCGGCCGGCCTCACCCCCTTCCTCGTCGGCGACGCCCTGAAGGCGGCCCTGGCCATGGGAGTGCTGCCGACCGCCTGGAAGTTCGTCGGCAGGCGGTGACGGCCGTCCGGCCACCCGCGGAAGAGGCCCGGTGAGGCGT